>JAJKIR010000094.1 GCA_021154325.1 Gemmatimonas sp.
TCGCGGCGCGCCGCGCTCCAGCACCTTGCCGCGCGGGCTCAGCATCCCCGCGCCGGGAAGCAGCTCTCGGCCGACGGGGATGAGATCTTCCTCATCACCGCCAGTGCCATGGAGTAGCAGCAGTGTCGTACCACCGGCGAGCTCCGCGCCCGCGTTAGGCGGCACGTAGCGGTGGACGAATCCGAGCGCCTCCCCACTCACCTCCTCCGGGCCGCCGGCGCTCGCGAAGAGCGTGGCCGCGGCCTCCGGCACGCCGAGGTGAATTGGTGGGAGCACCGCCTCGATCTCCGAGCGATGCGGCTCGTACTGCGGCGGCAGCTTCAACGCTTCCCCGAGATGCTCCACCGGCTCGTCGATCGCGAAGCCCGGCGGATTCGTCGCGAGCTCGAAGAGCACGCCGCCCGGCTCCCGGAAATAGACGGAGTGGAAGTAATTCCGATCGATGACGGGCGTGGGATGAAGGCCGGCGCTGGTGACGCGCCCGCGCACCGCGAGCTCCGTCGCGTCGTCAGGCACCCTGAAGGCGACATGGTGCACCGTCCCCGCTCCGCCGGCGCCGCTCCCGAAGTCGCCGATGGTGCGGAGGTCGACGATCGTCCCCGGCCCGCCATCGCCGGCGGCGAAGCGCCGTGTCGTGCCGTCCTCGCGCAAGGGCCGGAAGCCGAGCGTTGCGGTGAGCACGCGCTCGCTGGCGGCGTCATCCTCGAGCCAGAGGGTGACGGCGTGAAAGCCATGGATTGCCTGCTCTTTCGAGATGCCGGGCGCACCGCCCCACGCCGGCTTCGCTTCCGCGCCCGGATGTCCGACGATCTCGAGCATCAACCCGTCGTGATCGGTGAACGCGATCACCTGCTCCGTGTCGACCCCGGAGCCGCGTCTCGTCGGCCCCTGGTGCTTGATCCCGTGCCTAACGAGGCGCTCGATCCAGAAGCCGATCGCGCTCGGCAAAACGGAGAAGGAAGTCACCGCCACCTGTCCCGCGCCGATACGCCCGCGCCGCGCCCCGGGCCAGGGGAAGAACGTCATGATACTGCCCGGCGTGCCGACCTCGTCACCGTAATAGAGGTGGTACGTCTGCGGATCGTCGAAGTTGACGGTGCGCTTCACGAGCCGTAGCCCGAGGACGCCGGCGTAAAAGTCGACGTTCCGCTGCGGATCGCTTGCGATCGCGGTGACGTGGTGAATGCCCTGGATTTCGCTCACGCGGTTGGCTCCGAACGGGTGGTGATGCGAAGTGTATCACGCCAGGCGAGGGCCGCGGGATGCGGGACGCGTTGCGTCCGGCGAAACGGGCGGTGAGATTTCGGGCTTGGGAGGGCTAGACCTAATTGGTAAGGCAGCAGTCTTGAAAACTGCCGCGGGCAACCGCTTCGGGGTTCGAGTCCCCGGCCCTCCGCTCCATTACCACATAAGCGCTTACGCAACGGGCGCCCGGCTCTCTCACGAGGCCGGGCGCAGTGCGTTGGGGCCAATTGCAGGGCCAATCCTGAACACGTTAGGCAATCAGTCGCCCAATCGCCCACGGACACGGCGCGTGAGCCGCAGCGCGCGCTTCTTCGCGGCCTCACGGTTGATACCGAGCCACTGCCCTATTGCCCTGTAGGGCACGCCCTCTGACCGCCAGACGAGGAGCTGTAGCTCGTCGCTCGTCACGATCTGCAGCAGCGCGTCATAGCGAGGGTCAATGACGATCTCCTCGTCATCCGCAGTGATGCCCAACGCGGCCCGCTGGGTGCCTCTGAGAGCAGAGAGCCGCAGGCCGCGAAGCGTGCCTCGTGGCGTTGTGTCCTGCGACGTCGAGCGAGGAAGCGGTTGCGCGCCGGCCCGCAGAGGTAGGCCACCATATGGACGGTGGGAGCGTAGCCGTGGCTGAGGAGGCTCAGCACTAAGGACCCACGATGCTCAGCAGGTCGAATACTTGGTAATAGAGCCGCTGACTCCCCTTGCTGCGCGTCGACGCTTGTAACGCCTCGAAATCGGGGAAGCCATTTTCGGTGAGGTAGAGACCCTCTCCGTCGAGTTGCGCCAACTGCACGGGCAGCGACGCTACGGCCTTGGCAATCAGCGGGAGACGTGAAGTCCAATCCGCCCCAGGACGCGAACGCAGAGACGCGCGGCCATGCTTGACGCTCGCGAGCAACCGGTAGCCGTCGTACTTGATCTCGTGTGCCCAACCTTCGCCGTTAGGCGGTTCGGATGCACGAGAGAGAAGTTGGGAGAGAGGCAGCGTCGCCCTGCTCCGAACCTAGCAAACGAGCGCGAGTCTGGCGCGGGTAAATTGCTTCTCCGCATAGAGTTGTGGAAGACGTGTGGAAATGACGCTGGCGGGACGCCCGCGTGTGAATATGTTCGGTCTCAGGGTGCAAACCGGTCGCGAACTCAAACAGCGAGGCCGCCATGAGAAATCCACTCAATCAGATGCAGATTCGTCGGCAAGACACCCACAACACCTTCGGCATGGTCCGCACGTATCCGAACGGTACTCCTAAGCCTCATCAGGGCTGGGACCTTTTTGCGCCCGTCGGAACACCGATCTTTGCCATTACAAACGGCTTTGTCCGAGACATTCGCCATGTGCCTAACGATGCGTATGGGATGCAAATCTCGTTGCAATTCGTGAGAAATGGTCAAACGCTCTACGCACGGTATGCACACCTCTCAAGCGTGCTGTGCGCTGAAGGTCAAGACGTGATCGAAGGCCAACTGTTAGGCTTCACCGGCACCTCGGGCAATGCGAGCGGCATGAGTGGCGCCGACGAACACTTACATTTTGAAATCGACACACAGCTGCTTCCTGGCCTCGGTCTACCGGGGCGTGTGGATCCGGGTGAAGTGCTCGGCTATCGCACTTACTCATCCGCACCCTAGGCGTCCGCAAACGCGCGCGTCAATGCCAATCGAAATCGCGCCGGCCCTCGAGCCCGACGAGTGGAAGCAACGCCCCTGTGCTGCTGTCTCGATCGATCACGTGGATTGGGAAACGCACGTCGTCGTAACCGATCCGGACGGAGAGCTCGTTAGCGTCAGCAGCCCCGCCGAAGTCTTCGCCCTCATGGCGCTGGCGAACGATGCGCTCCCCAGTGGTGATCCTCGGAAGATCATGCGAGACAAGATACAGGCTCTTCTAGATCTCACGAGGAGCGCGTCGACCGCTGACAGAAGGATCAATGGGCACACCTAACGAGTTGCTCGCGTCTAACCTCATCGAGGCGCTGCAGCAGGTGCAGCGCTACGTAGTCCTTGGCTTAGGCGCCTCGGTCTCGGCACTTGCACTAACGGGGAAGTCTGCCGCGACCGAGCGCGTGACGGTACCAGGCACCTCAGTCGCGGTGGCTGCCGACGTGGCGCGGACAATTCTCCTAGCCCTTTGTATCCTGGCTGGCGCGATGGCTTCTTATGCGGCCGAAAGCACTGCAACAATAGCCGATCGCCTGAGAGCCGACCCAGACCTTCGTTCCGCCGCGTGCACCTTCCCAAGCATCGCGACTTCTCCGTACCTCGGTGTGCGGCTTTTGTCGTCGGTGCTACCACTGGTCTTCTGCGCAATCGCAGTGTACCGCATGGGGCGCCGCTTCGGAGTGACGGGAAGGGAGTCGATGGTGGGCTGGCTTGTCTTTCTACTAGGGGCCTATTACTCCCTCACCATTCAAATGGTCAGGACAACATGCGTTGGCCTGAGAGCGATTCCATAATCGCTAACCGACGTGCCGCTCCGCCTCATCTTCATCGACGACGACGATGGGCTACACGCACCTCGTTAGGTCGCACCAGAAGGCGCTCGTTGAACCTCAGGCCACTGTTGGGCCAATCGCGCCGCAGAGGAGCGCGAAGGGCGAGAGAGCCACGCAAGGTCACGACGCGCGAAGCGCTATGTCCATGGTCCGCACGCTTCCCCTGCGAAGCCTGATCGTCCTGCTGTTCCTGGCGTCAAGGCTACACGCGCAGCTGCCGCACCCGCTTGTTTCGCGGCCGGCGGCGGTCGATGTTCACTCTGGGTTATTGACGCCCGTCGATACGGCCGACAAAGCATCTCTCAAACCAGTGATCATCGGCGGCGTGATCGGCGCCGCAGTCGGTCTGTATTTCGGCGAGCTGGGGCGGGGATCATGTGAGACTCCCGGCTGCGCGGACAAATACAAAGCCTCACCGTACATCGGCCTGGTGGGTGGCGCCGTTGTTGGTGCGCTGGCAGGGGCCCTGCTCGCTCATCTGCCACGTGCAGGACCGAGGTAGTCCGGCAACTCGACGCATCGCGTTAGGCGATTCGGTCAGCGCCCTCGCCGATGCTACGGACTCGCCTGACGCCACCCACGACCGCGCAGGACGCGGCCCGGCTTCGCTCCCGTCGGCTTCCCCGCCGCCACGATCGGCACGCCATTCACCAAGACGAACATCACGCCCGTCGACAGCTGGTGCGGATTGTCGTACGTCGCGTGCTCGCCGATTGTCGTCGGGTCGAAGACCACAATGTCTGCATAGAAGCTCTCGCGGAGAACGCCTCGTTCCTCGAGCGAGAGACGCGTCGCCACCGCCGACGTCGCCTTGCGCACCGCGTCCTCGAGCGGGATCACGTGCTCGTCCCGCACGTACTGTCCCATAATTTTCGGGAAGTTGCCGTACGCACGGGGGTGCGTGAGCGTGCCCTTCGCGCTGTCCGGGTCACTGCCGCCCGCGTCGGTGCCGAACTTCATCCATGGCTGCTGCAGCTGCAGCTTCACATTGTCCTCGCTCATCAGAAAATACACCGTGCCGATGCGCTGACGCTCGGCGATGAGCAGATCCATAACTGCGTCCGGCCAGTCCTTCCCCATCGACTTTGCCACTTCCGACAGGCGCTTGCCCATGTACTGGGCGTCCTGCGGCTGACGCAAGCCTAACAGCAGCACGTTCTCCGGTGTCGCGAGAACGCAAAGATTCTCCCACTCCGTATGCTCATTCAGCATCTCGGCCTTGATGCGGGCGCGTGTCTCCGGGGTTTGCAAGTTGTCAATGAGCTTTCCATTCTCCGACGCCCACGGCGGCGTGCACGCCGACAGCCCCGTGCCGCCGGCCGTGTACGCGTACATGTCCGCCTGCACGTCGATCCCGGCACGACGCGCGGAGTCGATCTTCGCGATCGCCAACGCCGCCTTGAGCCAGTTGCGCTTTCCGGCGGCTTTGAGGTGATAGATCTCCACCGGTACGCCGCCCTCCTTGCCGATGCGAATCGCTTCGTCGATCCCCTCCAGCAGCTGATCGCCCTCGGAGCGCATGTGCGTGATGTAGACGCCACCATACGGCGACATCGCCTTCGCCATCTCCACCAGCTCGCCGGTGGTCGCGTAGTTCCCGGGCGGATAGATGAGCGCGGAGCCGATGCCGAATGCACCGTCTTCCATCGCTCGCCGCGTCACGGCGCGCATCGTGTCGAGCTCCGACGCTGTCGGCGTACCCTGCGCTTCGCCCTTGGCATATACCCGAATCGTCGCCGCGCCGACGAACGAGCCGACGTTGGGCGACGAGCCATGCTGCGCCATCGCATCCAGCCACGCCGCGAACCCGTGCGCACCGGTGAAGTTGGTATCTGCGCCTCGGCTGCCTAACGCGAAGCCCCCGGACTGGCGGGTTGCGGGATTGAGGGGTGCTGGTGTGCCACCCTCACCCATGATCTCGGTCGTGATCCCCTGAGTGATCTTGCTGACCGAGCGGCCGTCGCCGTTACCGATGAAGTTGCCGTACGAGCCGCTCTGGATGTCGATGAATCCCGGCGCAACCACGAGCCCCCGCGCGTCGATGCGCTGCCGCGCGCTGGCAGAATGGAGCGCACCCGGAGGAGCAATGCGCGCGATGCGATCTCCGGCGACGCCAACGTCGCCATAGAACCATCCCGCTCCCGTGCCGTCGACGATCCGGCCGTTGTCGATGACGACGTCGAACGAGGTCGCCGGAATTGGCCCAGTGTTCGCGCCCCTTCGGGGCGTGCACGAGGTGAGCACGGCGAAGCCGGCAATCAGCGCGAGATGTCGGTGCATTTTCAGGGGTGACGGAAAGAGAAGGAGGGAGACCGCAACCTTAGAGCGAAGGCAGTCGTTGCGACAGCTTCGGCGTTTATTCGGCACGCATCCTGCTCCCTGTCCGATGGAAAGCCCACCGAGACTTGTATGAATGGAGGCAAAATGGCGAAGAGCAAACGCGCCACGACGGCTCAGCAGAACCCGGGAGCGCAGAAGGATCCCGACCAGTGGGTCACTGGCGATGAGAGCATGACCGGGCCGCAGGAGTCCTATCTCCACACTCTTGCGCAGGAAGCAGGCGAGTCGGTTGACGAGTCGCTCACCAAGGCCGAGGCGTCGAAGAAGATCGACGAGCTCCAGGAGAAGACCGGTCGCGGCCGGGACCACTAGGCGCTGGACTCGTCTCAGCCGCGACGCGTGACGGTCTGGACGAAGCTTCGGATGCGCTGCTCGTCCGTCTCTTCCCAGACCGCCTCGTCGTCTGGCAACGGTCTGCGCACGCGAAGCTCGCCACGCGCCTGCGGCGCGGTGCCGCGTGTCAATCGTGTGAGGCGCACGTGAACCTCGCGCACACCTGATGTGGACACGAGCGTGCGCACGTTCTCCTCGCGCACCCCGCCGCCCGCCATCACGACAATGCGCGTGCCCGCTCGGCCCACCAGCCTGCCCAGCATCGACGCGCCCTCCGCGGCGCTCGACGCGCCGCCAGCGGTGAGAATGCGCTGCACGCCCGCGCCGGCGAGCGACTCGAGCGCCGCCTCGAGATCCGGAGTGAGATCGAACGCGCGGTGGAACGTGACCGGCAGCCCGCGCGCGGCCTCCGCAAGCATCCTGACGAGCGGCAGATCGACGGCGCCGTTAGGCAGGAGGCCGCCGATCACCACGCCGTCGGCGCCGAGCTCGCGCGCGACGACGACGTCCCGTCGCATGACGTCGCGCTCCGATTCCGAGTAGACGAAGCCGCCGCCACGAGGGCGAATCATCACGAAGA
>JAJKIR010000095.1 GCA_021154325.1 Gemmatimonas sp.
CGGCGGCGGCGGTGGCAACTACGAGGACGATGAGGACGAGGAGAGTGGGTGGTCTGGTACCCGAGGTAGTGACGATCTCTGGGACAGCACCGACGAGGACGATGATGACGACGAAGAGGAAGGCACCTTCGTCGAGGAAGAAGAGGAGGAGACCGAGATCTTCCCAGCCGGTGGTCGGAGCGGCGGCAGATCTTCGAGTGGTGGTGCCTCGGGCGGCGGTAGCGGATTCTCCGGCGGCGGCTCGGGCGGCTCCGCAACGAGCGGAGGCATGAGCGGTGGTGCCGGCGGCTCCGGCGCGACAAGGAGCGCTGGCCGTTCTGGTGGCGCGAAGAAGTCGGGTGGCGCGAAGAAGTCCGCCGGGGCCAAGAAATCCGGTGGCGCCAAGAAGTCGGGCGCGAAGAAGTCGAGCGGCCGCGCAGGCGGTGCAAGAAAGGGCGCCGCCAAGAAGGGCGGCGCGAAGAAGGGCTCGGCCAAACGAGGCGGAGCCAAAAAGGGCGGAGCAAAGCGTGGCGGTGCCAAAAAGGGCGGCGCAAAGAAGGGCGGCGCGAAGAAGGGCGGCCGCAAGGCTGGCGGTCGGAAGCGCGCACGTCGCTGAGATTCATTCTCTAAACTCTCGCGAACGGCGGGGCGCACTGCTGCGTTCCGCCGTTTCGCTTTGAAAACGCCGCTCGTAATATCCACCCATGAGCGCGTCATCAATCGGTCCGGACGCCGGAGCCGTGCCCTCTGTTACCGATCGCCGCGTCCTCGATGCGGCGCTCGCGCTCGCGCCCACCATCTCGCGCGAGCGCGTTGCGCAGGAGACGGCGCAGCAACTTCGGCGCGCCGTCTCGAGCGACGCCACGGCCCTCGTCCTCTCCGACCCGGAGCTCGGAGCGTTCGAGGTTTTGCATCAGAACGGCTTCGATGATGATCGCGATCAACTCGAGCAGTCGCTCGCTTCATCGTGGCACCGCGCGATCAGCGAGCGGATCGCGGTGTCGCGCGAAACGCCGCGTGGGATCGAGCTCACGGTCCCGATGGTGAGCGGGGACGTCCTCGGCGCCGTCACGGTTGTGCTTCCGGCCGCTTCCGAATCGACCCAGCTGCGCGACACCACACGTCTCGTGACGAGCATCGCGATGCAGGCCGCATCGGCCATGGATCGCGCCCAGGACGTCGATCGACTCACTCAACGGAGACGCCTCGAGGCAATCGGGGAGATCTCCGCTGGCATCGCGCGCGAGCTTCGCAACCCGCTCTTCGGCATCTCGTCGGCGGCGCAGCTGCTCCGGTTCCGTGTGCGCGACGACCCGGTGGTCGAGCGGAACGTCGGCCGCATCTTGCGTGAGGTCGAGCGGCTGAACGGCGTCGTCAGCTCCTTGCTCGAGTACGGCCGACCCGAGCCGATGCGGATGGCGGCGGCGGATCCTGACGGCATCTGGCGCAGTGTGCTCGAGGCAAAGCGCGGCCTTCTTGAGAGCAAGGCGCTCGTGGTGCGGCATCACGCGGCCGAGTCGCGCGTTGCCTTCCCGATCGACACCGACCAGATCGCACAGGTCTTCACCAACGTCCTCGCCAACGCTGTCGACGCAGCGCCGGAGGGAAGCGACCTCACGCTGACGTCTTCCGTGCTGGCGACCGGGGCATGGCGCTCCCGCCTGCACAATGACGGACCGCCGATCTCGCCCGATCTCCTGCCGCGCGTGTTCGAGCTGTTCTTCTCCACGAAGCCGGGCGGCGCGGGGGTAGGACTCGCGCTCTGCCAGCGCATCCTCGACGATCACGGCGGAACCATCACCATCGAGAGCACAGCCGACAACGGAACGACGGTGACCATCACGCTGCCTAACCGCGCCACCGACGAAGTGACCACCGCCGATACGAATGGTTGATTCTCCGATCTCACTCCTGCGCGCACACGCGCGACACGCGCCTTGGAATGCGCGCGGACTAGCGGCGCACGTGACGGCGCTCGTCGACGCGGCCGGCATGCGTCCGACGAACGCCTCTGCTCGTGTTGCTCCCAGCGCGCGGTCGATCCGCTTCTACGTCGCGAACGGGTTGCTCGACCGACCCGAGGGCACCGGAACGGCGGCGACATACAATTACCGGCACTTTCTGCAGCTGCTTGCCATCAAGATTCGCCAGCGCGAAGGGTCAACGCTCGAGGTAATCAAGAGTGAGCTGCACGAGCTCACGGGTGACGCGCTCGAGCGGCGCGTGGCGACGTCGCTCGCGCCCGCCCTTGGCGTTCGCGCGGACGCGGTCGTGCCCTCGGACGACGAACACCCCTTCACGTGGCGCCGCGTTCCGGTGGCGGAGGGCATCGAGATTCACGTCCGCGATGACTCCCCCGCCGCTCGTGACGAAGCAGTAGTCGCGATGCGCGAAGCAGTGCGCGCCGCTCTCGGCCGAGAGGAGCTGCGCTAGTCGCCTAACGGCTCCACGCCGACGCCGTTCAGAGCAGGCGAGACAGCATCACCGCGCCCGTCTCCAGCAATCGTTCCCAGGGCGAGCGCTTGCGGAACTCCGCAAGGGTGATCTCCTTCGCGTGTCGAAGGTCGTCGAAGAAGGTCGAGTCCATCGTCCCACCGAACGTGGGGTCGAGAACGACGAGATTCGACTCGTTGTTGAAGGCCAGCGAGCGGTTGTCGAAGTTCATCGACCCGACACTGGACCAGAGTCCGTCCACAACGATCGTCTTCGAGTGGATCATCGTCGGCTGGTATTCGTAAATACGGACGCCGGCGGAGAGCAGCTCCTCGTACCAGTGTCGGCCGGCATACCAGGTGGTCTTGACGTCCGTCTTCGCGCCAACCGTGAGCACTCTCACGTCGACGCCGCGGCGCACAGCGCGTTTTAGCGATCGCCGAAAGTCATCATCGGGCACGAAGTACGAGTTCGTGACATAGAGGCTCCTGTGCGCCGCGGCGAGGCTGAGCGCCAGAAAGCGCTCGGCCGGAGTGCTCCCCGTCGTCGGCGCGGTGAAGAGCAGCCCCGCCTTCACTCCACCTGGCAGCGGCGCGAATCCGCGCGTCGGAAAGAAGATGTCTCCCGTAAGCAGCTCACCGGTCGCCTCTGCCCATGCGGACGCGAACGCTGCCTCCAGCTGCATTACCGCCGGACCCTCGAATCGCACGTTGGACTCGCGCCACTGATCCTCGTGCAACCCGTCGCCCAGCCAGTAGTCGGCGACGCCGAAGCCGCCAGTGTACCCGATCTTCCCGTCCACAACGACGACTCGCACGTGCGAACGATCGGCCGCGTTGTGAATCGAGTACCAGCGTAGCTTGCGCAGCAGCGCCAGCTCGACGCCTGCGGCGCGAAGCTCGTCGGCCCATTTGCGCTTGAGATTCTGTGAGCCGAACGCATCGAGCAGCAGAAGGACACGGACCTTGGCGCGAGCGCGCTCCTTGAGAATGGCGGCGAGCGTGTCGGCGACCTTTCCCGGCAGCGAGTAGTACATCTGAACGCTGATCGCCTGCTTCGCCGCGCGGAGGTCTTTCCAGAGCGAATCGTAGACGACGCCGTTGTTCACGGCCATCACACGCGTTCCAGGCTCGACGTGCGTTCCGGTATACATCTCCATCGTCCGCGCGAACAGCGAATCGGTCGGCGGTGGCGGGCCGCTGCGATCGCCCTCGGCGATCACCGTCTGGACAGGCGTACCACGCGTGATCGAGAGCAGTCCAACGAACGCGAGATACACCAGCAGGAGTGTGACGATGACGATTCCCAAGCGCTCCAGGCGCTCGGCGAAGCTGTAGTGGCGGCTCGTTGGCATTCCGAGCGAATCGTACACATACTCTGTGCCATGTCTGGAAACGATTTCCGCGATCCGGTCCTCTTGACTGGTGTAGGCCGGGAAGGCCAGGTCGGCGAAGTCGTCGCGCGCACCCTTGCCGAGGCCGGGGCAACGCTCCTGTTGGTGGATCGCACCGCCGACACGGCACGTGAGCGCGCCGCGGCGCTCACCGCCGCAGGGCATCGTGCATTTCCGTTCGGCTGCGATCTCGCCGATGCGATCGCCGTGTCTGCACTCGGTGATCGCGTGCGCAGGGAGCATGGCGATCGGTTGTCGGCGCTCGTGCACGTCGCCGGTGGCTTCGCGCTGAGCGGCTCACTTTCCGAGAGCGATGTCGACACGTGGCATCGGATGATCACGATCAACCTCACCACCGCCTATGTCGTGACGCGCGCACTTCTTCCGCTCCTTCGCGCGGGACACGGCTCGATCGTTTACTTTGCCTCCGAGGCTGCGCTTCCGGGAGCGAACGTAGCCGCCGTCGCAGCGTATGCCGCGGCCAAGACCGCCGTTGTTACGCTCATGCGCGCGGTGGCGCAGTCAGAGCGCGGAAGCCGGGTCCGCGCGAATGCGCTTGCCCCCACGTCCATTCGCACTGCCGCCAACATGCAGTCTATGGGAGAGGGTGCCCGCTACATCGAGCGAGAGCAGGTGGCGTCCGCTGTCGCATACTTGTGCAGCGATGCCGCCAGCGCCATTACTGGCCAACTGATCGCGCTCTCTTGAGCGAGTACTGACGTGCGAGCGCTTGCCGCTCGTCAGGCATTGCATCACTTTCCCATTCATGAGCCTCGCCGCGCGTCGACGCGTCACCGCGCGCGTTGTTCTGCTCGATCGGTCGCTGGAGCGCCTCCCGCTCTTCCGACTCAGCGATTCCGCCGACGACTCGGCAATCAGCTGCTCGTCTGACGACGGTGGTCGCTGGCGCGTGCTTCCCAGCCCCGGCGATCGGCTCCCGGGAACGTTCGATCAGGACGTTTACGTCGAGCTGATGCATCGCTATCACGAGGCGGGGGAGCCAGCCGATGGCGCTGTCACTTTCACTCTCCATGCATTTCTCCGCTCGCTGGGACGGCAGGTCGATGGCCGAACGTACGAGCAGCTGCGCGGTGCCTTGGTGCGGCTCGAGCGGACGATGCTCGAATCCTCCGGCAGTTACTACAGCTCGGTCGCTGGCCGTGCCATCGAAGCCCGATTCTCCATTCTGAGCTCCGTCGTCATCGAGCGCCGACGCGTCGCGGATCGAGATCAGCTTGCTCTCTTCGAGAGCGTCGCCGCAGCCGAGCCGGGGGTCGCTCGGGTGGTCATCGCACCACAGATTCGGGAGAATCTCGCCGGGCGCTTTACCTCGTCAGTCTCGGTCACCCGCTATCTCGAGCTCGCGTCGCCGGTCGCCCGCCGTCTCTACCGGTTGCTCGAGGTGGCCCGTGCCGAGGACGTCCTCACGTGGCGCGTGTCGCTCGAGCGATTGAAGGAGCTGTTGCCGTTGATGCAGCGCTATCCGTCACATCTGCAGCGCGTTCTGCAACCGGCCCATGAAATGCTAGAAACGGCTGGTGTGGTACGGAGCGCGACCGTTCGGCAACAGCAGCGAGAGTGGTTCGTCGATTACGTCTTGGCGGCCCGGGGCGTCTGATTCGACGGAGCTTGGTGCGAACTGGCTCACTCGCGGCGGGTATGACGAGATCATGGCCACGAAGCTCGAACGAACGATCCGACGAGAGATTCTCATTGACGGCGAGCCGTACACCGTAGCAATCTCGCCCGATGGTTTGCGTCTGACGAAGAAGCGTTTTCGCTCCGGCGTAGAGATGTCGTGGAAGGCGATTTGGACTAAGGGCGACCGCAGGGACGAGCCGCCCATCGAAGGTGAACGCGGCTGACCCCGCTCACTTCGGTCCGCTATTATTTCTTCGTCCCCAAGCCGGACGCATTGATGTCACGGATCACTCGCTCTCGCAAATTCGCGCTCGCCAGCGTTGTTGTGCTTCCGCTCGTCGCTGGCGGCTTCATGCTCCAGTCCCGCGTTGCTCGCGGCGGCGAAGCGCTGCTCGACCAGGTGCTCCAGCTCGTCAACGAGCGCTTCGTCGATACCCTCGATCAGGGCCAGCTCTACGAGAAGGCCGCGCGCGGCCTCGTGAAAGAGCTCAACGATCCCTACAGCGAGTTGCTCTCGCCCAAGGATTTCAAGGCCTTCTCAACCAACACCGGCGGTCGGTACGGCGGCATCGGCATGCAGATCGAGCCGCAAGAAAAACAGATCGTCATCAGCAAGGTCTTCCCGAACACGCCTGCGGAGGCGGGCGGCGTACGCGAGGGCGATCGCATCGTTCAGATCGATACCATTCACGTCGTCAACTGGACGACGCAGCAGGCGCAGGACCAGTTGATGGGAACGCCGGGCACGAAGGTGACGGTCAAATTCGCCCGCCCGGGCGTCGCCAATCCGATCGAGGTTCATTTCACGCGCGCGATTATTCACGTGCCCGCGGTCCGCTACGCGATCTCGTTCGGGCCTAACGGCGATCGGGTCGGCTACATCCCGCTCGACCGCTTCAACGAGACGGCCGCGCAGGAAGTTCAGGATGCCGTACGCGCTCTGCAAAAGCAGAACGTCCGCGGGATTGTGCTCGACTTCCGCGGCAATCCCGGTGGTATCCTC
>JAJKIR010000096.1 GCA_021154325.1 Gemmatimonas sp.
AGCGCGATGGTTCACCCAGTCTGGGCCCAGAACCCCGGGCAGATTCTCGATAGCCTGAGGCGACGCTTTCAGCTGCCGTTGGTCCCGGCAACGGAAGTGGCCGCAACGGCTTCGCGCTTCGCGCCGGGTCACAATACGTCTTCGCAGTCCGCGTACGGCGCGAACTTCGGCGACGGCTTCATCGGGGCGGGCTTCTCGAGTCGCACGCGCAGCGGCGAATCGAGCGACGGCTCGGCAGTCGCCGGCTTCGGTCTCTGGAATTCGCGCGACTACATCGGCGTCGAGGTGAGTGTGTTCTCATTCTCGACAATCCGCGAGGGATTCGGCCAGAACGGCGCGCTCGGTCTCAAGCTCCATCGCGTGCTGCCGGGCAATCTGGCGCTCGCGATCGGCGGTGAGAACCTCGCGGGGTGGGGCAGCCTCGACGCACCAAAGACGTACTACGGCGTCGCGTCGAAAGTCTGGCGCCTCCGCCAGCGTGAAGGCGATCCGTTCGGCACGCTGACGACGAACCTCGGCGTCGGCGATGGTCGCTTCAGCCCGAACTTCGACAGCCTCACCACTACGGCGGATCGCGGCGGCATCGGCGTCTTCGGCAGCGCCGGGCTCCGGGTTCACGAGAAGGTGACGCTGATCGGCGACTGGGGTGGCCAGGACCTGTCGCTCGGCATCTCGGTTCTGCCGCTGCGGTGGGTGCCGCTCGTCATCACGCCCGCATATGCCGACGTCTTGGGTCGGAACGGTCACAAGGCCTCGTTCCTCCTCGGCGTCGCACTCGGATTCAAATTTGCTCAAGTTCGTAACATCTTCCTGCCACCCCAGAGGTAGCCGAATGAACAAGCTCCTGGCCGCCGGGCTGAGCGTGGCGACGTTGGGCGTCGCTCTCGCGTCGCCCGCCAATGCCCAGACCGCGAACAACAACACGACGATCCCGTTCGTCGTCGTCAATCTCTTCACTCCAGGCACCGTCGCCGTCCCCGTCGACCTCGCGGTCGCGAACGCCGTCGGGACCGAGATGGAGCGCCTCCTCCGCGAGCGCGGGAACATCATCTCGCCGATCACCGGCGTCGCGATTCCGGCCGAGGTGGCGCGCGTCGCGATCTTGATGATGACCACCGCTACGCCCGAGGCGCGCGACGCGATGACGAAGGCGTTATCGAACAGCGGCGCCAATCAGGCCGTCGTCAATCAGCTGTTGAGCAATCTGCCGAGTCTTCTGTCGCGTCCCACCGCGGGCCAGCTGCAGAATGCGCTCAGCGCCTTCAATGGCTTCGTCAACAACGCCAACGCCGGGTTCCTCGTGAACCCGCCGGCCGAGTTCCTCGCGCTGCACGCGATCCTGCTCCAGGTGAGCACCGCCGCGAACAGACAGCGCTAAATCGGGTCGCGGGACGCGGGTAGAGAGTAGAGAGTAGAGAGTAGAGAGTAAGCATACGGCCCACGATTTCTCGTGGGCCGTATGTCTTTGCGCAACCCGCAACCCGCAACCCGCAACCCGCAACCCGCAACCCGCAACCCGCAATCCGCAACCCACGACCCGCGTCCCGCGTCCCGCGTCCCGCGCTACGCTTTCTGCCTCACCTCCGCCAACCTATCGGCCGCGCGGCGAAGCGTGTCGAACTTCTTGCAGAACGCGAAGCGCACAAGCTTGCGTCCCAGCTCGCGATCATGATAGAAGCTGGAGCCCGGCACCGTCGCAACGCCGATCTCCTGCGTCATCCACTTCGCGAACGTGACGTCGTCCAGATCGCTCAGCTCGGAGAAATCGGCGAGGATATAGTACGCGCCTTCCGGCACCGAGAAGGTGAAGCCTGCCTCCGTGAGCGCCTCGACCAACACGTGACGACGCGCCCGGTAATCCAGCGCGAGATGATTGAAGTAATCGGCGTCGAATGCGAGACCCACCGCGCCCGCCGCCTGCAGCGGCGCCGGCGCGCCGACAGTGAGAAAATCGTGCACCTTGCGAATCGGCGCGGTCTGCGCCGGCGGCGCGATCGCGTAGCCGAGTCGCCAGCCCGTGCAGCTGAATGTCTTGGAGAGTCCCGAGATCGTGATCGTGCGCTCGCGCATCTCCGGCCACGTCGCCATGACGTGGTGCTCGCCCGCATAGCGAATGTGCTCGTAGATCTCGTCCGTGATCGCCCACACGTCGTACTTGAGGCAGAGCTCCGAGATCAGCGACATCTCGGCCCGCGTCAGCACCCGTCCCGTTGGATTGTGCGGCGTGTTGACGACGATCGCCTTCGTGCGCTTGTTGAATGCCTTGCGCAGCCGGTCGGCATCGAGCGTCCAGTTGGGCCGCTCGAAGGGGACGAAGACGGGTGTCGCGCCGGCGAGAATGGCGTCGGGTCCGTAATTCTCGTAGAACGGCTCGAGGACGATCACTTCGTCGCCCGGATCCATCAGCGCCATGAAGACGGACGCCATCGCTTCCGTCGCGCCGCAGGTGACCGTGACCTCGCGATCCGGATCGACTTCCATGTTGTACCAGCGCCGGTACTTCTCGGAGATCGCGATTCGCAGATTCGCTGATCCCCACGTGACGGCGTACTGGTTGATGTTCCCCTGAATTGCCGCGCACGCCGCGTCCTTGAGCGGCTCGGGCATGGGGAAGTCGGGGAATCCCTGCGCGAGATTGACCGCCTCGTGCATCTGCGCGATGCGGGTCATCTCACGAATCACCGACTCGGTGAACGTCGAAGTGCGTCTTGCAGCGAGCATTACCGATTGCCTCCGCCAACTTTCGCCAGTGCACGGCGGATGAGCTCCGGCGCGCTCATCCCGCGACCACCATCGTCGAGCACGCCCTTCACAGCGCGCTCGGCGTCACCCATCGAGTATCCAAGCGAGCCGAGCGCGCGAATCGCGTCCTCCGCCGCCGGCCCCTCACTTTTGGCGACGCCGCCCGATGTGACAACCTGCACGTCGTCGAGCTTGTCCGCGAGGTCGAGGACGAGCTGTTCGGCCTTCTTTCGTCCGACGCGAGGGACGCTCTGGAGTGTAACGATGTCCCTTTCCCGTATCGCGCGCACGAGCCGCTCCGCGGACAGCGTCGACAGGAGACCGAGCGCGAGGGCTGGTCCCACTCCCTTGGCGTCGAGCACTCGCTGGAAGACCTGGCGCTCGAACGTCGTCGAGAAGCCGAAGAGCTGCCAGCCATCCTCCTTGACGACGAGGTACGTGTGCAGCCGTACGTTCTCGCCGACCTTCGGCAACGTTTCGTAAACGCTCAACGGCACCGACAGCTCGTAGCCCACGCCCCCGGGCGTCATCACCTCGACGCGATCGAGCGATTTGGCGAGCAGCGTCCCCGCGACGTGCGCGATCACTGGCCCGACTCGTCTCCGCCGCCGGCGCGGCGCGCGGCCATCCGCGCCAGGGCGCGCGCTACGGCGGCGTCGCGGCGGCCGCGATCCTGCTGGTCGGCCCGCGTGCGCGTAGCCACTGCCAGCGAGGGCAGCCGCGCGCTCATGAGGTAGGCCAGCGCCGCCGCCACGCCGTCCGCCGCGTCCGAAGGCTGAGGTACCGCCTTGAGGCGGAGCAGCCGCGTGAGCATGAACTGAACCTGCTCCTTGGTCGCGGCGCCCGATCCCACTACGGCCTTCTTGATCTCCGCAGGCGCGAATTCATGAATCTCGAGCGCGGCCTGCTGCCCGGCGAGAAGAATCACGCCCCGCGCGTGGCCCAGCACCACGGTCGTCCGCACGTTCCGCGAATAGAAGACATCTTCGACCGAGAGCGCATCCGGGCGATGCCGAGCGATCAGCTGAGTAACTCCATCGAAGATTTCATTCAGCCGAGCCGGGAGCGGATCGCGCGGCCGGGTGCGGATCACGCCGCACTCGACGAGACTCACGAGTCCCGACCGATCGCCACGAACGATTCCGTATCCCGTGTTGGCTGTTCCGGGGTCGATGCCGAGTGCGAGCATGGCGGGTGTTAGTGGCGAGTGGCGAGTGGCGAGTACCGAGTCAAAAACACCGGCTCAGAAATCCTGCAACCCAGCTCCTTGGCATTCGCAACTCGCCACTCGCAACCCGCCACTCTCAGCTCCTGACCATCGCGTCGACGTCGATGTCGAAGTTCGCCCAGACCTTCTGCACATCGTCCAGCTCCTCGAGCGATTCGATGAGCTTGAGAAGCGTCTCGGCGTCCCGTCCCTCGACCTTTACCGTCGTCTTCGGGACCATCGCCAGCTCGGCCTCGACGATCGGGAGCCCCTTGCTCTGAAGCGTGCTCCGCACCGCGTGAAAATCCCCTGGCGCGGTCGTCACGACGTACTGATCATCCTCCCGCCGCAGATCCTCGCCGCCGGCGTCGAGGACGGCCTCCATGAGCGAGTCCTCATCACGCCCGGCGCCGTCGATGAGGATCTGGCCCTTCTTCTCGAACATCCACGCGACCGAGTTCGGCGTACCGACGTTGCCACCGCCGCGTGACATGCGATGCCGAACGTCGGCGACGGTCCGCGTGGCGTTGTCGGTCACGGCCTCGATCATCATGGCGACGCCGCCGGGGCCGTAGCCCTCGTACGTCACTTCCTGATAATCGACGCCCTCGAGATCTCCCGTTCCCTTCTTGATCGCGCGCTCGATGTTCTCTTTCGGCATCGAGCTCGCTCTCGCGTTCTCGACCGCGGTTCGCAGACGCGCGTTCCCCTCTGGATCACCGCCGCCCTGCTTGGCGGCGAGAGTGATCTCGCGAATGAGCTTCGTGAACAGCGCGCCGCGCTTCGCGTCGGTCGCTGCCTTGTAATGCTTGATCTGCTTCCATTTACTGTGACCAGCCATACGCCGCTCGAGGAACAGAGGGAGAAGTTGCTTGGGCGATTCTCGGGACCAATATAGCGCCCAACCACATGCGCCGCGGCAGAGCGGAGTCGGACTAAAGACCCCAGCGCATTGCCAGCGCCGCGCGAAATCCGCTGAGATCCGCGTTTCCACCAACTGCGGCGAATCGGCCAAAGGTGTAACCAGCACTCGGAGTGATCGAAATCCCGCCGGATTCCACGGCGTAGCGCACGCCTAACGTGGCCAGCGCGCTCGCGCTCAGAGTCTCCTGCGTCCAATTCCGCAGCTCGACTGAGGGCTCGAGCACGCCCCCCGGCGCCATGAACCCAACGCCGACGAGCAGGTTGGCAATGTCCTCCGGGCCGGTGCGCTCGCCCGTGAAGATCAGGCCTGAGCGGCGGTAGAGATTCCAGGCGTTCACCAGGACTCGCGCGCCGCCGAACGAGTTGTTGAAGCCTGCCTGTGCGACGTAGCGATCGCCCGTGTTGTAGATCGAGCCGCCGAGATCGTCGTCGCCAAATTTCGAATAGGTGACGCCAAATGCCACTCGTCCGGTGCCAAACGCGTGATCGAGCCCCAGGCGGGCACGGTACTCGTTCCCAGGCTCAAACCGAACGCGGGCACCGCCCGATGCAACGAGGGGCTCGTACGCGGAGCTCTGCCGCACGCTCGCGCCCACGCCAAGGTTCCACGCTCCGAGCGGACGCGCGAGCGCCACACCGCCCGTGAAGCCGAGGCCCGTGCCCATGTTGGAGATCGGGAACGCGAGAAAGTCACTGCCGATCCGGAATGCCGCGAGCTGCTGTGCCTGCGTCGCTGACTCGCGACCGGTCGGGAGATTCACTCCCGCCGTGAGCACGATGAAGTCCGTTCCGATGGCGAGATTCGCGCGAACCTGTGTATCGGTCAGGCCGCTGATGGAGCTCGTTGCTTCCGTATTGGAGCCGTTAGGCGACACGCGCGCCCACGCGTACGCGGAGCCGACGTCGAAGTTGAGCGTAGGCGAAACCGGAATGACGACGAAGATCGGCGTCGTGAATTCCGAGATCGTCTCGTTGATCGGTGACGCGAGCCGATACTGTACGAACTGCGGCGCCGCCCGAACGTTCGAGTCATAGATGGTTTGTGCAGCGACAGGTGATGACCAGACGGCGGCCGCGGCCGCGAGGCGAATTGCCGCCCTCATGGTCGCTTCACCACGATCTCGATCCGCGCTGACCGCTGTCCCGGATTCTCGATACCCGTTCCGGCAGCTGCCGGGTCGCGGACGGGAGGTCCGGTCAACGCGCCGGAGGCATTCGTTGCCGCGGCACCGGCGGTCGTCGGGTTGAGGTCGCCCGCGACGCCGAGTGCCGTCGCGCCGTCGCTCGTGCCGCCCGCCATGCCTAACGTGGCGGCTTCGACCACGCGACCCTCAGCCGTACCGGCCAGCCCCGCCTCGATGCTGCGCGCGTTGACCTGGCCTCCCGCGATGAGATTGTGCGTCTCCTGACTCTTCGCCTGTGCCGCCCCGAATCCCGGATCGAGCCGCACCGCGTCTCGATAGAAGGATTCCGCGCGCTCGAGCTGGCCCTCGTCCTCGAGCAGCAGGCCGTGGCTGTACGCCACGAATGCGGCCAGTGATCGTGTCGGCCGCTGCTCGATTGCATTTCGCTCGGCGGTTGTGAGCGTTACGCCGAGCTGCTGAAAGAGCCCGAGCGCGATGTTCTTCTCGAGGGTGAGCAGCTCGTCGAGCGCGCGATCGTCGTTCGTCGCGCCCGTTAGGCGCGTCGTCGGGACGTCGATCACCGCCGCGTCGACGCGGAGCTGCGGCCCTTGCTGCAGAATGGAGCCCTGCACGATTCGGCCGGCCTGCAGGATCCTCCCCGCGCGAACGCGCGACGCGGAATCGGTCGCTCCCGATGACTGTAGCGCGAGCTCATCCAGCACCGCCTGCAGCCGCAGCCGCTCGACCACCGTCAGCCGCGAGGAGCGCGCGAGGTCCGTCGTCAACAGCTCTGCCAGGCCGCGGCCGAGTGGTCGGAGCGATGTATCGGCGCCGCTGAACGTCAGCGGCAGCACGGCGACGACGTTTGGCGTGCCTGGCACCTGCGCGAGACGCTGCTCGTCGCGCACCTCGTTGCGCGCCGCCTCTTGCAGCTGTCGCCGCTGGAGCGCGGCGAGACGCGCCTCGAGCGCGCGGCGCACCCGAGTCGTGCGGCCGTACTGCACGTACGATGCGTACGCGCGTTGCGCCGCGGGGACGTCATTCTGTGCCTCTGCCGCCAAGCCCAGGTACAGCGCCGCCGTCCCGTCGCGCGGGTCGAGCGCCGAGGCCTGCTCGAGTATGGCGCGCGCGTCCTTGGAGTTTCCAGACTTGTAATAGGCGATGCCGAGCGACCGGAGCACCGGCTCCGATCGCGGATTGCTCGAGCGCTCACGCTCGAGGCGTGCGATCGCCTCCGGGCCGCTCGTTCGGCCCGTGACGCATGACACGGCCGCGAGTGCCAGGAGACAGGCAAGTCCGCCCCAACGAATACTCAACATCGAATCACCTAACGATCGGGATCGAGCATGTCTTCGAAGCGCATCCATTGCGCGTAGAAGTAGAGATCGACGTAGCCGGTGCTGCCGTGACGATTCTTGCGCACGAGCAGCTCCGTCGCGCCTTCGACGTCGCGCGCCGTGTCGTACATGCTCTCGCGATAGAGGGCCAGCACGAGGTCCGCATGGTGCTTCACCGCGCCGAGGGCGCCGAAATCGTCGAGCTGGGGCCGCCGATCCGGTCGTGTGGCGAGCTGCGGCAGCTGTGCAGTGGCCAATATGGCGACGTCGGTATCGAGCGCCAGCGCCTTCAACGCGCGAACCGCGGTGGCCTGCTCCTCCGCGGCATCACGTCGCCCCGCGCCGATGCCCTGTAGCGAATCGATGATCACCAGATCGGGCACCCCTGCCTCTTCCCATCCTTCGGCCAAACCGGTCTTGGCTTCGATGGATAGACGGCCGAAGCGAGGCAGCCGCTCGCGCAAGCGAATCACCGCCGCGCCAACTCGCGCGCGCGCCAACTCGTCCAGTGCTCCCTGACGCAGCTCGTCAATCCGAACGCGGCCTTCGATCGCCAGCACGCGCTCCATCAACCGCTGCGATGTCATCTCGCCGGAGAAATACGCGACCGAATGGCGCTCCGCCGAACGCAGCGCGATGGCGAGCGCCAGCGCCGACTTACCGCTCCCCACGTCGCCGCCGAGCACGGCGAGATCGCCACGTCGGAATCCGCCGCCGATGCTCCGATCGAGGCTCGGAAATCCGGTCGCGATTGTATCACTGTCTGGCGCGCCTTCGGCAATCGCGTCGATCTGGCCAAGGAGCTCCGGCAGTGACGACGCGCCCGCGTCCGATGACGCCGGCGGATCACCCTTGGTGGTCATGGCCGATAATGGGCGCGGCGTGTGACGGCTGCAAGCAACTCACATCACCAGGACGACCGTGCCCTCATTTCGTGAACGCGCGCTCGAGACGCGCGAGCTCCGACCGCGACGGTACATCCAGATACGCATCGACTG
>JAJKIR010000097.1 GCA_021154325.1 Gemmatimonas sp.
CGACAAAAGACACCTCATGCCGCTGCTACCTTCGGGGTCCTGACGGAGTTAGAAGGCTCTCGCCCTCCGGGACCTGGGACACGGTGAAATATAGTCGCCATCCACTCTCCGGGAAGCGCTCTGCCGACCACAGTTCACCGCCCACCAGCCACAACCGAGAGCGCCGCGCGGGCGGCTGACACGCCGTGATACTGCGCTTCCTCGAAGAGCGACAAACCGCTCTGATCCGAATGGGCGTGAAAGAACTGCGGCAACGACGCCGGCGTCGTACGGTCAGGGAGCGTGAGGAAGCCCACAGTGGGGCGGATCATCGCGTGTCCCAGCCGAAGCACATCGATGCGCGAGACGCAATCGCGAATGTCGGGATGCGCTCGCGACAGATCGTCGAGAATCCGGTCGCGCCAGTACGCCCAGTCGCGGGCCATCAGCTCATGCCGCGCCTGTTCAGGCGTCAGCTCGGCGAACGCGTGGTAGTACGTCCAGACGGTGCGCTCCTCGACGGTGCGCAGCGACTGGTGCGTAGCGACGACATAACCCAATCCTGGCGAATCGTAGATGACGTTGTCCCACGCCGGCGGGAACCCGCGTTCGGCGGGCCAGCGCTCGAGGGTGAGATTGGCGGTAAGCCAGGGCGAATAGACGAAATCCGCGCGATGCCGGCGCTCGTGTAGCTCGTCCACGACATAGGGCGCGACGAATGCCGGCGCCGCCCAGATGACGATGTCGGCTTCGTACTCGACACCCGGAGTCGTTAGGCGCCAGCGCGAGCCCTCGCGTCGAACGCGCGCGACGGGCGCGCCGGTGCGGACATAGGCGGACAGCTTGCCGAGGAGCCGCTCGACGATCCAGCCATTGCCCGCCGGCCAGGTGAGCGGTCCCTGCTCGTTAGGCTCGCGCGCCGCGAAGTAGTGGATCCCCGCCCACGCGGAGCTCTGGCGCGCGGCGGCGCCGAAGTCGTCGCGACAGGCGTAGTCGACGTACCAGCGGAGCCGAGGGGATGTGAAGCCCTGGGCCGTTAGCCAGGCGTCCATCGACAATCGATCGAGGGGCGAGTCGCGCCGGACGCCGAGGGCGCTCGGGATCGTGAACTCGCCGCTCGCACGGTGCGCGGCGACTATGTCGGCGAATCGGCGAAAGTTGGCGCGGTCGGCGGCCGTCATGGCAAACTCGGGCTCGAGGCCCGCGTGCCACTCGCCGAACATGAACAGCCGCTCCTGGGGCGAGAAGCAGAGAGACCGCTCGTCCCACACACCATCGTGCAACAACCCGAGCTCCTCGAAGAGCTCGCGCACGAGGGTCGCGCGCGGACCAGGCACCGGCACGTAATGCGCCGCCCAGGGATAGGCCGAGACCTCATTCGCACCGGAGCGTGCGTTCCCGCCGGCCCGCTCGAGGAGCTCGAGGACGACGAAGTCGCGGAAGCCACGCCGGTCGAGCTCCCATGAGGCAGAAAGGCCGGCGATGCCGCCACCGACGATGGCTACGCGCACGCGCCGACGTTCGGGCACGCGCTGCGGCGTCGCGAGTCCGTCGCGGAGCGAGTGACCAAGCGCCATCCCATCGTCGACGAAGCCGCCGGCAATTGGCCGCGGGGCCTTTCTCGTCAGGCGGACGAGCGCGGGCGCGGCGACGAGGCCGGCGATGAACTCCCGACGTGTGATGGCCATCGGCGCCTAACGATTGATGGCGTCGAACTCGCGCTCGTAGTAGCGCACGAGCACCTGGTCGTTGAGCCGATTGGCCTCGGCCGCCACCGGCTGCATGTCGCGCGGAAAGGTGAACAGCTGCGCGAGATCGGTCGCGGCGAGGAATCGCAGGCGCGCGGGAAGCGACGTCGGTGGCGCGTAGGGCGGTGTGTCGGCGCTGGACGCGAGGGTGAAGCCCCACTCGCCGAACGACGGCACGTACACGTGATATGGGTATGTCTTGAGTCCGGCGCGCTTGAGCGTCTCGACGATCGACCAGTACGACTGTCGCGCGAAGAGCGGCGACGTGCTCTGCACAACGATCATCCCGCCCCGACTCACGTGCCGCTCGAGGGCGCGATAGAACGCGCTCGTGTAGAGCTTCCCCACCCCGTAGTTGTTGGGGTCGGGGAAATCGACGACGGCGAAGTCGAAGACGTCGGCGTTCTGATCGAGCCAGACGAACGCATCGGCATTGATCACGTGCACCTTCGGTGACGCAAGGGAGCCTTCGTTGAGCTTGGACAGGAGTGGGTGCGTCGCGAAGAGGCGCGTCATCTCCGGATCGAGATCGACGAGCGTCACGCTCTCCACAGCGGGATATTTCAGGATCTCACGCACGGCGAGGCCGTCGCCGCCGCCGAGCACGAGGACGTGACGCGCTCCGGGGATCGCGGAGAGGCCCGGGTGAACGAGCGCCTCGTGATAGCGATACTCGTCGCGCGAGCTGAACTGCAGGTGCCCGTTGAGAAAGAGACGCAGGTCGTTCTTCCACGCGGTGAGCACGATGTGCTGATAGCGGGTGTCGCGCGAGAAGATCACCTCGTCGGAGTAGATGTTGTCCTCGGCGAGCGTCGTTATGCGCTTCGCCTGCGTCATGCCGACCGCAAGGATCGCGATCACCGCCGCACATGCCACTCGTAAGGCACGACGCGCGCCGAGCGTCGGCGCGAAGAGATACGTCGACCAGAGCGCGATCGCGGCGTTGACGAGCCCGAACAGCATCGCGCTCCGGACGAGGCCGAGCTTCGGGACGAGCAGAATCGGAAAGGCCAGCGACGCGGCGAGCGCACCGAGATAGTCAAAGGTGAGCACGTTCGAAACGACTTCCCTGAAGACGTACCGATCGCGGAGGATTCGCATCAGCAGCGGAATCTCGAGCCCGACGAGAATTCCGATGAGCACGACCAGGACGTAGAGGACAAAGCGGAACGCGCTCGTGTACGCGAACGCGAGAAAGAGCAGCGTCGAGGAGAACCCACCGACGATGCCGACCATGAGCTCGATGCTCACGAAGCGCGCGACCAGCCCTCGGGTGAGATAGCGCGAGAGCCAGCTCCCAATTCCCATCGCAAAGAGATACGTGCCGATGACCGTCGAGAACTGCAGCACGCTGTCGCCGAGCAGGTAGCTGGCGAGCGCACTGGCTACGAGCTCGTAAATGAGCCCGCACGCCGCGATGGCGAGAACGCTGACGAACAGAGCTAGGGACATCCGTAAATCCGGCGAGAGGAGCTGCCTGCGCGCGCGAAGCGCGGCGCAGGTTCAAATAGAAACCCCATTGACGGCGCTGTGCGCCCTCAATGAATTGCTGCCGCGATGATGATCGCCAGCGCGATGGCCACGCAGCCCATGAGGATGCCGAGCGCGGTGTTCTGGTCCTCGATCAATTCCTTCCAGAGCGTGCCTGGCGTGAGGCGATCGAACAACATGAACGCGCTGACGAAGAGGACGATGCCGAGAATGGTGAAGATGATTCCCGCGAGCACGTTTCCCGCAAGGTTCCTGAGCGCATCGGGTGTCATATCACTTTCCTCGCAGATATCGGCCGGAGCCGTGGTAGAGGTACGCGGGTCGATACGATCCAGGGTTGTCGCGCACGCTGCGCGGGACGTTCTTCACTTCCGTCGGTCGGCTGAAGCTCCAGCCACGCCATTCGGCGAGGCCGAGGGTGGCGATCAGCAGGCACGCGAAGGCGACGTAGGCAAGATGTCGGCGCATCACTCGTCGGTACTCGGCGCGTGGTCGCTCTCGCGCCAGCGCATCTGCTCGAAGGCGCCCTGGCGCAGGAGCGCGAGGAGCGGTGGAATGCCGAGGAGCGCGAGCACGGCGATGAAGAACGTCACGCTCGGCACGTCGCGCTGCACCATGAGCCCGAAGACGAGCGGCGTGGGATTGTCCGTCCCCAGCTCCGGCTGCACACGGAGGTAGTAGTGCCCGGAGGGAACCGACGGAATCGTCGACCGATCGAGGGTCGAGCCTTCGGTCCAGGAGCCGTCGGAGTCATGTCCGTAGTAGTACGACACCTCGCGCCCGAAATCATAGGCGGTGCCGGTCTGCTCGTCGATGAGGGCGAGGTTGAAGTAGGCCCAGTTATTGGAGAGGTTCGTGTCAATCGTTAGGCGCACGTTCGACGTGCGCCCGGCGAGGGTGAAGAGCGGGGTCACGAAGGCGGTGGAGTCGGCGTTGCGGGACGATACGACGTACTGCTGCTTGAAGACCATGTCGCGGCGCGCGGTGATCTGCCTGACGACGAGGAGCGCGATGACGAGCGCCGCGAAAACGAGAAAGAGCCGGCCCATCTCTCCGGCGCGGCCCGCGTTCGGATCGGGCTGGTTGGCGTAGACGCCGCGCGGCGCCGCCGGCTTGCCCGGCAGCTGAAAGGCCTCCCAGACATACTGCGGCGACACGTACGTGCCGAGCGACCAGGTGGTCTCGTTATCCGTGGTCTCCTCGGATAGAATGTGCGGCGGTGACACGAAATCGCGTGTCATCGCAGTGTCGCCGAGCCGGACCTCCCAAGGGAACTCGCCGAGCACGAATGTCGTCTCGGCCGTCGCGGTTTGAAAATGCTTGAACGTCTCGCCGAGATATTCGATCGTCGGCTGCTTGCCGCCCTTCTCCTGCGGCACGCGCTTGGTGACGACGATGTCGTTCCAGTGTCCGTCGTACTCGGTGAGATAGCGGAAGCCCTTGTACGGATTCCAGAGCAGGTACTCGCTCCAGTAGTAGTCGACGTCGTCGACGTTGATCTTGCGTCGTTGAAAGCCGATGACCTCGTATGGATCGCCCTTGAGCTTCCCGCGGGTGCCTAAGGGGATGAGCGGCTGGGTGAGGATCTTTCCCTGAAACTGCTGCAGCACGCGGAGATTCGGGTCCTTGGCGTCCAGTACCGCGGCGCACGAGGAGCAAGCGACAGTCTGCGCGAGCTCACCCGTGCGGAGCTGAATCGCCGCGCCGCAGTTGGGGCAGTTCAGCCCTTTGACCTGGGGCGCTACCATCCGGCGATCTCGCGCAGGTTCGTCAGCCGCAGCTGATCGAACTCCTGGTACTCGCCGATAAAGACGAGCGGCTCGGACTCGCTGTAGTCGATCGTCGCGAATCGCTCGCTCTCGGATTCCAGATCGGCGAAGAGGATCTCGGATTTGTCCCAGTACTCGAACGGCAGCTCGCCCTCGACGCCGCCGTACCGCGCGCGGGTGAGCGTGGCTACGGTGAACGCCGTCGTGTCGAACGTGAACGACTGACCGACGCGCAGCGCCTCAGCGGTCGGCAGCGACGGCGCGTGGTCCAGCTGCCGCGAGATCGCGTACTCCGCCATGGCATCGCTGAGCCATGCACTCGAGTCGTCGTCGAGCCGGAGGTGCCATTCGTTCCAGCGACCACGGTCGTACTCGTAGATGATGCGTCCGACGACGGTGAACCGCATGCGCCCGCAGCGGCCCTCGGTGCCCAGCTGAATTGCCGATGCCGACGGCGGGATATCGGAGACGACGCCGACACGCTCGAGATCGACGTCATGCCTGACGAGAATCGAACGGCAGAACGGACACGTCGTCTGGACCGCGCTCGACCAGCGGAAGGTGATCTCGGCCCCGCAGTTCGGGCAGTTCGCGGTCAAGCGCCCAGTGGTGAGTGGCGAGTGGCGAGTGCAGCCACAGCCGACATCGGATTCGGTGCTGCATAACGACGATCGAGACGCTGCACCTCGACTCGATCCGCACCGAGGGACTCACTGAGCCGCTCTACCCACGGCCAGTCCGCGCGAGGGCGGCAGCAGAACAGGTTGATGCAGGCCGAGCCATGCTCGGGAAAGGTATGGATCGTGAGGTGCGACTCGGCCAGCGGTACGAGCCCGGTGATGCCGCCGGGTGACGGAAAGACGTGCCACACGGCATTCGCGACTGGCGTTAGGCACAGCTCGCCGAGGATCGCCGAGAACAGACCGCGCAGCGTGTCGAGGTCGGCGAGCCGCACGGGGTCGCACCCGCGCGCGTCCACGACCCACTCGCAGCCGTCGGTCATCGGGCTCGTTGTGCTATGCCTGGGGCTTGCCGCACTCCGAGCAGAACTTCGCAGCCCGTGGAATGCTCTTGCCGCACTCCACGCAGAACTTCGTCGCCGCGGCGTCGCCAGCACTCGAGGGCGGCGAGCCGCCCGCGTTGGCCTGGCCGGCGTTCGAGCTACTGGTGCCGCCACCGATCGCATCGGCCATAGCCTTTCCCATTGCCATTCCGGCTCCGAGGCCGGCGCCGAGGCCCGCACCGCCACCGCCCTCGTTCGCCGCCGCTGTGGGGATCGACTGCGCGACCTGAAACTGGGTGTAGTCCCGGAGGTTGCCGACCATGTTCATGCCGATGCGCTCGTCGAGACGCTTCTGCAGCTCCTCGGGCAGCGAGAGACTCTGGACGACGAACGTGTCGAGCTGCAGTCCGAGCTCCGCGAAAGTGGGTGCCATCTGCTCGCCGATAGTCTTGCCCAACTCGACGAGGTTCGCGGCCATATCGAGGAACGGAATCTGGCTCGACGCGAAGGCGTCCGACACGCGGCCGATGATGGTGTTGCGGAGCTGTCCCTCTAGGTCAGCCGTTGTGTACACGTCGCGCGTGCCGCTCAGGCGCTGATGAAAGACGAGCGGATTCACGAGGTGGTAGGCGTAGATGCCGTGGCCGCGCAGGCGCACCATTCCGAAGTCTTTATCCCGAACCGTGATGGGATTCTGCGTTCCCCACCGCTGGTCCGTCTGCATCCGGGTCGAGAAGAAGTAGACGTCGCTTTTGAACGGCGACTGAAAGAGCTTGTCCCAGTTCTGAAGGTTCGTGAGTAGCGGCAGCGTTCGCGTCTCGAGGGTGTAGAGCCCCGGTCCAAAGGCGTCGGCTGCCTTCCCTTCGTTCACGAAGAGCGCCATCTGCGACTCGCGCACGGTGAGCTGGGCACCGTACTGGATCTCCATGTCCTGCATCGGATATCGGTACGCGAGGACGCCGTCACCGGACTCCGTCCAGTGAATGACGTCGACGAACTGCTTCTTGAAGAAGGAGCCGAGGGACATGACGTCTCCGAGAGAGGCTGGCGCGTTGAGAATACGGGCTGGCGACCACGGCGGCAATGGCGCGGGGCGAGGGACGCGGGGCGCGGGGCGAGGGATGCGGGACGCGGGGTCTGCT
Organism: Gemmatimonas sp.; assembly: GCA_021154325.1. Taxonomy (GTDB): domain Bacteria; phylum Gemmatimonadota; class Gemmatimonadetes; order Gemmatimonadales; family Gemmatimonadaceae; genus AG2. The sequence continues at coordinate 7,133 of JAJKIR010000097.1, forward strand.
CATATCGCCTGACAAGAGATCCTGGCGGCGCGTCTGCTCTTGGGCCCCTGACGACACTGACAAGCCCTGAAACCACTGACAAAGGAGCGACAACG
>JAJKIR010000098.1 GCA_021154325.1 Gemmatimonas sp.
CAGGTCAAGCGAGAAGCACAGACACGATCACTGAATCAGAAAACGTGAACTGCGGAACCCGCGTGAACTGCGGAACCCGCATTAACTGCGGGAACCGCGAATACAGCGGTGCGAAAAAGGAAGGCGGGCACTACGCGCCCGCCAATCCGAATTCGGAGCGTCGTTCACGCGGTCTCCGCCGTTTCCGCGGTTCCCGCCGTTTACGCGGTTCCCGCACCATATGCGGCTTCCGCTCTTCATGCGGTTTCCGCTCTTCATGCAGTCATTAACTTGCCCTATATGCCAGATATCAATGCCGTCATCCTGTCCGCCGCCCGCACGCCGATTGGCAAGTTCCTCGGCGGCCTCGCGCCGCTCTCGGCGCCAGAACTCGGCGCTGCCGCCATTCGCGCCGCCGTCGAGCGCTCTCGAGTGCCCGTCGACGAGATCGACGAGGTCATCATGGGCAACGTCATCCAGGGCGGCGTTGGACAGGCGCCCGCTCGTCAGGCAGCGCTGAAGGCAGGTCTGCCGTCCACGATCTCCGCGCTCACCGTCAACAAGGTCTGCGGCTCCGGGCTCAAGGCAGTGATGCTCGCCGCCCAGGCGATTCGCGCTGGCGACGCCGAAGTCATCGTCGCGGGAGGCCAGGAGTCCATGTCGAACGCGCCGTACTACGTCTACGGCATGCGCAACGGCGTGAAGCTCGGCGACCAGCAGATGGTCGACGGCATGATCAAGGATGGCCTCTGGTGCGCGTTCTGTGACGTGCACATGGGTGGACATGCCGAGTACACCGCGCGAAAGGCACAGGTCACGCGCGACATGCAGGACGAGTTCGCGGTCGAGTCGCACCGGCGCGCCGTCGCCGCCATCGAGAAGGGAAAATTCAAGGACGAGATTGCGCCGGTCTCTGTCCCCGGACGGAAGGGACCGACTGTCGTCGACACGGACGAAGGCCCGCGCAAGGACACGACGCGGGAGTCCCTCGGCAAGCTGCGGCCGGCGTTTCCACAACAGGGAACCGCGGCCGATCAGCTGAGCGTCACGGCGGGAAACGCATCGAGCCTGAATGACGGCGGCGCTGCGACCGTGGTCGCGAGCGAGGCGTTCGCAAAGGCGCACGGCCTGCCGATCCTCGCCCGCATCACCGGCTACGCCACCGGCGCCACCAACCCCGAAGATCTCTTCTTCGCCCCGATCTTCGCCGTCCGCAATCTCATGCGGAAGTCGGGCGCCACGATCGGCGACTACGACCTCATCGAGGCGAACGAGGCGTTCGCGTCCCAGGCGCTCGCCGACGGTCAGGAGCTCGGGTGGGACTGGAGCCGGGTGAACGTCAACGGCGGCGCCATCGCGCTGGGGCATCCGATCGGCGCGAGCGGCGCCCGCGTCCTCACCACGCTATTGTACGCGTTGCGCGACCGCGGCGCCCGTACTGGCCTGGCAACGCTCTGCCTCGGCGGTGGGGACGCCGTCGCCCTGAGCGTCGAGCGCGTCGATTGAGCAACATTTAAACTCCGATTTCGTGACCATGAGCACTCTCTCGAGATCCATCGAACAGCCGCGGGGCGTCGGTCTCACCATCGCCGCTGTTGCGGGCTTCGCGCTCGCCCTTGCCGCGGCGTCGCAGGTCGCGATCCCGCTCCCGTTCACGCCGGTACCGATCACACTGCAGCCGATGATCGTCGTGCTCGCCGGCCTGATGCTCGGACCGGTCGCCGGCGTCGCCAGCATGGTGCTGTACCTCGCGGCGGGCGCCGCCGGCCTACCGGTTTTCGCTCCCATGGGCGCGCCGGGCATCGCCCGGTTCTTCGGGCCAACGGGCGGCTATCTCATCGCGTATCCCGCGGCGGCATTCGTGGCCGGCGCGCTCGGCCGTCGGGCGCCGACGCTGCTCGGCCGCTGGCTCGCCGCGACCGCCGGATCCGCCGTCATTCTGCTCGGCGGCGTGGCCGAGCTCACGATCATCAACGGCAGCCTCACGCGAGCCGTCGCGATTGGCCTCACTCCCTTTGCTCTCCTCGACGTCGTGAAGGCCTTCATCGCCGCCGTCATCGCGGGACGTGGAGTCTCCATCAGCAATCGTCGCTCGCGCGATTGAACGCTCGCGCATGGGTGTTCGCTGCCGAAGGGCGACTGCGAGCGCCCTGGCGCATTCTCCTCTTCCTCGCGGCGACCTACTGCTGCGGGCTCGTCGCATCGACCTTTCTCGCGCCCATCGTCGCCTGGCTGTATGGCGTCTCGGGCCTTCGCGTCACCAGTGATGGCTGGGTGATCGTCGCGGCGCTTCTTGGCGGCCACATCGTCTGCGTACGGTACGTGGATAACCGCCCCTGGTCCGATGTCTGGCTCGACCGAAATGCCGCCCGCCCCGCGCTGCTCGCGCGGGGCTTTCTTCTTGGCAGTCTCGCGATCGCCATTCCCAGTCTTCTGCTCCTGAGCGTTGGCTGGCTCCGGATTCTTCCGAGCGTCGACGCGCCGCTTCTTTCCGCTGGAGTGCGCGTCACGATGCTGCTACTCCCCGCGGCGCTCTACGAGGAGCTGGCGACGCGCGGGTACATCTTCGCCGTGCTCCGGGACGCCATCGGCTGGCGCACCGCACTACTCGCGATGAGCATCGTCTTTGGCCTCCTGCACCTGCGGAATCCTGGCGCGAGCGCCGAGTCCGTGGGCCTGGTCATCCTTGCCGGGGTCTTTCTTGGTGTTGTCGTCATCGCGACGCGAAGTCTCTACGCCGCCTGGATGGCGCACTTCGCGTGGAACTGGACGATGGCGGTGCTCCTCCACACCGCAGTGAGCGGTCTGCCGCTCGAGTCGCCGGATTATCGGGTCGTAGACGCGGGCCCCGACTGGATTACCGGCGGGGTCTGGGGTCCTGAAGGTGGCGCAGCCGGCGGGCTCGGGATGTTGGGCGGCCTCGCCTACCTTTATGCGCGACGCAACCGACGACGAATTCCAGAATCATGACCGACAAGATTGCCGTGCTGGGCGCTGGACAGATGGGTAATGGCATCGCCCACGTTTTCGCGCAGAGTGGGTTCGAGGTGACGATGATCGACATCTCGAGCGATGCGCTCGCGAAGGGTCGCTCGACCATCGCCTCGAACCTCGACCGTCAGATCAAGAAGGGGTTGCTCCCGGCGCACGAAAAGGAGTCGACTCTCGGCCGCATCCAGACCGCGACGTCCGTAGACGCCGTGGCCGATGCGTCGATCGTCATCGAGGCCGTCACCGAGAATCGCGATCTCAAGTTCAAGATCTTCACCGATCTCGACAAGCAAGCGAAGCCGGACGCGATTCTCGCCTCGAACACGAGCTCGATCTCGATCACGGAGATTGCGGCCCGTACCCGCCGGCCGGAGCTCGTCATCGGGATGCATTTCATGAATCCCGTTCCGGTAATGCAGCTCGTCGAGGTGATTCGCGGACTCGCGACATCGGCGGAGACGACGAGCCGCGTTCTCGAGTTGAGCAAGGCGGTGGGGAAGACACCCGTCGAAGTGCAGGACTATCCTGGCTTCGTGGCGAACCGTGTGCTCATGCCGATGATCAACGAGGCCGTGTACTGCCTCATGGAAGGCGTCGGCAGCGCCGAGGCGATCGACACCGTCATGAAGCTCGGAATGAATCATCCAATGGGGCCGCTCGCGCTCGCGGATTTGATTGGACTCGACACCTGTCTCGCCATTCTCGACGTGCTCCACGACGGCCTCGGCGATCCGAAGTACCGGCCCTGCCCGTTGCTCAAGAAGTATGTTGCGGCAGGTTGGCTCGGCAGGAAGTCGAAGCGCGGATTCTACTCTTACTGAAGTGGTCGGTGAACGGTGAACGGTGAACCGCATTCGACCACCGACCACCGACCACCGATCACCGACCACCGTCAATGGCCTGGGCTCTCACTCCACTAACCGAGGAACAGCGCGAAGTGCAGCGCGTCGCGCGCGAGTTCGCGGAGCGAGAGATCGCGCCGTTCGCGGATCAGTGGGATCGCGAGCAGCATTTCGAGCCTTCGATCGTCGCGAAGCTTGGTGAGCTCGGCTTCCTCGGCATGCTGCTTCCCGAGCAGTATGACGGTCTCGGGCTCGACATGCTCACGTATCTCGTTGCCCTCGAGGAGATCGCGACCGTCGACGCGTCGATCGCGGTCATGATGAGCGTTCACAACTCGCTCCCGACGCAGATGATTCTGCGTTGGGGAACTGATGCGCAGAAAGAGCGCTTTCTTCGTCCGATGGCTCGTGGCGATCTGCTGGGCGCCTTCGCGCTCTCGGAACCGGACGCGGGCTCCGATGCGGCCTCGCTCCGCGCCCAGGCTGTACGCGATGGCGAGTGCTGGGTACTGAACGGGACAAAGGCGTGGGTCTCCAGCGGGCCGGCCGCGGGCGTGATCGTCGCCATGGCCCGCACCGACTCGCCGGGCGATCGCCGGGGAGCGCGCGGGATCAGCGCTTTCATTCTCACACCGGATCTGCCGGGTTTTCACGTCGGCAAGAAGGAAGACAAGATGGGCCTGCGGGCTTCGCCGACGGTACAGCTGGTGTTCGACAACCTTCGCGTGCCGGCGGGAAACCTGCTCGGCGGCGAGGGCAGCGGTTTCATTTATGCGATGCAGTCGCTGGACAATGGGCGGCTCGGCATCGCGGCCCAGGCGATCGGCATCGCCGAAGCGGCGCTGCGCAACGCGTCTCGTTATGCAGGGGAGCGCCGGCAGTTCGGGAAGCCGATCAAGGAATACCAGGCGATCCAGTTCAAGCTCGCGGACATCGCGACGCGGGTGAGCGCGGGCCGAGCACTCCTTCACGCCGCGGCGACGGCGAAGGATCGAGGCGAGCACGTGACGCAGTTCAGCGCCATGGCCAAGCTCTTCGCGAGCGAGACCGCAATGGCAGCGACGCAGGAGGCGATTCAAATCTTCGGCGGCTACGGCTACGTGAAGGATTATCCGGTCGAACGCCTCTTTCGCGACGCGAAGGTGACCGAGATTTACGAAGGGACGTCTGAAATTCAGCGAATCGTGATTGCGCGGGAATTGTATTCGAGAGGGGGAAACTAGGAGACAGGTGCTAGGTGATAGGTGCTACGTGCTAGAAACTGCACACCGGCGCCTCCTCCCGAACACCAACCCCTAGCACCAATCACCTAGCACCTAGCACCTATCACCTCACCATGGAAACGTCGACGTTGGAAGGTCCGGTTCACCCCGCAGCGATGCAGGGGATGCAGCTGTTCGAGACGATCGCGAGCATGGGGCACGAGCAGCTCGTGCTCTGCCAGGATGCGGCGTCGGGATACCGCGGCATCATCGCCATTCACAGCACCGTCCTCGGTCCCGCGTTAGGCGGTACCCGCTTCTGGAACTACGGCACGGACGACGAGGCGATAGTCGACGCGCTGCGGCTGGCCCGCGGCATGACCTACAAGAACGCGGTCGCCGGCCTCAATCTCGGCGGCGGCAAGTCCGTCATCATCGGCGACAACAAGACGACAACTCGCGAGCTCCTCTTCCGCGCTCACGGGCGTTTTGTCGAGAGCCTCGGCGGCCGTTACATCACGGCGGAGGACGTCGGCACGAGCACGGCCGACATGGACTTCGTTCACATGGAGACGGACTACGTCACCGGACTGGCGGGTCGCTCCGGCGATCCGTCGCCGGTCACCGCGCACGGCGTCTTCCGCGCCATCCAGGCGGCGGCGAAGGAACGGTGGAATTCCGATGACGTCTCGGCGCGCACCGTCGCGCTGCAGGGGTGTGGCCACGTCGGATACTATCTCGCGAAGGAGCTGCACGAAGCGGGCGCCAAGCTCGTCGTCACCGACATCGATCCCGAACGCGTGAAGCGCGTGACGAATGAGTTCGGCGCGCGCGCGGTGGCGACGGAGGAGATCTATGCCGTTCAGGCGGACATCTTCGCACCGTGCGCGTTAGGCGCGATCATCAACGACAAGACAATTCCGCAGCTCAAGGTCGAGATCGTCGCCGGTGCAGCGAATAATCAGCTCCTCGAGGAGCGACACGGCGAAGAGCTCGAGGAACGCGAGATTCTCTACGCGCCCGACTACGTCGCCAACGCCGGCGGCGTCATCAACGTCTACAGCGAGCTCGCCGGATGGACGTCGGCGCGCTCCTTCCGCAAGGCCGACGAGATCTACGACACGGTGCTCCGCGTCTTCGCGATCGCGAACGAGGAGCGCATTCCCACGTACCTCGCCGCCGACCGCCTTGCCGAGCAGCGTATTCACGCCGTCAACGCGATGGTCCGCACGTGGCCGCAGTGGCCGAACAAATAGCCATGCCCGAACCAATTCTCATCGCGTCCGACCACGCCGGTTACGCGCTCAAGCAGCGGCTCGAGTGCTGGCTTCGCGAACGAGGCTACACGGTTCGCGATCTCGGAACGAACTCCGACGCGTCGACGGACTACGCCGACTATGCGCACCCGCTGGCCCAGCAAGTCTCGGACGGTATGGCGCAACGCGGTGTACTCCTCTGCGGCACAGGGCTCGGCATGAGCTACGTCGCCAATCGGTATCCGCATGTCCGCGCCGCGGTCGCGTGGACGCCCGAGATCGCGGAGCTCGCCCGCCGTCACAACGACGCCAACGTCCTCGCGCTGCCCGCCCGCTTCCTTTCCGAGGAGCAGGCACGCCAGATTCTCGAGAAGTGGCTCGACACTCCATTCGATGGTGGCCGGCACGAGCGGCGCATTGAGAAGATCGAACGAGAAGACGCGAACGCGGCGTCCGCACCTAACGACGGACGAGCGCAACCGACGGAGACACGGTAATGACCTCCAACTGGTCGAATTGGGATCGTTGTCCGCCGGGCGACGCCTTGCGCGCCGGCGATCCGGAGATCGCGGATCTCATCGAGAGGGAGATCCAGCGTCAGAACGAAGGCCTCGAGCTCATCGCCAGCGAGAACTTCGTCTCGCCCGCCGTCCTCGAGGCGATGGGATCTCCCCTCACGAACAAATACGCCGAGGGGCTCCCGGGAAAACGCTACTACGGTGGCTGCGAAGTCGTCGACGAGGTCGAGCAGCTGGCGATCGACCGCGCCAAGGAGCTCTTCGGCGCTGACCATGCGAACGTCCAGCCACACTCCGGCGCGCAGGCCAACTACGCCGCGATGACGGCCTTCCTCAAGCCGGGCGACACCTTCCTCGGCATGGATCTGTCAAATGGCGGGCACTTGACGCACGGGTCGCCCGTGAACTTCTCGGGAATGCTTTTCAAAGCGGTCTCGTACGGCGTCACCGATGATGGTTTGCTCAACTACGACGACATGCGCAAGAAGGCCCGCGAGCATCGGCCCCGGCTGATCCTCGGCGGCTACAGCGCCTATTCGCGCATCCTCGACTTCGCCGCGTTCGCCGAAGTCGCGAAGGAGATCGGCGCCATCTTCATGGTGGACATGGCGCACTTCGCCGGCCTCGTCGCCGCTGGTGTGCATCCATCGCCGGTGCCCCACGCGGACATCGTCACCACGACGACTCACAAGACGCTTCGCGGGCCGCGGGGCGGGCTCATTCTCTGCCGCGCCGAGCACGCGAAAGCGATAGACAAGTCGCTCTTCCCGGGCTCGCAGGGCGGACCCCTCGAGCACGTGATCGCCGCGAAGGCCGTCTGCTTCAGAGAAGCGCTCGACCCCTCGTTCAAGCAGTACGCGGCGCAAATCGTGGCCAACGCCAAGGCGCTCGCCGCCGCCCTGACCGAGCGGGGCTTCCATATTGTCTCCGGCGGTACCGACAATCACCTCATGCTCGTGGATCTGCGGAACCGCGGCCTCACGGGAAAGATCGCCCAGTCGGCGCTCGACAACGCCGGCATCACGGTGAACAAGAACACGGTGCCGAAAGAGACACAGTCGCCGTTCGTGACGAGCGGCGTCCGCATCGGCACGCCCGCTGTCACGACCCGCGGCATGCGCGAGAGCGAGATGCGCCGCATAGCCGATCTCATCGATCGGGTTCTTCGCGCGCCCGAAGATCAGAATGTGCTGAACACAGTTCGCGGCGAGGTTCGTGAGCTCGCCAACGCGTTCCCGCTGTATCCTGTCCCCGCCACGGCGGCACGGTGAACGCGACCGCGGCGTTGGCGCGGCTCGGCGAGCTTCCCGCCGAGCCGCTCTTCGCCGGTGTGACCGCGCTCGACGAGGCGCATCGACTCCGTGAGGCGCTCGGTCCGGCCACGCCGCGCATTCTCGTCAAGCGCGACGACGCAATTCCCTTCGGCTTCGGCGGCAACAAGGTGCGCAAGCTCTGTCTCGTTGCCGCCGAGGCGCGCGCTCGCGGTGCGGACACACTCATCACCGTCGGCGGCGTGCAGTCGAATCACATGCGGGCCACTGCGTCTGCCGCCGCCCGTCTGGGCTTGCGATGCGTTCTCATCGCGAACGGGGAGCCGCCCGCGACGCCCCGTGCCAATGCCCTCCTCGATGCCCTCCTTGGCGCTGAGCTCCACTACGTGTCATCGAGGGAGGAGCGGGCGCCGACGATGCGTCGACTGGCCACCCAGCTGCGGAAGGAGGGACGCGTCCCCTACGAGGTTCCACTCGGCGCGTCCACACCCCTGGGCGCCGCCGCGTTCGCGCGTGCTGTTGGTGAATTGATCGCGCAGCTCCCGGGCGACGTCGTGCCGGACGCCATCGTGCACGCCTCCTCGTCAGGCGGTACGCAGGCGGGACTCACCGCCGGCTGCGCGCTGAACGGATTGCCGACACGAGTTGTCGGGATAAGCGCCGACGACCCCGCGTCGTCCATCGAGGCCGAGGTGCGTCGCATCATCGCTGGTCTCGGCACGATGTTGGAAACAGACGGCGATGCTCTGGCGCGCGGCGTGCACGTGAGTGCCAACGACAGTTTTGTCGGTGAGGGCTACGGCGTCGCCTCACCCGCCTCTTGGGAAGCGCAGTCTCTCGCGGCCCGCACGGAGGCGCTGTTCGTCGACCACACCTACACGGCGAAGGCGCTCGCCGCGCTCATCGCCTTTGTTCGAGATGGTCGGTACCGCAAGGATCAGACAATCGTCTTCTGGCATACGGGTGGTCAGGTGGGACTCTTTACGTAAGCAGAGAGTAGAGGGCAGAGGGCTGAGAGTGAACAACTCTCTACGCTCCACTCTCTACTCTCAGCCCGCAACCCTCTGCCCGCAACCCTCTACCCAAGTCGTCGAACACCCCACATCTTTTGACTCGACCGTAGACGATATCGGACGAGAGGAATCAGTGGCCGAGTTGGCGTTTCGCGATGGGATCATGGACCGCATTCGCATGCGGGAGTCGCGCTTCGACGAGCGCGCGTATCTCTTCGTGCTTACCGCCCTCGAGTACTGCCAGCAACACCTGTCCGAGCGACGCCACATCACTGGCCGTGAGCTGGCGGTTGCGTGCCGCGAGCTTGCGCTCGACCACTATGGGGTCCTGGCCCGCATGGTCCTCGAGCACTGGGGGGTCCGTACGACAGCGGACATTGGCGACATCGTCTTCACGCTCGTCGATCTGGAACTGCTCATGAGTCAGCCGAGCGACACGCGCGAAGAGTTCATTGGGGTGTACGACTTCGAAGAGTCCTTCGAGCGCGAGTATCCATGGTGTGGGGTGCAGCCTGTTTAGTGGCTGCTGACGACAGGCGATCGCGATCAGCGTCGCCGGGGGACGGGGAGGGCGAATGGAGAAGGCGACCGAGCTGCCGAGCTGCCGCAAGTGCAAGGAAGGTGTCCTGCTCCCACTCAGCGACTACGGTCGCGATGGCGCGCCGATCACGTACAAGGCGTGGGCGTGCAGCAATCCCGATTGTGGGTTCAACGTCCGCATCGACAACGGTGAGTTGAGTTACGGACGCACGATCGGAACCTCCCACAAATAGCGCCAGCACCACTCGCGGCTCGCCCGTGCAGCGCGCGCGCGTCTTCGTGGTCGGCAGCGAGCAATCGGCAGCGCGAGATGCTGCCGCGATCGCCGCTGGCGTGCCCTCGCGCGCACTCATGCAGCGCGCCGGCGCGGCGGCAGCCGCCGAAATCGCGCTCCGCGTGCCACGATTGTTGACGAAGGGAGTCCGCGTCTTCGCCGGGCCAGGGAACAACGGAGGAGACGCGTGGGTCGTCGCGCGCGCGTTTGCCGCGACCGGTGTCGCTGTCACTGTTGTCGAGCCGATTCCCGCGCGGACGCCCGACTCGGTCGCTGAACGCGAGCTCGCACTCCCGGTCGTCGCCGCTGTTGAGCATTCACTTAACTCGGCCGCGGGCGCGGCCCTGATCGTCGATGGCCTCCTCGGCACGGGTTCGTCCGGCGCGCCCCGCGGCGCCATCGTCGACGCGGTCGCGGCGATCGATGAGGCGCGCCGCCATGGTGCCTACGTCGTCGCGCTCGACCTGCCAACGGGCGTCGACGCGACGAGCGGCGATTCGACGGGCGCGGTCACCGCCGACCTGACGCTCACCTTTGGTACCGTGAAGCGCGGACACCTCGTCGCTCGTCAGGCGTGCGGCGCGATCGTCGTGCTCGACATCGGGCTTGGCGCATACGCCGCCGCCAACGACGGCGCGCCGGGCATTGTCGACGAGGGGTGGGTCGCCCGCCAGCTGCCGCCGATCTCGGCCGACGCTCACAAAGGAACGCGCAAGAAGCTGGCGATCATCGGCGGTGCGGGCGGCATGGCGGGCGCGGCGGTGCTCGCCGCGCGTGCCGCCATCCGGAGCGGCGTCGGTATGGTGCGGCTACTCGTCGCGCCCGAGAGTCTTCCCGTCGTCCAGAGCGCTGAGGCTCTTGCGCTGGCCGGCACGTGGCCGGCCGATGGCGGCGCGCTCGAGCGTGAGCTCGTATCCTGGGCAGACGGTGTGGTCATTGGCCCAGGCCTCGGCCGCAGCGCCGAGGCACGCGTGCTCGTCGACCGCGTGCTTGCGGCCTGGAATGGTCCGGTGGTCCTCGACGCTGACGCGCTCAACGTCTTCGACGGCGACGTCGGCGCGCTTGGACGCGCGAGCCGCGGACGTCCCATGCTCCTCACACCGCATCCGGTGGAGTTCGCGCGGTTGGCGAAAACGCAGGTTACGAGTGTTCTAAACTGTCGTTATGACGTCGGCCGTGAGCTCGCACGCGAGACAGGCACGACGGTGCTCCTCAAAGGCCTTCCAACGGTAGTGACCGCGCCCAGTGGTGAGAGCCTCGTGAGCGCCGCTGGCAATCCGATTCTCGCGGCGGCGGGGAGCGGCGACGTCCTGTCCGGCATCGCTGGAACCCTGCTTGCCCAGATCACGGATGCATTGACTGCCGGCACCGCGGCGGCCTGGATCCATGGCCGGGCCGCCGAGCTGGTGGCGCAGGGCGCCGCGACGGCGAGAGACGCTCGTGCACGGAGTGTCGTCGATATCGCCCTTGGCCACCCGCGCCGGACATCCCGGGTACGCGGTGCGACACTCGACGACGTGGTCGCCGCCCTGGCCTCGGCATGGCCTAACGAGGTACACCCGACGCGCTATCCCGTGCTGCTGGAGCTGCCCGCGGTCGGTGAGCGGCAGTGAGCGCCGACGAGCCAACACCGGCGCTCCCCCTCGGACGCGGACGCGAGTTCGATGCCATTCGAGGGCTCCTCGCGCGCTGGGGCGACCGTGCCGTCGGCATCGGCGACGACGCGGCCATCGTGCGGGTGCCCCGCGGCGACGCGCTCCTCGCAAGCGTCGACACGGCCATCGAGAATCGGCATTTTCGCGACGACTGGCTCACCCCGCGCGAGATCGGCTATCGTGCAGTGACCGCCGCGCTCAGCGATCTCGCGGCGATGGCGGCTCAGCCGTTAGGCATTCTCGTCGCCCTCGCGCTGCCGGAGCGATGGAGCGCAAGCCTTCCCGCGATGGCCGATGGCATCGCCGATGCCGTCACCGCCGCGGGAACGACGATCCTCGGCGGCAATCTCGCCGCCGCCGAGCTGCTGAGCCTAACGACGACCGTCCTCGGCTCCGCGTTCGCGCCGTTGCGACGCGGCGGCCTGCGGCCCGGCGATGCCATCCATGTCACGGGAAGTCTCGGCGGCCCCGGCGCGGCCGTCGCCGCCTGGAATAGCGGCCACCGGCTGCACGACCAGCATCGCCAGCGCTTCGCCCATCCGTCCGCGCGAATCCGCGAGGCACGATGGCTCGCCGATCGTGGCGCGAATGCCGGCATCGACATCTCCGACGGGCTCGCCGCCGATCTCGAGCACCTGGCCGCGGCGAGCGCCGTCGGACTTGATATCGATCTCGGCCTCGTGCCCCTCCTCGACGGAGTGAATGGTCCGATTGCCGCGGCGGCGAGTGGTGAGGAGTACGAGCTCGTCATCGGCACGCCCCCCGGAGTGGCTCTCGACGCGGGCGAGTTCGAGCGGACGTTCGGCATCCCACTCACCGCCATCGGCCACGCCGTACCGCGTGAAGCAGGCGTTGTCTTCCGCCGCGGCGCCGAGCGCGTTGCGAAGCCCACAGGGTACGATCACCTTTCTCGGTGATGCGCATCGTCCTCGTGGGCCTCAACGCACTCGTCATGACCCTCATCCTCGCGCCGACAGTCGTCGTCGCGCGCCTGCTCGGGATGAAGGAGGGTCCGCGGAGCGTCTATGCATGGGCGACGCGCACCTGGGCGCGCTCGATGCTCGTCAGTGCCGGCGTCCGCGTGCGCATCCACAACCCCGAGCGCCTGTCTGGCGAGCAGGGCGCCGTTTACATCTCGAACCACGTGAGCTGGTTCGACGTCTTTGTTCTCGCCGCCGAGCTGCCGCGCTACAGCTTCATCGCCAAGTCCGAGCTGCGGAAGATCCCCCTCTTCGGCTATGGTGCCGAGGCGGCCGGGATCGTCTTTCTCGACCGCGAGAACCGCAAGGCGGCGTTCGAGTCTTATAAACTCGCGGCCAAGGAGGTCGAACGCGGCCGGTCCATCGTCGTCTATCCCGAGGGGACGCGGGGCCGCGACTACCATCTGCGTCCCTTCAAGAAGGGCCCCTTCGTCCTCGCGATCGCGTCACAGTGCCCGATCATCCCGACGATCGTCCATGGGTCGCGCGAAGTCATGGCGAAAGGCTCGTTCCGCGTGCGATCCGGCGTCATCGATATCCATTTCCTCGAGCCAATCGAGACAAAGGGCCTCGAGTACGACGACCGCGCCGAGCTCATGATGCGCGTCTGGACGCGGATGGCGAACTCCATGCGCGACCACTACGGCGTCGGCACCGACGAATACCCCATCGCCGAAGTCGGAGAAAGAACTGCCTAGCACTTAGCACCTCACCTCGCACCTAGGACCTGCACCTCTTCATGGCCCAGATCATCGACATCCACGCCCGCGAGATCCTCGACAGCCGCGGCAATCCCACCGTCGAAGCCGACGTCTTCCTCGACGACGGCATCATGGGCCGCGCGGCCGTGCCGAGCGGCGCGAGCACCGGCGAGCACGAAGCCATCGAGCTTCGAGACGGCGAGAGCGACCGCTACGGCGGCAAGGGCGTTCGCCACGCCGTGCGCAACATCGAGGAGTCGATCAAGCCCGCGCTTCAGGGATGCGAGGTCACCGATCAGCTGGGCATCGATACCGCGATGCTCGAGCTGGACGGCACGCCTAACAAGTCCAAGCTCGGCGCCAACGCGCTCCTCGCCGTCTCCATGGCATCGGCGCGCGCGGCGGCGCAATCCGTCGGCCTGCCGCTCTATCGTTACCTCGGCGGCCCTCTCTCGCGCGTCATGCCCGTGCCCATGATGAACATCCTCAACGGTGGCGCCCACGCCGCGAACACCGTCGACTTCCAGGAGTTCATGATCGTTCCCGTCGGCGCCGAGACGTTCGGCGACGCCGTACGCATGGGCGCTGAGGTCTTCCACTCGCTCAAGAAGGTGCTCGGCAAGCGCAAGCTCGGCACAGGCGTGGGAGACGAGGGCGGCTTCGCCCCCGACCTGCGCGATGATGAGGAAGCACTCAACATCATCATCGAAGCGATCCAGGCTGCCGGCTACACCCCGGGCAAGCAGATCGCGCTCGCCCTCGACGTCGCCGCGAGCGAGCTCTATCAGGACGGGAATTACGTCTTCAAGAAGAGCGGAGCGGGGAAGAAGGACGCCGAAGGAATGATCGAGCTCTATCGCGGCTGGCTCGACGAGTACCCGATCGTTTCGATCGAGGATGGTCTCGCCGAGGACGATTGGGACGGCTGGGCGAAGCTGACGAGCGCCATTGGCGAGCGCTGCCAGCTTGTCGGCGACGACATCTTCGTCACCAGCACCGAGCGCCTCGCCCGCGGCATCGAGAACGGCGTCGCCAACGCGATTCTCATCAAGGTGAATCAGATCGGTACGTTGAGTGAGACGCTCGAGGCAATCGAGATGGCGCGCGCCGCGGGCTACCTGTCGGTAATCTCGCATCGGTCGGGCGAGACGGAGGACACCTTCATCGCCGACCTGGCGGTGGGCACCGGCGTCGGTCAGATCAAGACTGGTTCGGCGAGTAGGACGGATCGGGTCGCGAAGTACAACCAGCTGCTGCGGATCGAGGAGCAGCTCGGCGGCGCGGCCGAGTTTCCGGGCGGCGCGCTCTACGGACTTTAGTAGATACTAACGTGGCGCGACGATCGGGCGGGCGTGCGACGCGGCTCATCGGGCTCGCGGTGATCGTCGCCGCCCTGGTCTTCGCGGTGCAGGGGGGCGAGTACAGCACGCTCGATCTCGTCCGGCAGCGGCGCGAGCGCCAGCGCATGACGGTCGCGATCGACTCACTGACCCGCGTCGTCGACTCGCTGCGCAAGTATCGCGATCGCTTGCAGCGCGACCCGAAGCTACAGGAGCGGATCGCGCGCGAGGATTTCGGGATGGTGCGCGGTACGAAGGAGTTGTTGTACAGGTTCGCCGCGCCGCGCGACACCCTGCGCGATTCTACGAGAGCGCGGAAGTAGACGCGCCGCCGCCACAATCGCGAGGAGCGACGTTACCTCAAGGCGACGAGGAGCACGCCGGAGTAGTAGTTGAGCTGGGGCGGCGCCGTCCCAGGCGCGTACCGCCGGATCCATTTCACTTGTGCAGTCGAGATTCGCCGCAGGTCGCTGATCCTGAAGCAACAGTGGGCGAAACCGAGAGGGTTGTCGAAGTAGACCTGGAGTCCCTCGCTCCCGGAGCGGAGTATCTCCGGCCGCGTGCTCCTCAGCGCGTCATACAGAGTCGTGTGGCCCTGGCGCACGTCATCCCACAGCTCGTCGCCGCTCACGTAGTTGCTGTCTACGTCGAGGACAGGTTGCGTCTGCCCGTTCCTCAGGGAGCTCGGGTGACTGCACGCCAGAGTGGCGACCAGGCCGAGTGCGATATTGCGGATCATGTGTCGATGCATGTTTGTGAAACTGTCCGCGCGTTTCTCGTTATGGTGATATACGACGGAGAGAGCGCGAGCGTTTGCATCGCCGCATCAAGATGAACTTGCTTCAACGCGTCTGCCAGAGTGCACGCGCCGAACCTCCTCAACGACACTCTGCGGGCCAGCTAAGGTCGCCTCCACTCTCACGTTCCGATGCTTCCGCAACGCAGTGCGTTGGGCTTGACTTCGTTTTTCGGGCGGGTAATTTCAAGACACTGACGCGGGGTGGAGCAGCCTGGTAGCTCGTCGGGCTCATAACCCGAAGGTCGCGGGTTCAAATCCCGCCCCCGCTACTCGCGACGGCCGGTCCCACGGGGCCGGCCGCTCGTGTTTGGGAGGCAAAAAACAGGGCAGGGTAGCTCAGGTGGTTAGAGCACGGCACTCATAATGCCGGGGTCGTGGGTTCGAGTCCCACCCCTGCTATCAGCGAGCCAATCACCTACAGGTGGTTGGCTCGATTGGTTCTGAGGTGTGGCACCCGCCTCGGCACCCATGTCGCCGACTTTTTCGGAAGCGGCCAGCGCCCGGGCGATCGCGTCCCGCTGAAGATTAAAGCCCTCTAAATCCTTCATGTCTGGCGGGTCGGTTGCCGTTCTTCACATCGGACGAATGTCGGTTGTCATGGCAGATTGTGGCGCGGCCCTGATGTGGACGGCGCCACATCAGCTCATAGCATCCATCCCATGAGGACCTTGAGGTTGGCGTCCATCACAAACACATCGAGGCCGGCGTGCCCGTCCGGCCGGTTGGCGACATAAATCGGTCCGAGTCGAAAGACGCTGACCCTTTCATATCCGCGGGCGGGTAGGCCGCGAACCCTCGATATCACTGCCGACGCCTTCTCGCAGATCGCGGGATCGTTCACGAACACGACGCTGTCCGCCGCCATGATCGGCAGACCGACAGTTGCGCGACTTCTGATGGATGCCGAGTCTGACGACGTGGCGATCCGGACGAGTCTTTCGTGCAGTTCCCGACCGTCCGCGTCCATATCCAACCCTCGACACAAGCCTCGAGGAGTGAGTCCGGATGCGACGACCGAGCTTCCACTCGAACCGGGGTGGCAAGCTGCCGCAAGGAGCGACAGAACCAGCATGACGAGCGCGGTCAGAAGACGCGACATCGGTTCTCTCCCGCTGAAGGACGCGACAATTGACTTCGATTCGCGCGCGCCCGTTAGTGGGGCGCATTTGGACGAACTTTCTGACGGTACGCACCATGCTCTGCCACGCTCTTATGGCGCACCGGGAATTCAATGACGAGCGTGGCTTACCCTGGGAAGCCTGGGATGTCGTCCCGGAACGGCGCGATCGGCGCACCGGCATTGAGCGCCGCAAACATGCGCGCGAGACCTTCGATCGCCGTAAGATGCGCGTCCTCAGCGCCGTCATCACCGGCGACCTCGCGAAAGGATGGCTCGTCTTCTCCAGCAAGTTCGAGCGGCGCCGTTATGCGCCCCTCCCCGAGTCCTGGGATAGCGCCTCGGACGACCAACTCCGGGCCTGGTGCGCCGCCGCCGTCTCCATTGGACAACCCAGGCGGTTGATCGAGTAGCGATCACCCGTGTAACATCAGCGTGGCGCACCCACCGAGTCCCTCCACCCCGGATCTCCATGCCGCGCTCCGCCCAGCTCCTTGGCTTGTTCTTCCTCGCGTGCGCTGATCCCCACCGCTCGCAGCCCGTAGATACGGGCAACACTCCGCCGCCGCCGGTCGTCCAGAATGGCCACGATTGGACGCGTTTCGGCTACGACGAGGCGCGATCGAGCTCCTCCGATGCCGACATCGGCCTCACCGCCACCACCATACCTACGCTCCGCCGGCAGCAAGTGACCATCGACGGGACCGTCGACGCGTCCGCGATCTATCTCCACAACATTCAGGTCAACGGCGCCGCCCACGACGTCTTCTTCGTCACCACCACCTACGGCAAGACGATCGCGATCGATGCCAACGACGGTGCGATCCTCTGGCAATTCACACCGCCTAACTACAACAGCTGGGCCGGTTCGGCGCGTATCACCAACGTCACCCCGGTCGCCGATCCCGATCGCACGGCGATCTATACCGCATCGCCTGACGGCAACATCGAGAAGCTCGCCGTCGCCGACGGGCACGCGATCTGGACGACGTCGATCACGAATCTCGCCACCCGCGAGAAGATCGCCTCGCCACTCAACCTCTCGCGCGGCCACGTCATCGCCACCACCGGCGGCTACATCGGCGACGCGGCACCATATCAGGGACATGTGAGCATTCTCGACGCCGCCACGGGGCAGCTCCTCCACAGCTGGAACTCGTTATGCAGCGACCGCGCGGGTCTCATCGATCCGTCATCGTGCGCCCAGAGCGGCTCGGCGATCTGGGGACGCGCCGGTGCTATTGTCGACGCCAATGGCAACATCTTCGTTGCCACCGGCAATGGACGCTGGGATGGTGTCACGAGTTGGAGCGACGCCGTCA
Source organism: Gemmatimonas sp. (assembly GCA_021154325.1). Taxonomy (GTDB): domain Bacteria; phylum Gemmatimonadota; class Gemmatimonadetes; order Gemmatimonadales; family Gemmatimonadaceae; genus AG2. Next base: position 17,801 of record JAJKIR010000098.1, read on the forward strand.
TTGAGCTCGATCCGCTCGCCACGCGGATGCTCGCCAACTACACGCCGACGAATACCGCCACCCTCGAGGCTTCGGACGCCGACCTCGGCTCGACCTCGCCCGTCCTGCTCGACGCGACTCACCTCGTGCAAGGCGGCAAGGACGCCAAGCTCCGCGTTCTCGACCTCCAGACCATTGGCGGAACGACGGCGCACAAGGGCGGAGAGGTGCAGAGCGTGAGCACACCGGGCGGCAGCGCGATGTTCACCGCGCCGGCCGTGCTCAAGCAGGGGGGCACGACGCGGCTGTTCGCTGCCGGCAGCGGTGGCACCGCCGCGTGGACCTACAGCAACGGGAGCCTGACTGCCGCGTGGAGCAATGGCAATTCAGGGACGAGTCCCGTCGTCGCCGGTGGCCTCGTCTTCGTCTACGACCCGAGTGGTCCGCTGCGAGTGTACGACGTGGCGACCGGGAGCAAAGTCGCCGAGCTGGCGAACGGAGGAGGGCACTGGAACAGTCCGATCGTCGCCGACGGACGCATCGCCCTTCCGGAAGGCAGCGCGAACTCGCATTCGTCGACAGGCATCTTCAACATCTGGCGGCTCCCGTAGCGCGTGGCCGACATCGATCCAGTCGCGCTCCGCGTCTTCGTCTACAACGAGCTCCTCGATCGCGGCATGCCGCCGCGCATCACCGAAATCGCTGTTCATTTCCGCGTCGCACCTAACGAGGCGCGGCGCGCCCTCGCCGAGCTCCGGATCGGCAAGACCATTCTCGTCCACCCGCAATCGGGCGAGGTGTGGATGGCCGGGCCATTCTCAGCGACCGAGACGCCTTATCGAGTGACTCTCGGCCACAGACAATGGTGGGCGAACTGCGCCTGGGACATGTTCGGCATCGCCACGATCGCCCGTGCCATGGTCCGCGTCGACACTCACTGCACTGATTGCGGCGATCCAATGAACCTCGTCTGCGATCCAGACGTGCCGCCTAACGACCGTGGGGTCGTGCACTTTCTCGTTCCGGCGCGGCGATGGTACGAGAACATCGGCTTCACCTGAGCGACGATGTCGCTCTTCCGGTCGGAGGAGCACGTGCGACGATGGACTGCGCGTCACGACTATGACGTCGGAGCGATGCTCGATCTGACGCGGGTCTGGCGCCTTGCCAACGCGTGGTATGGCGATCCCCGCGCAAGCGACTGGCGCCCACGCACGCGTGACGAAAGCCAAGCTGTGCTCGCGTCCGTTGGGCTCACCGGCGAGTTTTGGGAGCTGCCACGGTAGCGTCCGCGCCAAGGTCTGCCTAGCTTGCCGCCGTGGCTGGCGCGCGGCCGTATCGGCGCGCCGACTCGGTACCCTTCAGGAGACGATCTCGCAATGACCACGCGCCTCGAAAAGACCATCAAGCGCGAGCTGGAGCTCGATGGACGCCTCTACACCGTGCAGATGGGCCCCGACGGTGTGAAGGTCACGGAGAAGGGACATCGCAAGGGACAGGAGCTCTCCTGGCGCGCGATCATCAGCGGCGACGCCTCTCTCCACCAGGATCTCAACGTCTCCCTCGACGCCACCAGCGACGAGGGGGAGTGATGACGGCACTCGGTGGACGGTGATCGGTTCACCGTCAACTGTTCACCGTCCACCATCCACCGTCAACGGCCAACCGTTGACCGACGCAGGTCGAGCTCGAGCTGCGGATCGTCCTCGTTAGGCCCGTCGAGATCGAGCTGGACCATCCGCTGCCGATGTTGGAGCATTCGGATCGGCGCGCGAAGACTTCCCCGCGGCGCGGTAACGATCGCGAGCGCTTCGGCGCGGACCTCGCCCGGGAGCTGCGTCGCCAGGCCGTGCTCCAGCAGCTCCCGCATCCGCTGCTCGTCGCGACGCATCGCCGCGCGATAGAGCTGGTCGAGATACTCGAGGACGAGCGTCGGCATGCCTTACGAGTCGCTCGCGACGCGACGCGTCTTGCGCGGTCGGCGCGGGCGCGCTTCGCTCCGCGCGCGCTCCAGCTCGCGCGGATACTCGCGCGGATACTCGCGCAGCACCGTGATCTCCGCCGCGGCGTCGGCCGCGGTGTGCCGCCGCTCGAGCCAGAGTACGACACGCACGATATAATCGCGCTCCAACGCGCGCATCATCGCCAGCAATGCGCAGTACGCTGCCGGCGCCGACTCTCCGCTGGTCTGCTCGTAGCGCGTCAGGATCGTCGCCAGATCGCTCGCGTCCAGTGACGTCGCGTACGACCAGCGCGGGTCGGTGACGCGGGCGAACGGCTCCGACGTCGGCCACGGGCGCGATCGGCCGCGGGCGATCCATCGCTCCGCCTCGGACACGCCGACGATGTTCGGGGCGTCCCCGCCATGCGGCCCCGCGACCCGCCAGGTGTACTCGTCCCGCACCGGCAGCGAGACGTCCGCCGGAACCCCGAGTGCGAGCAGCGGCTCCTCGCGCTCCTCGACGCCGGCGCCGAGGAGCAGCGGTGGAATTCCCGTGTCGGCCGGAAGGACGGGATGCGCGTAGAGCCACCACGCGCCGCCGCGCACCCGGCACTCGACGTACGCGTGGACCTCGCACCGCCACCGCGGATCGTTGGACATCACGTTAGGCACCCCGCGCGCCGAGCAGGCGTCGTGGATCGTTGAGCCGCCTCATCCCCTCCCGCCAGAGATCACCCACGTCGCGCAGCCGCGTACCCATCGTCTCGATCGTGAAGGCGCGGGGATCGAGCTCGGGCGTCAACTCGTTCCACCGTAGCGGCGCGGACACGGTGGCGTCGGGTGTCGCCCGCGCCGAGTACACGCTCGCCACCGTCTTGCCGCGAATGTTCTGCAGAAAATCCACGTACACAGCGCTCGCGGGTCGCGACTGCACCCAGCGTGTCACCGTCGTCGCCGCCGGATGGCGGTCGGCAACCCGCGTCGCGACGATCTCCGCCATCAGCCGCGCTGTCTCGTTAGGCGTCTCGGCGACCAGGGGGAGCACGATGTGGATTCCCGACGCCCCGGAAGTCTTCGGGACGCCGTGCAGGCCGAGCCGGTCGAGCTCCTCCCCCACCCAGAGCGCCACGTCGACCACGCGCCGGAACGACGCACGCGGTCCCGGATCGAGATCGACGATCGCGTAGTCGGCGAAACCAACGGACTGGACGCGTGAATGCCACGGATCGATCGAGATCGCCCCCAGCTGTACGAGGTAGAGCAGTGTCGTGAGGTCGCCGCCCACGAGCCGCTGCTGCGTCTTCAGCCCCTCGTCCGCCACCGGTTCGGCGCGTACCCCTGCCGGCGGATCATCGGGAGCGCGCTGCTGGTAGAACGACGGTCCACCGACGCCGTTCGGGAATCGCTTCATCACGAGCGGCCGGTCGATGATCGCGGAAAGCAGGAAGGGCGAGACGCTTGCGTAGTACGCCATCAGATCGCCCTTCGTGTAGCCGCGCTTCGGAAAAAAGCGCTTGTCGAGGTTCGACACCTCGAGCTGTGTGTCGCCCGCGAGCGCAAGCGTACCCGCGCCGCCGTCGTTCTCGATTGCGGCGATTTCCCCGATCAGCTCCCGGATGCGCGATCCGGAGAGAGTTCGCGCCACTGTTCGGCGCGGCCGCTTGGCAGCCCGTCGCGCGGTCGATGAGAGAACGCTCATCGCGCGGCCGTTCGTTTTCGCCGAGCTGTCGGCGCCGCTGCTGCCGCGCGGCTGCGGCGATGCACTGGTTTCGCCACTGGCGAGATGGGCTCGCGCGTCACCTCGGCGGGCTTCTTGTCGTCGCGAATCCCGACGAAGATCGGCTGTCGGAGCTTACCCTCTGCCGTCCATTCGTTGAACTTCACTTCGACGACCACGCGCGGCCGTACCCAGTGCGCGCGCTCATTGGTGCGGGGCTGCTTGACGAATGGGCAGCTCTTGCGCTCCAGCGTCTTCAGCCGGCGGTACATCTCCGTCAAGGTGGCGCGGGAGAAGCCGCCACCCGTGTGGCCGGCGTAAACGAGCTGCCCCGCGTCGTTATAGTAGCCGAGCAGGATCGCGCCGAGATGCTGGCGCGAGTTCCGCGGCTCGGTGTACCCGCCGACGACGAACTCCTGTCGCTGCTCGACCTTGAGCTTGAGCCAGGCGCGTGAGCGCCGTCCCGGCTCGTAGGGTGCGTCCTTCCGTTTCGCGATCACGCCCTCCCAACCGCGGGCGCGAGCGTCCTCGAGTAATGTCGTCGCGTCGCCGGAGAGCGAGTCGCTGACGCGCAACACGTGCGGCACCGGGGGGATCAACAACTGGAGCAGATGCGCTCGCCGCACGTGCTGCGCCTCATGAATCAGCGCTTCGTCACCATCGAGCAG
>JAJKIR010000099.1 GCA_021154325.1 Gemmatimonas sp.
CCCAAATTTGGCATGCTCACGCTCATGCTCGCCTCGAGTCCCAATGCGCGCATGCCAAATTTGGCATGAAGCCGCCGTGCACCCCCGATCGACTGCTCGTGAATGGCGCAAAGATCTGTCCTGGCCTTCGCCGCTAGCCGCTCCCGTAGCCGCGGGCCATGGCGACGGCGGCGAACACCATCGCGATGATCAGCGCCGCCTCGATGTAGCTGATGCGGGCGATGCGACGGGCGGCCGCCGGGTTCGGGTTCCACGCGGACGTGCCGCGGCCGGCGATCTGGCGCCAGCGGATCAGCGTGATCATCGGTCCGACCTCGAGCAGGAGGATGATCACCAAAAAACCCATCTTCGCGAAGAAGGCCTGATTGTGCATGTAGTACGTCGTGGCCTTTTCGGTGCCGGCGAGCAGGCGCCAGATTCCCGTGCCGATCCAGAGCGCGGCCGCGACGCCCCACCACGTGTCGGCGCGGAAGGCGCGCACCATCGCCGCCCGGTCGAGCGGGCGACTCAATGCATTGGCTCGCGCCCAGACGGCGCCGAGACCGATGCCGAGCGCGATGAGGTGCATCGCGGCGAGAAAGAGCCGCAGCATAGAACGAGTGGCGAAAGGCGAGTTGCCGGTGGCGATACCGTCGGGGCGCAGGAAGTCTGCACCCCCAGGCGACGACTTACCAGCCCCGTCCGCAACGCCTAACGGTGATCCGGATCACTCCTCGTACTCGTCGGACCCCTGCACCCAGATGAACGACTGCAGATCGATCATGTCCCGCGGGCGCAGGTCGCGATTGTCCCGACGCACCGCGTTCGCGAAGGAGAGCAGGCTCTGATACGTGTCCCAGTTCGGGCGCGACTTGTAGGCGAAATCGAACCCGTATTCCGTCGCCGCGATGCGGGTGACGTTCGGCTTGAGGAAGATGTGGCGCTCCGGCGTCGCGATGAAGCCGAACACGGTCAACAGCGGCCAGGTGAGGACGCGCGTCTGGCGGCGCGGAAGCGCGGCCACTGTCTCGCACCAGTGCTCGAATCGGAGCCGGTCGTCGCCGTCGCCATGGAGAAATTCGTAGAGTCCCTCGGCGAACCGTCGCGCTCCCGCCGGCGACTTCACCGCGTCGCGCAACGCCATCTTCTCGAAGCTGAAGAGGAGATTGGTCCGCGACTCGATGCGGACCGCATGCTCCGCGATCTCGCCGAATCGGCCGCGCTCGAGCAGCACTCGATAGGCATCGGGGGCGAGCCGTTCCATCCACCGCTCGTGGGCCTCCCACTTGTACCCGCGCTCCCAATCGACGTACGTCTCGTCGGCGAATCCGCCGGGAAAGAAGCGGAGGAACTTGCGGCGGCAGCGGAGCGCTTGCGGGGTAGTGCCACGCGCGGGCGCACTCGTGGGCTTCCGGTTGCTCCGCTTCCGTCGAACGTCGATCGCTGCACCAGCCACGCACCCACCTCCGGAATGAGATTTCGAGTTGAGCAAGCACGAACCGGACCCGAGGACCGATTGCGGCAGAAATCCCGGCGCGATAGCTCTACTCGTCGCTCAGAGGACAGACGCATGACTCGTCTCGCCATCGCTATCGCGGCCGTCGGTCTCACGGCCTCCGCTCCCTTTACGCTGCGTGCGCAGAGCCCCGTGGACTCAGCGATCGTACGCTACATCGCCGGCATCCGCGCGATCGACAACCACGCGCATCCGATGCGGCCGCTGCGCCAGGGCGTGCCACCGGACACGGAGTTCGATGCCTTGCCCCTCGACGGGGTGCCTCCATTTCAGGTGCCGTGGCGGCTCCGACTCGAGAATCCGGAGTGGCGCGCAGCGCAGTCGGCGCTGTTCGGCATCCCGAATCGGGGGACGGACAGCACGTTCCGGATGTCGCTGCACGCGCGCCGGGCCCAGGAGCTCGCCGCGCGCGGCGACGGCTATCCCGCATGGGTGCTCGACCGTGCGGGAATCGATGTGATGTTCGCGAATCGCATCGTCACCGGCCCCGGTCTCACGCCACCAAGGTTTCGCTGGGTGGCGTTCGACGACGCGTTGATGCTGCCGCTCGATACTCAGGGTGAGGCGGCGCGCTCGCCGGACACGCGGAGTCTCTATCCGAAAGAGGCGGCGCTGTTGAAACGCTACATGCGCGACCTGAACGTCGAGCGCCTGCCGGCGACGCTCGACGAGTATCTGTCGAGCGTCCTCCGCGCGACGCTCGAGCGACAGCGCCGGAATGGCGCCGTGGCGGTGAAGTTCGAGGCGGCATATCTGCGTCCGCTCGACTTCGGTGACGCCGACGCTGCCGAGACGGCGCGCATCTACGCCCGCTACGCAGCGGGCGGCGCGCCGACGCGTGCCGAGTACAAGACGCTGCAGGATTATCTCTTCAAGGAGATCGCTCGTGAGGCAGGCCGACTGGGAATGGCCGTCCACATCCATGCACTCGATACCTTCGGCGGCTTTTACTCCTCGCGCGGCAGCGCGCCGCATCAGCTCGAGCCGACCTTCAACGACTCGACGCTGCGCGGCACGTCGTTCGTTCTCATTCACGGCGGCTGGCCGCTCTTCGCGCAGACGCAGTCGATGCTCGGCAAGCCTAACGTATACGCGGACATCTCGATGATGGTGCTCGTCGCCGAGCCGCGTGAGCTGGCGAACACGCTCCGGTCGTGGCTCACCGCCTGGCCGGAGAAGGTCCTCTTCGGCACCGACGCCTTCGACGGCGGCCCGGATCAGGGCTGGGAGGAGGGGGTCTACCTCGGTGCGTCGACGGCACGGCGTGCGCTGGCGCTGGCGCTCACGGGGATGATGCGCGACGGCGAGATCGACCGGACGCGCGCCGAGACGCTCGCGCGGATGGTTCTGCGCGAGAATGCGACCAAGCTATATGGGACATCACTCGCCACTAAGGACTAGTGCGTAACGGCGCTGAGTGCCAAACGGCGCGGAGTGCCAAACGGCGCGGAGTGCCAAACTGCGCGGACTTCCAAACTGCGCGAAGTTCCAAACGGCGCCAGGTGCCAAAGTGCGCGAAGTCCCAGACGTCGTTAAACGTCGTTGGGTACCTCGCGCCGTTTGGCACTCAGCGCAGTTTGGCACTCCGCGCCGTTTGGGACCTGCGCCGTTTGGGACCTGCGCCCTTTGGAACTCCGCGCCCTTAAGATCTTCCGATACGAGCCCATCTCTTGCACGAGAAGCCCCTCATGACCGCTCGGATTTTTCTTCTGTCCCCTGCGCGCTGTGACGGCGAGCGGGCGAAGCTGATCCTCAACCCGCGCGCCGAGTTTCCGCTGGCGTGCGCGCTGCGGGAGCCGGGTGGGGTGGAGCTCGGCGAGGTCTTCAGCTTTCTGAGCGGGTTGTACTTCCGCGGCAAGCTCGCGTATGCGCGCGCCTTCGCCCGCGCGCCCGAGCCACATTCCGGCACGCTGGTCATCACGACGGAGCGCGGCCTCGTGCCGCCGACGGCGCGCATCACCCGCGCCGACCTCTGCGCCTTCGCCGACGTGGACATCGGCGGGGCGGACGAGCGGTATCTCGGCCCGCTGCGGCGCGACGTGCGCCAGCTCGCGACGACGCTCCCTGACGTGGAGGTCGTTTTGCTCGGCAGCATCGCGACCGGCAAGTACGTCGACACGCTGCTCGACGCGTTAGGCGAGCGCGTCGTCTTCCCGCGCGAGTTCGTCGGGCGGGGGGACATGAGCCGCGGCGGGTTGCTCCTGCGACAGGTGCGCGAGGGCCAGGAGCTCGAGTACATTGCTGTCGCCGGAGCCGTTAGGCACGGCGCCCGACCGCCGAAGCTCGCACCGATCCGATGACGGCCGTTCGGAGATCTCGCGGCGCGTCGCCACCGCGCCGCGGCAAGCGCGCCGGTCATCGCGTGACCATTCCCGAGGGCACCGACGCGGAGCTCGTCGTCGACGGGCGTGAGGTGCGCCTCACGAACCTCGGAAAGATCTTCTGGAGTGAGAGCGGCATCACGAAGCGCATGCTCCTCCAGTATTACGCCGACGTCGCGCACGTGCTCCTGCCGCACCTCCGCGATCGCGCGATGGTGATGAAACGCTACCCGAACGGCGCGACGGGAAAGTGCTTCTTCATGAAGCGTGCGCCGTCGCCGCGACCCGACTGGATCGAGCTCTGCTCCATCGAGCACAAATCGGGGAACGTCATCGATTTCCCGATGGTCCAGGATCTCGCGTCGCTGCTCTGGGTCGTCAACCTCGGCTGCATCGACCTTAATCAGTGGTACGCGCGCTGCGACGACACGGATCGTCCAGACTACCTGCACTTCGATCTCGATCCGGTTCCCGGCGCCACCTTCGCGAAGGTAGTGGAGGCCGCGCTCGTCATGCGCGACGCGCTCGTCAAGTTAGGCATGTCGCCGCTGGTGAAGACCACTGGCTCGAAGGGCCTTCACATTTACGTGGCGATCGAGCGTGGGCCGCTGCAGAAAGAGGTCTGGACGTTCGCCAAAGCGCTCGCGCAGACGTTGGCCGCGCAACACCCGAAGCTGCTGACGGCGGAGTACATCATCGCCAAGCGGCCGCGGGGCCGTGTGCTGGTCGACTACAATCAGAATGCGTGGGGACGCACCCTCGCGTCGCTCTACTCGCCGCGGCCGAAGCCCCGCGCTCCCGTGTCCACGCCGGTGACGTGGGACGAGGTCGAGCGCGGCTTCGCGATCTCGGACTTCCGGATTGACAACGTCCCGGCGCGTGTCGCCGCGTTAGGCGACCTGTGGGCGCCGCTCCTCGCCCGCCGCGGACGCTTCAAGCTGGAGCGCATGCTGTGACGCTTCCCATTCCCCGGAGCTACGCGCCAATGGAGGCGCTCCTGGTCGACGAGCTGCCGACGGGCGAGGAGTGGCAGTACGAGCCGAAGTGGGACGGATTTCGCTGCCTTGCCTTCCGCGACGGATCGAAGATCGACCTCATGTCCAAGGCTGGGAAGCCGCTCGCGCGGTACTTCCCGGACGTCGTCGCGACGATTGGCTCGTTAGGCGCACGGCGCTTCGTCGTCGACGGTGAGATTGTGGTACCAGACGGTGACACGCTCTCCTTCGACGAGCTCCTCCTGCGCATCCACCCTGCGGCGAGCCGGGTCAAGAAGCTGGCGGAGGAGCATCCCGCGGCATTCGTCGCCTTCGACCTCCTGGTCGACGCGCGTGGCAAGTCGCTCGTCGAGAAGCCGTTCGCGGAGCGGCGGGAAGCGCTCGAGCGCTGGTACGCGACCGCGGTGCCGGACGGCGCACCAGTTTGGCTGTCACCGGCCGCGCGGTCCATGACCGTCGTGAAGAGGTGGTTCCGCTCCGTGGGCGGAGGACTCGATGGCGTCGTTGCCAAGCGACTCGACCTGCCTTACGAGTCCGGCGAGCGCGCCATGAGGAAGATGAAGCAGATGCGCACCGCGGACTGCATCGTCGGCGGCTTCCGGTACGCGAGCAACGCGAAAATCGTTGGCTCGCTTCTGCTCGGCCTCTATGATGATGATGGTTTGCTCAACCATGTCGGGTTCTGCTCGAACATGAAGGCAGCGGAGCGTGAGAAGCTGACGCCGAAGCTCGAGAAGCTGATCAGGAAGCCGGGGTTCACGGGCCAGGCACCGGGCGGGCCGAGCCGGTGGAGCACGGAACGTTCGGCACAGTGGGAGCCCCTGGCGCCGAAGCTCGTGGTCGAGGTGCAGTACGATCACTTCTCCGGCGGCCGCTTCCGGCATGGGACGTCATTCCAGCGCTGGCGGCCCGACAAGGATCCGTCGCAGTGCACGATGGAGCAGGTGGCGCAGGAAGGGAGGTCCGCGTTGAAGCTGCTGTGAGTGGTGGTTGGTGGTCGCGCCGCGGCGAGATCAGGGCTGTCGGACGCGAATGACGCGAATCTGAGGCGAATCCAACCAAGGAAGTTCAGGTCCCTCGGGTCCAGAAGGACGATTGCTCGGCGGATCGATCGCATTCGCTTTTGATTCGCGTCATTCGCGTCCTGAAACTCTGGGGCCTGCGGCAGTGGTCGACCCTCTTGCGGTGATCCCAGTTCTCTGACTAAAGTCAGAGATCATGGACCCCGCGGCCATTCAGCAGATCCGACGATTCAATCGGACGGTTGCCGAGGGGATCGGCACGTTCACGGATCACTTCCTCGGCCGCGGGCGACCGTATGGGGAGTCGCGTGTCCTCTGGGAGATCGGCACGGACGGCGCTGACATTCGTGAGCTGCGCGATCGGCTCGGGCTCGACTCCGGGTATGTGAGTCGGATGCTGCGGTCGCTCGAGCGACAGAAGCTGGTCAGGGTTCGCGTTCACGCCGCGGATCGGCGGGTGCGGCGCGCGGAGCTCACCGCTCTTGGGCGGCGCGAGCGAGCGGTCCTCGACAGCCGCTCCGACGCGCTGGCCGCGCGCATCCTCGAGCCTCTCACCGACAAGCAGCGCGCGTCGTTGCTTGCCGCCGTCTCCGATGTCGAGCGGCTGCTGCAGCCGTCGATGGTGCGATTCGCGATCGAGCGCCCGACGAGCGCCGATGCACAATGGTGCTGGCGACAGTACTTCGCCGAGCTCGACGAGCGCTTCGAGAATGGATTCGATGCTGACGTCGCGCTGCCGGTGGACGTACGCGAGGTCACGCCGCCGGGAGGCGCGTTGATCGTGGCGCGCCTCCATGGCCGGCCGATCGGCTGCGGCTCCGTGAAGACGCCACGCGGCGCGCCGGCGTACCTCAAGCGCATGTGGGTCGCGCGGGAAGCGCGAGGGCTTGGCGTGGGACGCCGCCTCCTGGCCGAGCTGGAAGGATATGCGCGGAGCACGGGCGCGAAGACGATCCACCTCGAGACCAATCGCGCGTTGCGCGAGGCCATCGCGCTCTATCGGGCGTCGGGGTACGTTGAGGTCCCGGCGTTCAACGCCGAGCCGTACGCGCATCACTGGTTCGAGAAGCCGCTCACGCAGGCGTGAGCCCCGCTGCCTAACGATTCCTCCTCGCACATGAAGACTCTCATCGTCGTTGCCGCGGCGAGCGCCGGCTTTTGTCTCTCGCTGCCGCGGCCGGCATTCAGTCAGAGCGGCGGCGGCGGCGCGGTGGCCGACACGTCGCCCTTTCGCGCGCTCGACCTCCCAGCGCCAAATGCATATCGAACGGGCTCGGGACGCCCCGGGCCGAGCTACTGGCAGCAGCGCGCAGACTATCACATCGTGGCGACCCTCGATCCCGCCCACAACGAGATCCGCGGTCGTGAGGGGATCCGCTACACCAACAACTCGCCGGACGCGCTTCCCTACGTCTGGGTGTACCTCGAGCAGAACATCTGTGCGCCGGGCAGCGTTACGAATCTGCTCAACCAGCCGCCGCTCGCCTTCCTCGGCTCATCCTTCGATTTCTCCTGCCAGGGCTTTGCGGGCGGCCTGACGCTCGACGCCGTTCGCGTCGATGGCAAGGAGACCCGCGGCGAAGTCTTCGGAACGACGATGCGGATCGACCTGCCTGTCCCACTCCGCACCGGCGCGTCCGCGCAACTCGACTTCGGCTGGCACTTCGCCGTGCCGCCGCAGGGCGCGGGGCGCATGGGCCACGACGGTCCGCTGTATGAGATCGCGCAGTGGTATCCACGCGTGGCGGTCTACGACGACCTTCGCGGATGGAATCACGAGCCGTACATCGGCGCGGGGGAGTTTTACCTCGAGTACGGGAGCTTCGACGTCTCGCTCACCGTGCCGTCAACATACATCGTGGCCGCCACGGGTCAGCTGAAGAACGCCGGTGAGGTCCTCACGCCCACGCAGAGCGCGCGACTTCGCGCAGCGCGCTTCACCGACACCACCGTCGCGATCATCTCGAAGTCGGAAGCCGGGCACCCGGAGCGAACGCGTCCCAGGACGCAGGGAACGCTGACCTGGCATTTCATGGCGGACAGCGTCCGCGACTTCGCCTTCGCCGCGGGGCCGAACTTCCGCTGGGACGCGGCGAGCTATGACAACATACTCATCGAGACGCTCTACCGGCCGACAGCAACGCGGTGGGAAGAAGCGATCAAGATGGCGCGCGCCGCGATCAAGCACTTCAGCGAGCAATGGTATCGGTATCCCTACTCGCACGCGACGACTGTCGAGGGTCCGATCGAGGGAATGGAGTACCCGATGCTGACCTTCGTGCCGAACAGTCCGACGCGCGAGGACCAGCAATGGGCGCTGAGCCACGAGTTCGGGCACGAGTGGTTCCCGATGATCGTCGGCTCCAACGAGCGGCTCTCTCCGTGGATGGACGAGGGCTTCAACACATTCATCGATCTCGCCGGCGCAGCGACGTACTTCGCCGGCACTCCGTACGGTGATTCGATCGAGGTGCACCCCCTGCATCTCTACGCCGAGCACGCGAAGCCTGGCAATGAGCAACCGCTCATCGAGAAGCCGGTCGAGGTACGGGACCTCTTCTGGGGCGGCTACCAGAAACCTGCCCTCATGATGCAGCTGCTGCGCTACGAGGTGCTCGGCAAGGAGCGCTTCGACGCGGCCTTCCGGGAGTACATCCGCACCTGGGCGTTCAAGCATCCGACGCCCGCGGATTTCTTCCGGCTCATGCGCGACGAATCAGGAATGGAGCTCGACTGGTTCTGGCGCGACTGGATCTTCACGACGTCGCGTCTCGATCAGGCGGTCGACTCGGTGAGCACTGTGGCGGGCGGTTCGATTATCCATCTCGAGAATCGCGGCACGATGGTGATGCCCGCCGAGCTCGCGATCACCTTCGCCGACGGCACGCGCTCGACGGTTAAGCTGCCGGTGGAGATGTGGAATCTCGGTTCGCGCTTCGCCTATCGAGTCCCGGAGCAGAAGCGCGTGCAGCGAGTCGAGGTCGATCCGCGAAGGGCGATGCCAGATGTTGATCGGGCAAATAATGTCTGGCCAAGATAGCCGCTGTCATCCGGAGGAGCGAAGCAGACTCCGAGTGCAGCCGGGCATCCTCAGGTGTGAACTACGAAACGGCCGGAAACGACTCTGAAAATGCACGGAAAAAGGCAAAAGAGCGGGAACGATTTTTTAGAGAAGATCGTCACCGCTCTTTGTTGTCGTACCCGTGATTCTTCCGCGCTGTTTCCGGCCGTTTCGTAGTTCAAACCAATTGATAGCTGCTACTAGTCGGAGTCAGACCACGGTCTGAGGGATGACATCAATAGACACTCAGATCCATCCCCATCACCACCTGCCCCGCAAATCGTGAGCGCGCCTCCCCGAGAATCTCGTCGGCGCTCTCACCGAAGAAGAGGACGTGAGTGAGCAGGAGCAGCTTCGGCTTCGCGCGCGTCGCGAGGTCGCCCAGCTCGAGCGCGGACGTGTGGAAGGTGGAGTGGTAGCGCCGGCTGGCGCTGTCGAGGCGATCGAAGCCCTTCTTCGAGTAGACCTCGTGGACGAGCACGTCGCAGCCATGGCAGGCGTCTACGATGGCGTCGCTCGGGCCGGTGTCGCCGGAGATGACGATGCTTCGGCCGCCGGCGTCGACGCGATAGCCTAACGCGGACCGCCAGCTGCCGTGCGGGACGCGGAAGGCCCTCACCGTCACGTTCGAGTCGCGATAGACGAGCCCCGGTGCCACCTCGTGCACGAGCACGCGATACGCGTTCGAGTCACCTCGCTCGAGACCATGGATGCGGAGATCGATGTCTTCGTGGTATGCCCGGAGGATTCCCGTGACCAGGGCCCGCGTGCCAGGAGGTCCATAGACGTGCAATGGTCCCTTGCGGTGCATGACCGCGGGGGTGAGCATGACGTCCGGCACGCCTAACGTGTGGTCCGAGTGCAGATGGGTGAGAAAGAGGTAGCGAAGATTTGGCGCGCGCAGCGCCGGGATCGAGTCGCGCTGAGCGGCGGCCACTGCTCGCCTAACGACGCCAGGGCCGGCGTCGAACAGGTACGAGGTACCGTTGACGACCACGGCGAGCGATGGGCCGCCCCGATCCGGATCGGGGATCGGCGTTCCAGTGCCGAGGAGAACGAGTCGCGCACCGGAGTCGGCGGATGTGGCAGCGCGCGGTAGCAACGGCGTGCGAGCCGACGACGCGCCGGCAATGATGGTACTCCCCGCGAGAACGGCCACGACCAATCGCATTGTCATGAGTTGATTGTCCACGGCAGGAAGGTGGTCGCTGTGTTCGACCGGGAGGAAGCCTACATTTCGTGGGTGCTGCTCAATGTTACCGACCGCGGCCTCCACTGCGAGGCCGGCGACTTCTACATCGATCCCTGGCTCCCCGTGCCGCGCGCCGTCATCACCCACGCGCACGGCGATCACGCCCGCTGGGGCTGCGACAGCTACCTCGGCGCGCGCGAGGGCGAGCGCGTCATGCGCACCCGACTCGGCGCCGGTGCGACGATCCGCTTCGTCGACTACGGCGAGGCGATCGATCAGCAGGGCGTGCGTATCAGCCTCCATCCCGCCGGCCACATTCTTGGGTCCGCGCAGGTTCGGGTCGAGTACCAGGGTGAGGTGTGGGTGGTCTCCGGCGATTACAAGACGGAGCCCGACGCCACGTGTACGCCATTCGAGCTGGTGCGCTGCCATACCTTCATCACCGAATCCACCTTCGGCCTGCCGATCTATCGCTGGACGCCTGAGGCAATTGCCCTCGATGAGCTGCGGGCGTGGTGGCGCGCGAACGCCGACGCTGGCCGCACGTCGGTGCTCTTCGCTTACTCGTTAGGCAAGGCGCAGCGCGTCCTCGCTGGTCTGCGCGACGCGGCGATCGGGCCGATCTACACCCACGGCGCGATCGAGCGGCTGAATCGCGATTATCGCGACTCCGGCGTCGCGATCGCCGACACGATCTATGCGGGCACGATGCCGCGCGGCCACGACTACGCAGGTGGACTCGTGCTCGCGCCGCCATCCGCGGGCGGCTCGCTCTGGCTCCGCCGCTTCGGCGCGATCTCCACGGGGTTCGCGTCCGGATGGATGCGCATCCGGGGCGCTCGTCGGCGCCGCTCGATCGATCGCGGCTTCGTTCTCTCCGACCATGCCGATTGGCCGTCGCTGCTCGCGACGATCGATGCCACGGGCGCGGAGCGCGTCTGGGTGACGCACGGCTACCGCGAGCCAGTCGTCCGCTGGCTCGTGGAGCATGGCGTCGAGGCAGAGGCGGTGGCGAGCCGTTGGGAGGGCGAGGGTGAAGCCGAGCTCCAGGATCTCGGAGTCGCTGGCGAGGAGATCGTCGCGTGAAGCGCTTCGCCGCGCTCGTGGCGGCCATCGACGAGACGACGCGGACGAGCGAGAAGGTCGAGGCGATGGTCGCGTATTTTAAGGATGCTCAACCGGCCGACGCAGCTTGGGCGGTGCACTTCCTGAGTGGCGAGCGGCCGAAGCGGCTCATTCCTGTGCGTCGGCTGGCAGGTTGGGCGACCGAGGCGAGCGACGTACCGGAGTGGCTCTTCGAGCAATGCTACGAGGCCGTGGGAGACCTGGCGGAGACCATCTCCCTGCTCCTCCCCGAGCCCGCGACGCCCGAGGAGCGCGCGCTGCACGTCTGGATCGAGGAGTATCTGCTGCCGTTAGGCGAGATGGAGGAGCACGAGCAGCGCGCGGCCATCCTCGCGGCCTGGCGGTCGCTCGCGGGATTCGAGCGCTTCGTCTGGAATAAGCTGATCACCGGCGGATTCCGCGTCGGCGTCTCGCAGCCGCTGGTCATTCGCGCGCTGTCGCGTGTGAGCGGCCTCTCCGAAGGAGTCATCGCGCACCGCCTGACTGGTAATTGGGCGCCGCACGCCGATTCATGGACGACGCTCGTCGCCGAGCAGACCGCGGACACGGACGTGTCGAGACCGTATCCGTTCTACCTCGCCTACGCGCTGGAGGAGGAGCTCGAGACGCTCGGCGAGCCGCAGGAGTGGCAGGTCGAGTGGAAGTGGGATGGGATTCGCGCGCAGCTGGTGCGCCGCGCAGACCGGTGCTACCTCTGGTCTCGCGGCGAGGAGCTCGTCACCGAGCGGTTTCCGGAGATCGCGACCGCGGCGCGGCTGCTGCCGGATGGCACCGTGATCGACGGGGAGATCATGCCGTGGAAGGAGGGGAAGCCCCTCGCTTTCTCCCAGCTGCAGCGTCGCATCGGGCGCAAAGCGTTAGGCACGAAGATCCTCGAGGAGGTGCCGGTAGTGCTCATCGCGTACGACCTGCTCGAGATCGCCGGCGAGGACGTGCGCGAAAGGCCGCTCGCCTGGCGACGCGCGCGGCTCGCCGAGCTGCTGGCGACGCCCGGTGTTTCGCGAACGCTAATGTTGTCGCCAGCCGTCGCCGCTGCCGCGTGGGACGCCGTTCGCGCGGCGTGGCGGCGCGCGCGTGAGGAATGCGCCGAGGGGCTGATGCTCAAACGGCTCGACGCATCGTATGGTGTTGGCCGGCGGCGCGGCGGCTGGTGGAAATGGAAGGTGCAGCCGTACGCCGTGGACGCGGTGATGATCTATGCACAGGCGGGCCACGGCCGCCGCGCGTCGCTCAACACCGATTACACGTTCGCGGTCTGGGACGGTGGGACCCTCGTTCCCTTCGCAAAGGCGTATTCCGGTCTCACGGACGCCGAGATTCGGGAGCTCGATGCCTGGATCCGCCGCAATACCGTCGAGAAGTTCGGGCCGGTGCGGAGCGTCAAGCCGGAACAGGTGTTCGAGCTGGCGTTCGAGGGGATTCAACCGAGCCCGCGCCACAAGTCCGGCGTTGCCGTTAGGTTTCCGCGCATCGCGCGCTGGCGGACGGACAAGAAGCCGGAAGACGCGGACACGTTAGAGACGTTGCGCACGTTGCTCCACGCAGCCGACACCGAAGGAGACTCCAGGGAATGAACCGTGCACTCGTCGTCCTCCTCGTTGTCTGTGCCGTGTCGACGGCTCGCGGGCAGCAACCCTTGCTCTCCGCCAGTGATTCCTCGCTCGTCGCGCGGATTCTCCTCGCCGAGGACGAGCGAGACGCCTCGAGTCCTGCGCTCGCGGAGGGAATCGCCAGCCCGGACCCGCGCATCCAACTGCTGGCGCGTCGCGCGAAGTCGCGGATCGGTGATCCGAAGTTCGCGTCCCGGGACTCCTTTCCGCCGCTGGCGGCGCCGCCATCGTACTCGGATCCTGCTTGGCGCCTGCATTATCGAGCGCTCAAGGCGGGGGACTGCGTGCCGTTGCGCGGTGCACTCGCAGATAGTAACTGGCACGTTCGGCTACACGCGGCAGATCTCGCGGGCAAGGAGTGCGCGACGGACTCGCTCCTCGTGAAGACACTGATCACGTGGGTGCGGAGCGCGCCGCCTAACGCGAAGCGTGCCCACGGCGGGGTATCGTGGCATCCGGCGGCACACGGGATTCTCGCGCTGGCGAGGATACGGCCGGAGGTTGCGAGGCACATGCTGCCTCCGATCGCTCGCAACCCGGTGCCCTGGTTGCGCGACTACGCCGCGCGCGCGGCGGGGATCGTCAGTGACACAGCGACGCTTCGCACCCTCGCGGACGACGCGAATGACAACGTGCGAGAAGCGGCGATCGACGGGCTCGCGACGGTGGCCAAGCACGCGGCAGACGACGTCTATCTGCGGGCGCTGCTCGTCGGACAGGGGCCTCGGCTGCCCGGCTATCAGGTGATCCGCGCCGCCGCGCGCGCGCTCGCGGGCTCGCCGCGCAAGAACGACGTGCTGCGCAATACTCTCGCGGCCGCGTCGCTCCTCCAGAAGGACTCCAGCGAGACCTCGCGCGATACGCGCCTGGATCTGCTCAAGCGCATCGACGAGACCGTGGACGCGGGGCACGTCGCGGCGGTCGTTCTCCTCGCCGAAGACTTCGACTGCGCGGTGGCTCAGGCCGCGGCGACGATCGCGGCGCGGTTCGGGCCGGCCTCGGGCACGGCCCCGCGCTGCACCAAGCTTCCCGTTAGGCTTCCGCCGGAAGCGGTCGCCCTCGCGCTTGGCGCCGAGCGGCGGCTCCGGGTCGTGCTCGCGGACTCGAGTGGCGGCGGCTCGTTCGTCGTTCGACTTCGCGGTGACGTGGCGCCAATCATGGCCGCGCGGATCCTCGAGCTCGCGCGGTCACACTACTACGACGGACTCACCTGGCAGCGCGTGGAGCCGGACTTCGTCATTCAGGGCGGGAGTCCGAGGTCGAATGAGTATGTTGGAAACCCGCGCTTCATCCGCGACGAGCTCGGAACGGTTCCTCACGTCCGCGGCACGGTGGGCATGAGCACCCGCGGCCACGACACGGGCGACGCGCAGTGGTTCGTCAACCTCCGCGACAACCTGCGGTTGAATCGGGACTACTCGATCTTTGGGGAAGTGCTCGAGGGAATCGATGTCGTGGATGGGGTTCTGGAAGGAGATGTCATCGCGCGCATCGAGGTCATCTGATTTTTCGTGCGACGATACAAAGTCCTTTCAAGTCTGGGTGTTGAAAGCGTCCCGCCCATCGGACACACTAGCCCTATGAAAACATCCACTCTGGCACTCCTGCTCGCGGCGAGCCTCGGCATTGGCTTACGCGAGACACCACACGGCACCATCGTCGCGAGCAACATGCGCGACAACACCGCCACTGTCATCGACGCGGCAAGCGGGAAGGTGATCGCGACGATAAGGACCGGCGAGGCGCCGCATGAAGTCGCGACGACCCACGACGGACGCTTTGCCGTCGTCAGCAACTACGGCACGCGCGAGCGGCCGGGGAACAGTATCACCGTCATCGACCTGCAGCGCCTCGCCGTGGCGCGGACGATCGACCTCGGCGACTACCGGCGGCCGCACGGGATGGCCTTCTTCCCCGGCGACACGCTACTCGCGGTGACATCCGAGGTGAGCCGAGCCGTGCTCCTCGTCGATTTCCGCGACGGGAAGGTTGTTGGAACGGTGCCGACAGGCCAGCGTGCCTCGCACATGCTCGCGATGTCGTCGTCTGGCGACGAGCTGTTCACGGCGAACATCGCCGATCACTCGATCAGCCGCCTCGACGTCCGCAATCGCGCGACGCGCACGATCATTTCCGTCGCCAGGCAGCCCGAGGGAATCGCGATCGCGGCAGACGGCAAGCGCGTCTGGGTCGGGAGCAACGCCGACAGCGTCGTCCTCGTCGTCGACACAGACGCCGGCCGCGTCATCGACACGCTGCGTGGATTCGGCATGCCGTATCGCATGGCGCTCTCCCGCGACGGCCGGTCGGCCGTGGTCAGCGATCCGGTCAAGGGTGAAATTCGGCTCTTCGACGCAAAGACCCGGCGTCAGCGTTTCCTCATCGCGGTCCCGCGCGACAGCATCGTTGCGACGGCTGAAGTGCCGGGATCGCCGTCGCCGGAAGGGGTGACGACGTCTCCGGACGGGCGCTGGGCGTTCGTGACCTTGCAAGGTCGCAACCTCGTCGCAATTATCGACGTCGAACGGGGCGCGATCACCGGCTACGCGCCCACGGGCAACTGGTCCGACGGCATCGCGTACTCGGCGCTGGAACACAAGTAGGGTCGGCAACGGAGCGCCAACCCGCCGCGCAACGTTGCGGGGCGCTGGCTCGTCTTTCAACAAGCCGGCGCACCTTCGTTGCCTTCATCGCTTTCACACCTCCATGTTGCATCGACGCATTCAGTATCTTCTCGCGCTGCTTTTCCCCGCAGCGTCCCTCGGCGCACAGACGAGCGTCGTCGGCACGGTGACGGACAGCGTCGGCCACCATCCCGTCACCGGCGCCCTCGTCCAGATCGCCGGCTCGGGATCCTTCGTCAAGAGCACGACATCCGACTCGTTAGGCAGATACCGCATCGCCGACGTACCGCCTGGCAGCTACCTCCTCGGTTTCTTCCACGCGACGCTCGACAGCCTCGGCCTCGACGTCTCGCCGAAGCAAGTCACGATCGTCGCCGGCGTCGGCGAGCAGCACGTCGACCTCGCCATCCCGCCCGCGGAGCGGATTGCCGGACAACTCTGCCGCGGCACGGCCGACCGCGATTCGACCGGGCTCCTCATCGGGCATCTTCGCGACGCCGAGACGCGGCAGCCACGCAAGGGATCGGTGACCGTGCTCTGGATGGAGCTCACCATCGGTCAGGGAGGCGTGCACCGCAATCGCCAGCAGATTCCAATCAAGACGGATGACCTCGGTTGGTTCGCGATGTGCGGCCTGCCGAGTGACGCCGTCCTCCAGGCGAGCGCGCAGGCGGGCGACGAGGAGAGCGGCGTAGTCGAGCTGCAGGTGCCGGCGGGTGGGCTGTTGCTCCGGGATTTTCTCGTCAGCCATGCCGACTCGCTTGTGCCGGTCTACGACGACTCGAGTGCCGTGAAGGGTGTGCTCCCGCTGCCGATGCTGCGCCGCGGCAGCGCGCGCGTGAGCGGCGTCGTGCATAACGACAAAGGCAAGCCGGTGGCGAACGCGCAGGTGAGCGTCCCCGGCACCGGCATCGACGCTCGCACCGAGGAGACGGGCACCTTCCAGCTCGGCGGCCTCCCATCGGGGACGCAAACGGTGGAGGTGCGCGCGATCGGCTTCGAGCCGAAGCGGGTCGCCGTCGACCTGACGCGGGACCGCCTAACGACGCTCGACGTCCTGCTCGACCATCCCGTGCAGACGCTCGATGCCGTGAAGATCTACGGCAAGGGCAACGTCGCGATGGCGGAGTTCCAGCGCCGGCTCAAGGCGGGGTGGGGCCACATTCTGACGCCCGCCGACATCGCCCGCCGCGGCGCCTTTGAGGCGACGGATCTCTTCCGCACGATGCCTGGCGTGCGCGTCGCCCAGGGGCGTGGCTTCAGCAGCACCGTCCTCATCCGCGGCTGCCGCCCGACTGTGTATCTCAACGGCATGCGCATGGACGAGGAAGCCGCGAGCGACATCGACATGCTCGTTAGGCCGAGCGAGCTCACCGCGGTCGAGGTCTATACCGCCGCGAACCGCCCCGCCGAATTCTTCGGCAACAGCTGTGGATCGATCGTGCTCTGGGCGGGGATGCTCCCGCGGTAGTCCTCCGTCCTCAGCGCAGCGAAGGATCTGCGCCACGCACGCTCCGAGGGCATCCAGGCGGAACAACAGCTGGTACGCGAATTTGCGCGAAAACTGCACGAATCCAACCAAAGTAGTGAGAGCTCCTCAGTCAACGAGCCGAGATGTTTTTGGGTGCGCCGCACATCCATCGGTGTGCAGCTCCAAAAAAGAATCCCGGCTCCTGGCGCAAGGAGTCATCCCCGACACGGAGCGATTCGCAATAGATTCGCGTCAATTCGCGTCCCAGCTGTTGGTCTGGTTGCAGGCGATCGCAGCGTCCAAGCCGCAAAGAGCAGATCCTGCGCTTCGCTCGGGATGACAAGGCTCATCACAACAGTCTCTCCAACCGGATCGGCAGCTCGCGTACACGCTTTCCCGTCGCGTGGTAGACCGCGTTCGCGATGGAAGCAGCGACGCCGGTGATGCCGATCTCGCCGACGCCCTTCGCGCCAACAGTGCTCACATGCTCGTCCGGCTCCTCGATGAACGCGGTATTGATCGTGCCGATGTCGGCGTTCACGGGAACGTGATACTCCGCGAGATCAGCGTTAACATAGCGGCCGGTGCGAGGATCGATGAGCGTTTCCTCCTCGAGCGCCATGCCGACGCCCCAGACGACGCCGCCGACGATCTGGCTCCGAGCCGTCTTCGCGTTGAGGATGCGCCCGACGGCGTGCGCGGTCACGATGCGCGGGACGCGCACGATCGCGAGGTCCGGATCGACGCGCACCTCGGTGAAGACCGCCCCGAAGGAATGCATCGAGTACTGCTGCGCGTCGGCCCCAGGACGCGACGCAACGGTCACCTCCACCGGCTGGTCACCATTGCGCACGATGAGCGCCGCGAACGTGTCGCTCTTGCCGAGCAGGCCGCCTGCAGTCAAGCGGCCATCGACCACTCGAACGTCGCTCTCGATCGCACCGTGCAGGGGAGACTGCGGGTCACTGATCGCGAGCTGGACGAGCTTCTGCCTTAGCGCTACCGCGACGTCGTGGACCGCGGAGCCCGTGGACGCTGCGGTCACGGAGCCCGTCGACGCCGGATTCTCCGGCATATCGGTGCTCCCCAGCTCAAAGCGCACGTGAGCGGGTGCGATGCCTAACGCGTCGGCCGCGATCTGGGACATCGAGGTATACGTGCCGCAGCCGATCTCCTGCGTACCCGCGCGCACCCATGCCGTGCCGTTGGGCATCATCCGCGCGACTGCACCCGCTGGCGCACGCCGCGCCGGATACGTCGCCGTCGCCATTCCGTACCCGATGAGCCATCGTCCATCGCGCATCGAGCGCGGCTCGGGTGTTCGCCGGCTCCATCCAAATCGCGTTGCCGCTGATGCGTAGCATTCGCGCAGCGACTTGCTCGACCACGGCTTGCCACTCTCCGGATCTTTCTCCGCGTAGTTCTTCAATCGCAGCGCGACGGGATCCATCTTGAGCGCGTACGCCAGCTCGTCCATCGCGCTCTCGAGCGCGAAAGTGCCCGTGGATTCGCCCGGTGCGCGCATGAACGTCGGCGTGCCTACATTGACCCGCACGAGATCGTACTGCGTCTCGACGTTCGGACATTCGTAGAGCATTCGCGTCTGCGACGTCGCCGGCTCGACCCAGTCCTCGATCGTCGACGTCGTCGACTTGCTGTGATGGCGAATGGCGGTGAGCGTCCCGTCGCTCGTCGCGCCTAACGTGACGCGCTGCTCGGTGCGCGGACGCCCACCAACGGGGCCGAACATCTGACGCCGAGTGAGCACGAGCTTCACTGGACGTTCAACCTCGCGCGCCGCCATCGCCGCGAGCGTCTCGTGCGACCATGGTCCGCCCTTGCTGCCGAAGCCGCCGCCGGTGAAGTACGCGACGACACGCACCTTGTCCGGCGTCAACCCGAAGTGCCGCGCGACGGTGTTCCGGACGCTCGTGATCCCCTGCGTCGACTCGTAGAGTGTGAGCGAATCGCCTTCCCACTGCGCGAGGGTGCTGTGCACCTCCATCGGATTATGGTTCTCGAGCGGCGTGATGTACGTGTGATCGACGGTCACCGCCGCGCCGGCGAGACCCTTGGCGACGTCACCGCGCGTGACCGTGCGCTCGCCGCCTAACGGGTGCACATCCTCCGGCTTATTGAGAGCCGCTGTCGACCAGTCGATGACCGCGGTCTCGTACTCGTAGCGCACCCGCACCAGGTAGGCCGCCTCGCGCGCGTGCTCGAAGGTGTCCGCCACCACGAGCCCGATCGGCTGGCCGTTATAGCGCACACCGTCATCCTGGAGCACCGTCGGCACGCGCATCGACAACGCGCCGCGCGCCGCGGGACCTTGCCCGCCCTGCCCCTGTCGCTGTCTACCTTGCGGGCCGCCGCCCTGCGCCGCCCCGGCGTTCTGCGACGGTGGGTGTGGCCCGGGCTTCGGCGCGCCGGGAAGCCGCGGCGCACTGAACGGCGTGAAAACCCTGATGACTCCGGGCACTTTCTCCGCCGCCGACGTGTCCATCGACTTCACTCGTCCCCTCGCGATGGTGCTCGTCACGATCACCGCGTGCGCGACGTTAGGCACCGCGAACTCCGCCGCATAACGAGCGCCGCCAGTGACCTTGAGCCGCCCGTCGACGCGATCCAGTGGCTGGCCGAGGCTGGCTCGGCGCGGCGGCTTGGGCTTGCGATACATGGTCATGCCGTCACCTCCGTCAGCGCTCGAATGAGCGTGCGCTTGGCGAGCGTGACCTTGAACGCATTGTCCCGCTGCGGTCGTGCCGCGGCGAGCGCGGCATCGGCGGCGGCGCGGAAGGTCTGCTCCGTCGCCTGCTTGCCCACGAGGAGTCGCTCCGCTTCCCGAGACCGCCATGGCTTGGTGGCAATGCCGCCAAGCCCGACGCGCGCGTCGCGAATGTTGCGGCCGTCCAGCTCCACCGCGACGGCCGCCGACGCGAGCGCGAACGCATAGCTCGCCCGGTCGCGCACCTTGAGGTAGAGCGAGCGACGCGCGGCGGCGAGCGCCGGCAGATCGATCGCCGTGATCAACTCACCCGGGCGGAGCACGGTCTCGACCTCGGGATGCGCACCCGGAACCACGTGCAGGTTCGCTATCGGGAGCGCCCGCTCCTGTCCATTCGGCGAGTGGACGTGCACCGTCGCCCCTAACGCGACGAGCGCCACCGCGAGATCGCCAGGGTACGTCGCGATGCATCGCTCGGACGTGCCGAGTACTGCTTCCGTGCGATTGATGCCGTGGATCGCCGAGCAGCCGCTGCCTGGCTCGCGCTTGTTGCACGGCATCGCGGTATCGCGGAAGTACGGGCAGCGCGTTCGCTGGAGCACGTTGCCGCCGATCGTCGCCATGTTGCGCAGCTGGCCCGACGCGGCGAGCAGCAGCGACTGGCTGACGACGGGATAGCGCTCCCGCACGCGCGCGTCCCACGCGACGTCACGCATACGCGCGAGTCCGCCGACGCGGATGCCACCGTCAGGCAGCTCGCTGATCGCGGCGAGTGACGGATCGCGCCGAGCGAGATCGTTGATGTCGATGACGTGCGACGGCCGCTCGACGTCGAGCTTCATCAGGTCGATGAGATTCGTCCCGCCAGCCACGAAGCGTGTCGATGCCGCCGCGCCCGCGCCCACCGCCGACGCGAGATCCGTGGCGCGAATGTACTCGAAGTCGATCATTGCCTGTTCCCTCCGCCATTCGTCGCCTGCGCGCGACGCACCTCCTGCACCGCCGCGACGATCCCCGGATACGCGCCGCAGCGGCAGATGTTGCCGCTCATCGCCTCGCGCACGTCGTCATCGGTCGGACCCCAGGGCTCGTCCAGCACCGCGACCGCCGACATGACCTGACCCGACGTGCAGTACCCGCACTGGAAGCCGTCGTTGGTGATGAATGCCTGCTGCATCGGGTGGAGCTGCTCGCCGCTCGCAAGCCCCTCGATCGTCGTTATGCGCCGGCCCTCCTGCATAACGGCGAATGTCAGGCACGACAGCTCACGGCGGCCGTCGATGTGCACGGTGCACGCGCCGCATTGTCCGTGGTCGCAGCCCTTCTTGCTGCCGGTGAGCCCAGCGTATTCGCGAAGGGCGTCGAGCAGGGTGACGCGCGGCTCGAGGGAGAGTGAGAGCTGGCGACCATTCACGGTGAGCGTCACCGGCCGCACGGTGGATGCCGGGGCCGCGAGCCGCGCGGCCCGCTCCGCGTGTGCTTCTACTGGCCGTAGCGCGAGCGCGAATGCCGCGGCGAGCGCCGTGGCCACGAAGTCGCGTCGTGTCCAACCAGCAGACGGTGCCTCGTTAGGCTCGCCAGTGGACGCGGTCGGCTCGTGCACGAACGGCGCGGCGACGACGCTGATCGCGCGAGCGACGTCGGTTGGACTGACGAGCGACATCGGCCCGACCTGTGACCACCGCACGACACCACCCGCGTCGATGACGAAGACGGCGGGCTCGCTGCCGACGCCGTACTGCCTGGCAACAGCCGAGTCCGCGGCGAGCACGGGAAGCGACAGCGCGGCGTCGGTGAAGCTGAGGTCTCGCCAGGGACCGGCACCGCCGATCTGCAGCAGCCGCGCACCCGCGACGCCGCCGAGGCTCGCGATCAGCTTGTTGTAGGTCTCGATGTGCTCGGCACGCGCGGGATCCCACTCCGCGCCGTGAAACGCGAGCACGACGGGCGAGCCACGGAAGTCGAAGAGGCGGTGCGTGGCGCCGCCATACGCGAACGCGAAATCGGGCGCGTCGTCGCCGGGCTGGATCGGCTCTCGATCATTGAGCGAGCGCATAACTCGGTAAGTGAAGGCGATGCAGTCCTCGCGGCAATTCCTGTGCTGGATCGCTGATGCGACTCCAGAAACTAGAGCTGCTATGAGGATCTGCCGACAAGACGCGGGTGCGATCGCATTCCCATCCGCCTGCGCGACACTGACACGTCCGGCTTGTGCGGACAGCGCAAGCAGCGCCCTCTGGTCGGCTGCGAGCCAGAACGGCGAGTATTATAAGGCCAAATCGTGATGCCGGCGGGTCGCGACCCTGCCGAACCGCGGCACTCGTCAGCTTCAGCGTTCGTCAGGCCGTTCGCGACTGAGAATCGGAAAGGGCGCGCGCGCGGTCGAGTAGAACGCGACCAAGAAGCGCGACCAAGAAGGCGGGGATACCAGTCAGCAGGGGCCACGCGACCACGGATAGAAGAATCAGGCGCAGGCGAGTTGGCTCACCCCAATGCGCGCGGAGGGGACCTAGTGCAGCCACGCCGGCGGCACCGAGCGCGACGGCGAAGGCAACGTACATGGCGGCCCGGAATGGCTGCGTCCGAAGTCGACGCTCCGCCGCGAGGTGCCAGGCAAAGACTACGAGGCTGAGGACCCAGGCGGCGATGCGCCACCACTGCGCCGGAAGCGGCCGCGGAGACATGCCAGCAACAACGGGGGGAATGGTGCTGGCCACGATGTACCCAGCGCCGGCGAGCAACGACGTCCAAACGCGGATCTGTCGCATACGGGAAGCTCGGGTGTCGCCTAACGCCCGAGCTCAGCTGCGGCCGAGTCAATAAGAGCGTTGCGCGGAGCCCAACGCAACATCCGCTGATCGGCTGTCAGTTGCAGCGTTCGTTAGACGGCTTGCGGGATAGGATTCTCTTCACGCCAGCCAATCGCGAGCATGCGGTAGTCGAGAAATGACGGATTCCGATGATCGACACCTCGGGTCTTGCACATGCGGGGAAAAACACTTCGAAAATCGATGTAGCGACTGGCGATTAGTTGCGCGCCCGGCATCAATATCTGAGGCCGCGCCGCGAGAAGCCAGTTTCGCGTTGCTGCTATTGCGGCTTCGACTCTGTTGCCGTGAGACCGAATGTCTTGACCTGATAGGTCGGAGCAAAACTTTTGATAGCGATATCGCTCGCGCTCAAGGATCAAACAGGATTTCGCCTTTTGCTTTGCATCGCCGTATCGTTTTGCACCCAAGAACACGCCGAGTTCGAGCGGCATGTTGAATCGGGGAAGACGGTTTGCTGAGTCAAGCGTCACGCGCGACAGGTCGTGAATGCCGAGAGGCGAATCACGGATGATGTTGTAGAGCTTCTCCATGCGGACTTCGCTGCCATCATCTCCTTCTAGCGCACACCTCGCAATAAACCCGCACTCGTGCACCGAGAAGACAAGCGCGTGGAATAGCTTCTGGTAAGCTCGATCAAACGGGACGTTGATGAATACGCTCTCATTCGAGCGTGGCATCGATTTGCGCTAGCGCTTCTTGGATGAGCCAGCCTTCTTCACTGCCTTAACGTGCTTCTTTTTTGCGGACTTCGTTGCGCTTTTCTTGGCGGCGCCGCCCTTGCCCGACGCCTTCGCGCTACCAGACGACTTGACTGGCGCTCCGAAATGACCGAGGTAGCGTTCTCTAAGAGCGTCGGCAGCATGGCCAGATCGCTTGTTCATCACGAAGCGACCGGTCTTCACAGAACGCGCGGCTTGACGGGCCTCTCCAAGCGTGAAAGAGCCTGCTTTAACCGCTGAGTAATTGCTGCGTGTTCGTGTTCGCATTTCGTTATTGCCAGGGTCTCAGCTCAATTTAGCGGCAGGGCTCGTAGCCGTCTAACGCCGAAAGTTGAGTTGCGAGCGGATCCAATCAACGCGAGCGAAGCGAGCATCCGTGGACCGCTCGTCGGCTCCAACGAACCTTAGCTGGCAGGGCGGTCTGGAGGTTCCTTGCGCGTAGTCGTGCGTGGCGGATGACCGGTCAGGATGCTTGCCGCCCCGACCACTGCCTCAGTGAGCCAAATGAGGCCGTCAATCAACCAAACAATCATCAATCTCTTGGGCTTTGGCGGAGTCCTGCTGTCCAGCTAACTCTAATTAGATAGCGGTATTAATGAACCTGAACGGCAATAATACATCGGCCTTTGCAGCCTAATCTGCGAGGGCCGAGAGATTCGGCGCAACTAACCACAGTCCGCCACTCGGGTTACCGAGGCGCAGGCATTGTCTCTCGGCAGCCTGATCTCGGGCGCTCGCAGTCTAAGCCACGAGGCAGAGCTCGCGCAGGCCGAGCTTCCAGCATCGACCCCTGCCCTGCGTCGTCTGCTAAGACTACCAGCGAATCTGCTACCGACTCGCGGGATTCGTGATCGCCCAGCCCACCACGATTCAATCACCGCCGTCCAGAGAGCGCTTTCGTCCAGCAGCAGCGTGAGTCGTGTTTGGTCGGACTGTCGTCTCGGCCGCGCGAGCTGCGTCGCGCCGAGACATACGGCGCCAGTCCTGATAACTGACGGCGATTCATGTGGATCTGGATTGAAAAAAGAATGCGATTTTCGGTCGCCACTTCGTCGGCTGCTCAGTAGTCGTAAATGTGGTCAACGGCGAGCCCCTTCGCCCCGAGCGCACACTCAAACGCCAGCACATCGAGCACGTCTCGAGCGGGGATCGATACGAGCACACGCTGACGCGACGCGTCGTCGAGCGCTGGATACGCCGTGATCACGGTCGCGCGCGCCGGCGCCACCCACCCGGTCGGCGCGAGTCCGGTGACCGTCACGATCCCATTCCCATTCACCTCGGCCACTCGAACGCTTCCGGCATGTTCGGACAGCGCGAGCAGCGCGTCCCGATAGGGCGCATAGCGCGGCACTCGCAGCAGCATGTATCCACGGTCGAGCGCTGCCGCGACGCTGAGTCCCGACAGCCGTGGATCCTTCGCGATCGAATCCGCCCATCCCGCCACGACCAGCTCACGCGTCGGCGCATCCGGATCATACGCGCCCGCCGTGCCGAGTCCGATTAGTGACGCGTACACCGCCTTGATGCCGTACTCGCCGCTGAGCACGAGCCGCCGCTCGAGCTTGCGGATCGTTCCCGGACCGCGCAGCGGCACATCCGTCCAGAGCCCGCGCAGCGCGTGCGCGAAGGAGAACTCGTACCAGCCTCGCGTGGCGATGAGTGTCGCGTAATCGGCCGCGACGCGTGCGGCATAGCGTTCTTCCTCCACGCCACGCGCCGGCTCCGTCCACTCGACAACTCGGCCAATCGTGTTCTCGTACAGCCCCTTGAGGCCGTACTCCACCGCGGTGCTGATACCGATCACGCCGAGCATCACGTGCGTGCCTAACGGCACATCGGAGCGGATCGTCGCCGCGTGCCAGGTGTCCCGATAGCTCCGCCAGAAGCTCCCGACGCTCCGCGCGTAAGGAAATGCGCTCGGCCGCTGGCCCGCGGCGAGCCAACGCGCATACGCTTCGCTGGAGTACACCAGGTCCCACTCCGCGTGGGTGAGATACTCCGCGCTCTCGTCGCGGTAGTAGCTCGGGCGGCGCTCGAGCTGTTCGCGCACTTCACCCTGCAACACTGCCGGCATGCGCGTCGCGACGATCGGCGGCGCGGCGCTCGTGGCGTCTGTGCGGTAAATGTCCCAGAGGACATTCGTGAACTTGTTCGTGGGATCGACGCGCCGCTTCACGGCGAAAAGCTCCGGCGCGTGCGGATACGCTTTCGCGAATTGCGCGCGCGTCGCGTGCGGCTGGTACGGCAGGTACCAGCGTCCGCCGCTCGCCACGACCGTGTCGAGCATCTCGCGCGTCCAGCGTCCGACCTCGCGCTGCGCTTCCGGATTCGTCGCCTGCCGATAGTAGACGACATAGGCGAACGACTCCGTCGGTGCCCACGAGAGAAATGAATCGGTGTCCGGCAGCGCGTGACGGATGGAGACGTTGACGACGTCGACGTGGTGACGTCTGAACACGCGCGCCATGCGTGGCACGAACGCGGCGAGGCTGTCGACGGGAAGGAAGTATTCCTGGAGGACGTACGTGTCGTGTGCGCGCGAGCTGGGCTCGAGCTCGGAGACATCATAGCTCGCCTCCCAATTGCGCGAGCTCACATGATCGCCGTGGAAGAGAATCGGATCGACGACGTAATGCCGCACACCTTTGCCGACGTCCGATCCCGCCATCATCGCATAGACTCCGCGCCGAAGCGCGCTGTTCTGCTCCGGAGGCTGGAGCCGTTCGGCGACGGTCAGCGAGTCGTGCGTCGTGCTGTACGAGGTGGCGCGCAGCGTGGTGAACGCCGGCGGATACATATCGGCGTTGTGGAAGATCATCGTGCTGTCGCTGCGCGCGTGCGCGCGGAACCAGCCGAGGTAGTCGGAAACCGGCATCACGAGTGACGACCGCTTCACGCGCGAGTTGTCAGCCAGCTCGAGCTCGACCTGCGTGACTACACCGACCGCGCCATAGCCGCCGGCGACGGCGCGGAAGAGCTCCGGGTGCTCGGTGCGGCTCGCATGCACGACCGAGCCATCGGCGAGGACGAGTGTGATGCCGCGGACCGAGCGCACGAGCGGCCCCTGGCCCATGTAGCGGCCGTGCGCGTTCACGCCGAGTGCGCCGCCGACGGTGAAGTTGTCGTACGTCTGCATGATCTTCACCGCGAGACCCTTCGCGTCGATCACCTGTTGCAGCTCACGCCAGGTCGTGCCCGCGCGGACGAACGCGATGCGGCGCGCCGTGTCGAGCGAGTCGACGCCATGCCACGCGCGCATGTCGATCTGCAGACCACCGGGTGATGCGGTCTGCCCACCCATGCTGTACCGGCCACCCCCGATGCTCACCGGGCCGGCTGTCGCCCGAACCGCGGTCGCGATCTCGGACACGCTGCGCGGCTCGAGCACGCGCGCGACTGTCACGGGATAGAGGCCCGTGATCTCGCGCACGACGGTCGCGGAATCGCGACGCACGGCCACGGCGGTGTGCGGCAACAGCGCGACTCCGAGCACGCTGACGCCGATGCCGAACGCGACGAGCCCGCCCACTCCAATCCCGAGGCGGATCGCGGCGCGCCGGAGGCGCGCGCGGATCATGCCGCGGCTGCCGCCGAAGCGGCGCCCGCTTTGGCCACGACCTCAGGACGCGAGCGGTACGCAAGCCACAGCATCGTCGCGCTGAGCACGACGTGCGGCAGATTGAGCAACACGTTCGACACCGGAGCGCGATGCTGGATCACGCCCGTCACCAGATAGATCGCCGCGTCCGTCGCGTAGTACCAACCGAAGGCAGTGAGCGCGAGCCGTGACGCGCGGGCCGAAGCAAGACCCGCGGCGAGGAACATCACGGCGGTGAGACCATGCGTGACGTCGTCCGCCGCTCCGATCATGTACAGGCCCATCATCATGTGCTCGCCCGATGCTTTCATGGCGACGTGATCCATCCCGCCATTCAGCGCGGGGATGAAGCCAAGAGTGACGACGAGCGCAAAGAAGACCGCGAAGCCGAAGGCGGCGGCGCGCAACGTGGTCGGGGAAAAGGCGGAATCGGGAACGGAAGCGCGCATGGGCCAGGGCAAGGAGTGGGAAGCCGCAACGAGCCTTACGAGTGAAAAGACGAGCACTCGCTACATGAGGGCACGCTTCCGACACATGCGCCGTTCGGCTACTCCGGACGGCTCCCCGAATTCGCCTATGGCTTGGAGAGCAGCTTCACCGCGTGCTCGGCAAGCTTTTCCATCTGTCGCTCGCGCTCGCGCGCCCACCGCGGCAAGCGGATCACGTTCGCTCCAAACGCGAACAACGCCATTCCGGCGAACATGCCGAGGATCAGGAGCGCCTTCCCCGGCTTGCCGCTGGCAGCAACCACGAGACTAAAAAGCGCCGACATTCCGGTGAGCACGACCGCGAGCCCATTGATCGCGACGGCGTCTTCCTTCAACGTGCTGAGTCGGATCTGCTCACCATGCTCCGTCGGCTCGATCGAGATGTGAAGGTTGCCCTGAGACCAGTCGCGGAGTCCGCCCGTTGTCGTAACGCGGCCCTGCGTTCCAAACGTGGACCGGAATTCCGATATCAGTTGCTCCCACTCTCGATGAGTTGGGGCGCGCGGAAGATCGACGACCCGCGAGACGCCGACCGGCAGCCCGAACGACCGCCGGATGGGCGCCGGCTTCCCCCGAGAGTCGAGTCTCTCGGCAGCGTGCGCGACTCGCGCCGGCTCGATCCCCGCTTCCTGGCCGATGCGCTGGAGCTCTTTGAGCGTCAGCCCGCCGGACTCGTTAGGCAGCGCCTGATCGCGTATGCTGCCCGTCGTCGCGAGACTGAAAATCTCGCGCACCTCCTCCTCGCCATATCGACGCTGGGTCATGACTATCGATTGTACGGTGGCAGCGTTCGGCGCGCTACGCTCGCACTCTCGCCCATGACGTATCGCACAAACGCGAGCGTGCTCTCGAAATCAGCGGCGTCCGGCGGCTCGCGAACTGACACCGCTGGGTTCGGGCGTCCGCTCCACGACCGGTCGATGAGCGCGGACCACCGCGGATCGAGGTGTGCCTTGGCCCACGTGGCGCCCGCGCGTTTGGACCCGGGACGCCCGGCAGCGAGGTCGTGCAGCATGCGACAGTAGGTCTGCACTATGAACGCCTGATAGAACCGATTTCGATACGGAGACGGATCCGCGAGCAACTCCTTCCCCCAGCGATGCATGACCTCGAGGATCTCACGCCGTAGATCGGAGACTGGAATCGGATCCACGAGCGTCGAAGCCGGCGGTCCGGCCAGCACGACGCCCCACTCGCGCACAACCCAGCGCACGACTGCCGTGTTGCAGTGATTGGATCGGATGAGCGCTTGGCTGCCGTGGTCGAGGTACCAGACCGGCGACCCGGCTTGTCGGTGGCTTCGAAGCACCTCGGTTGGGAAGTACGAACCTTCGAGATGTTGCGCCCACTCGCATTCGAGACTGTAGATGCGGGGATGGACAGTCTGCAATGCAGCGACCTGACCGTCTGTGAGCTCCGCCCGGACCGCCACGATGAAATCGACGTCGCTGTGCTCATCGAAATCGCCGACGGCGAAGGACCCCTGGAGGTAGGCACCCACGAAGTCATCGCCCAGCACCGCGCGAATCTCGTCGACGAGGACGCGAAGGACGCGGTTGAGCTCTGAGTACGGCGTGGGAGGCGTGAGGAAACCGCTAGCGTCCACCCTTAGTTCATCGTCATCGGAAAGTCGCGAACAGGTCCTGCGCCGGAAACGATGTGACTCCCGCGAACGCTTTCCATAGTGTCGCATCGAGCTCGGCCACTGAGTCGAAGGTGGGCGTGAGGACGCGACCGTTGAACAGCCCGATCCACGCGACGTTGTCATACGTGCGCACGAGCATGGCGGTCGTGCCGGGCAGCGATCCTCCGTGCCACCAGTTCGCATCGCCGTGGGTTGGACGAACGAACCACCCAGCTCCATAGTAGCACGCACCGCCGGGACATACCGCGGGGCCGGTGCCGGTCATCTCGGCGATGAGTGCAGCACTGAGGATGTCCGGACGACTGGGGCGGCCATCGATACCGCCCACGAGTCGCAACAGATCGATGGTCGACGAGACCCAGCCGCCGCTTGCATCACCCGCTTCGAGGTGGAATCCGCCATAGGTCAACGGCACCAGCCCTTCTCCCGGGAAAACGGAAGGCACCAGGAATGCGTTGACGTTCCAACTTGGAGGGGAGTAGTACTTCACTTCCTCCGCGAGGGCGTTGGTCATGCGCGATCTGCCCTGCTGCGTGCGAGTGGCGCCCACGGCCTCGAGCACGCGTGTGCGCACATAGTCCTTGTACGGCATGCCGCTCACACGCTCGATCACGCGACCGAGGACGATGTACCCAAAATTAGAGTACGCGAATCTTTCGCCCGGATTGAAGTCGAGCGGCATCCCTTTCATGTAGCGGATCAGGGTTTCACTCGACGCAGGCGCCGGCGCGCCGACCGCGGCGGCGGCGATCTCCGGCCGATCAATCGGATCGAATCCGCCATTCGGCTTGTCACGGTCCCAACCTCCGGCGTGGTTGAGCAGATGCCGAATGGTGATCTGGTCCCATCGCGGATCGACGGTCGCTCCCGGTGCAGGAGTGAATTGGGCAATGAGCGGCGCAACGCGATCGTCGAGCTTGAGCTTGCCCTCTTCGACGAGCTTCATGATGGCGGTGGCGGTGAGCGTCTTGGAGACACTGCCGAGCCGGAACAGCGCGTCAGGCTGCACCAGCGTCTTGTTCTCGACATCGGCGTAACCAAAGCCGCGCGCGTAGATCAGCTTCCCGTCGCGCATCACGGCAACGGCGCCGCCGGGAATGGCGAGCTTCCGCATGAAATCGGTGACGAACAGGTCGAATGACGCCATTCCCGGCACGGCACTGCCCGTGATCGGGATGTCCGATTGCGTGACTGAAGGAGAAACGGGCGAGTTCGGCTCTCCCCCGCAGGAGAGCAGGACGGCGAGGCCAGCGACCTGAATCATCGTCAACGCTTTTGTGCGTTTCATGAAAGCTCCAGCGGGTCAGGAAGAGCGCGGAGATGGCCTACATGGTTCGGCGTGCCACCCAGGTCATCATCGATCGCATATTCTGGACGACGCTCGTCTTCAGCGGATCGACGAGCGTTCCGCCCACCCGCCGTGTCGCCTCGACGATGAACGCTTCGTCGACGAGGAAACGCTCATGGCCGTCTGGCATGATGAACCGCCGATTGCCTAACGGTCGGACCCGCGTCTCATGCCCGATGTCGGTTGCCAGTCGGGCAAAGAAGATTCCACCACGCTTGAGCACACGCCACATTTCCCGAAGCATGGCGTTCCACTGCTCCTCGTCGCTCGCGAAATGCAGCACGGCGCTGCTGATCACCACATCGAACGTCTCGTTGTCGAACGACATCCGTTCCACGGGTTCGACGCGAAAGTGGTCGGCGGGAAGCGACGGTGACAGGATCGCAGCCTGCGCACGCGCCGTCGTGACGGCCTGCTCGTCGCCATCGGTGCCCCAGACGTCGAAGCCGCGCCGGTGGAGATAGACGAGATTCCGGCCAGCGCCGCACCCGGCGTCGAGCACCTTCATGCCCTCGGCGATACGCCCGCGATGCAGTTGGTCGAATAAGTAGATGTCAATGTCGCCGAACTCGCGGCGAAGGTCCTCGCTCGGTTGTGTCAGGACGATACCCCATCTGCGGAAGTCTTGTCGCGCGTGCCTCTCCTCTATGCCACCATCGGCTCGAGAAGAAAAGCATTTTTCTCGGCCACCCCACCCCTTGCATGCCGCAGATCGCTCGACAGCATCATTGCATTGTCGGGCCGCGCGGCGGTGGAGTCACACGCGATTCGATCCCGCGGGGCGCGGTTGGCCGGCGTAGCTGGCGCAACACGTTCTTCGGGATCTTTGCCACGATGCTCACCTCCGAACCTACCAGCTCGGCGACATGGTAGCGCATGCTGGTGCCGAGGACGGCGGCTACCTCTGGCCCATTGAGGCCGTAGTCTATCTCGAGCCAGCGGGCAAAGTCAGTCGTCGCCGCTCGCAGCGCGTCAGACAGGTCCCCACTGATGCCGATGGCCATTAGATATTCATCATTTTCGGCTCGAGGGCTGCCGATCCGTCCCCGAAAGGTGCTGTTCGACGGGAAAACATCGACGCTGAATTCAATGTTCATCGACGTCTCCAACGCATCGCCCGTGAGTTCGCCGTCGCCCTGCACCGCGTGTCCATCTCCGAGAAAGAGCAGCGCTCCACGTTGAAAGACTGGGAGGTATAGTGTCACTCCTTCGCGGATCTCGTTGAAGTCCATGTTCCCGCCGAAGACTCCCGACTCACGCGCATCGATGACTTGCCCGGCAGGCGGAGCGACTCCGATGCAGCCGAGCATCGGCCGAAGCGGAACCGTGTACGTAGCGAGAGCGGATGTCGGCTGCTCCAGTATGGCAACGCCTCGTTCGCGGTCGAGCCGCCATCGCGCGTTGAAGCCGGGGACTTCC
>JAJKIR010000100.1 GCA_021154325.1 Gemmatimonas sp.
ACAATGCCTGAATCGATCAAGCAGATTTCGTTCGGAAAGCTCGAGCAGGGGATGGAAATGCCCCATCTCCTCGACATCCAGACGCAAGCGTTCGAAGCGCTGTTGCAGACGGATGCCGCCGCTCATGAGCGCGAGGATGTCGGCCTCGAGCGGGTCTTCAAGGACCTGTTCCCGATCACCGACGTTCACGAGAACTTCTCTCTCGAGTTCGTTCGCTACTCTCTCGGTGAGCCGAAATACACCGTCGAGGAGTGTATCGAGCGCGACATGACGTACTCCGCCCCGCTGAAGGCGACGCTCCAGCTCGTCATCAACGAGGAAGTCAATGGAGTGAAGCGGCCGCGCAACATCATCGAGAAGGAGGTCTATCTCGGTGAGTTGCCGCTCCTCACGCCGTTAGGCACCTTCGTCATCAACGGTGCCGAGCGGGTGATCGTGAGCCAGCTGCACCGCTCGCCGGGTGTGGTGTTCGAGGAATCGACGCACCCCAATGGCCAGCGCCTGATCTCCGCCCGCATCATTCCGTTCCGCGGATCGTGGGTCGAGTTCACGGTCGACATTCACGACGTGATCTACGTCCACATCGACAAGAAGAAGAAGTTCCCGGCCACGGCGTTGCTCCGTGCATTCGGCTACGGAACCAATTCCGACATTCTCCGGCTGTTCTTCGCCGTGCGCGACCTCGACCTCACGAAGAAGCGTGAGAGTCGTGGCGAGCAGCGCGAGGTGCTCGGTGCCATCATCGCCGAGGACATCGCGCTCCCGGGCGAAGCCACGCCCGAAGACGCGCCCAAGGCCCGGACGAAGAAGGCAAAGGCGGAGCGCGAGCGCGCGGAGAACGTGCTGCTCGTCAAGGAAGGCGACGAGCTCACGGAGGAAGTGCTCAATCGGGTTCGTCGCCAGGGAATCGACATCGTGAAGGTGTTCGCCTCCTACATGACGATCGACCTTCGTGACGAGCAGGATGCCATCGATCGCGGCGAGCGTCCGGTTCGCCGCGCGCTCGCGCAAGACGTTGTCGACGCGGATGGCGAGGTCATCGCGGAGGTAGGGCAGCCACTGAACGACACCACGATCCGCAAGATTCGCAAGGCGGAGATCAACAAGGTGCCGGTGTTCGTGACGTCGGGGCGTGCCGAATCGACGCTGATCAAGAACACGCTGGCCAAGGACCCGACGCGCAGCGAGAAGGAATCGCTGCAGCAGATCTATGCACTGCTCCGTCCCGGCGACGCGCCAGATGCGGCGACGGCGAAGCAGGCGCTCGAGCGCTTGTTCTTCTCGCCGAAGCGCTACGATCTCGGTCGTGTCGGCCGCTACAAGATCAATCAGCGTCTCGGCCTGAACACCGACGCTGGTACGACGGTGCTCACGAAGGAAGACTTCGTGGCGATCCTGCGCTATCTCGTCGAGCTGCACGAAGGCCGCGGCCATGTGGATGACATCGATCACCTCGGCAACCGGCGCATTCGGTCGGTCGGTGAGCTGATCGCCAATCAGTTCTCGGTCGGTCTGTCGCGCATGGCGCGTCTCGTCAAAGAGCGCATGTCGATCAACACCGATCCGGAAAAGATCTCGCTCGACGATCTCGTGAACGCACGGACCGTCAGCGCGGTGATCCAGGCGTTCTTCGGCTCATCGCAGCTGTCGCAGTTCATGGATCAGACGAACCCGCTCGCCGAGCTGACGCACAAGCGGCGTCTGTCGGCGCTCGGACCGGGCGGCCTAACGAGAGAGCGCGCGGGCTTCGAAGTCCGCGACGTGCACTACTCTCAGTACGGCCGCATGTGCCCGATCGAGACACCGGAAGGTCCGAACATCGGTCTCATCACGTCGCTCGCGTGCTTTGCACGCGTGAATGATCTCGGATTCGTGGAGACGCCCTACCGGGTCGTGAAGAACGGCAAGGTGTTCGATGACGAGATCGTCTGGCTCGACGCGAACAAAGAAGAGGACGCGATCATTGCCCAGGCGAACGCGAAGCTCGAGGAGGACGGCACGTTCTCCGATGATCTCGTGCTCTGCCGCCAGCAGGGTGACGTACCGCTCGTGCCCCGCGACCGTGTGGACTACATGGACGTCGCGCCCGAGCAGCTCGTGTCGATCGCGGCGGCGCTGATTCCGTTCCTCGAGCACGACGACGCCAACCGCGCGTTGATGGGCTCGAACATGCAGCGACAGGCGGTTCCGCTCCTCAATCCGCGCACGCCGCTGGTCGGCACGGGACTCGAGGAGAAGGTGGCGCGTGACTCGGGCGCGGTGGTCATCGCCAAGCGCTCGGGTGTCGTGTCGCGTGTCACGGCCGACGAGATCATCGTCGACAGTGGGCCGGCGGAGCGTCGGGCGGCTGAAGAGCGCCGCGGCGACGATCGTCCGCTGGCGCGCCTCACGCAGCATGACCGCTATCGGTTGAAGAAGTACTGGCGCACGAACCAGGACACCGCGATCAACCAGCGGCCACTGGTTCGACACGGCCAGCGCGTGAAGCAGGGCGACGTCCTTGCCGACGGCGCGGGCACCGAGATGGGTCAGCTCGCGTTAGGCTCGAACGTCACCGTGGCATTCATGCCGTGGTACGGTCACAACTTCGAGGACGCCATCGTGCTCTCCGAGCGCCTGGTGAAGGACGACGTCTATTCGTCGATTCACATCCAGGAGCTGGAGCTGCACGTCCGCGATACGAAGCGCGGTCAGGAGGAGATCACGCGCGAGATTCCGAACGTCTCCGAGGAGGCGCTGCTGGATCTCGACGAGCGTGGCATCGTCCGTATCGGCGCGCACGTGAAGCCAGGTGACATTCTCGTCGGCAAGATCACGCCGAAGGGAGAGACGGAGCTGTCGCCTGAAGAGAAGCTGCTCACGGCGATCTTCGGCGAGAAGGCAAAGGACGTGAAGGACTCGTCGCTGAAGGTGCCGCCGGGCATGGAAGGCGTGGTCATTGACGTGAAGATTTTCTCACGCATCGAAGACCAGGTCGTCGAAAAGGATCGCGGTGAGCGCATCGGCGAGGTGCGGCGCCTCGAGAACGAGGAGAAGCTGCGCGTCAACGAGGTGCGTGATTCGGAGCTTCTCGAACTCCTGAACGATCAGACGATCGCGCTCGCGCTCAAGGCGGGCACGGTCGAGGAAGCGATTCCCGCCGGCGCGAAGGTCACGTCGGCGATGCTGAAGGAAATGCGTCTGTCGACGATCGACCTGAAGACGCTCCGCGTAGAGAACAAGCGCACGAATGAGCGGGTGCGGCAGATCATCGACGCGTCGACCGAAGAGAAGGCGCGCATCGAGGAGCGGGCGGAGGAGCGGATCGACCGCATTCTCCAGCCCGACGAGCTGCCGCCGGGCGTCATTCAGCTCGTGAAGGTCTACCTCGCCGAGAAGCGCAAGATCTCGGTCGGCGACAAGATGGCGGGACGCCACGGCAACAAGGGTATCGTTGCCCGCATCGTGCCCGAGGAGGACATGCCGTTCCTGCCTGACGGGCGCCCTGTTGACATTGTTCTAAACCCGCTTGGCGTGCCGTCTCGTATGAACGTGGGTCAGATTCTGGAGACTCACCTGGGCTGGGCGGCGAAGATTCTCAACTTCTACGCAAAGACGCCGGTGTTCCAGGGCGCCAACGAGCGCGAGATCGGCACGCTGTTGAAGATGGCCGGTATCGTGTGGGCGGCGCAGGCGTTAGGTCTGCGCACGGTGGCGCCGCGCATCACGGACGCGGATGTCCGTACGATCCTCGAGGACATCAAGCCGGCAGACAAGGAAGGAATCGAAGTCTTCGAGCGTCTCGAAGAGGCTTCGCTCAACACGCTGGGTGGCCGCGGTATGACGGCGGGCACGCGGGAGATCTACCATCGCCTGCGTGACTTCCTCGCCGAGGCGGCCCGCGAGCTGGCGGAGCGGGAGCAGCGTGAGGTGACGAACCAGGTGGACTTCCACACGGTTCGTTCGGAAGACCAGTCGCACAGCGCGTCGCTCCGCACGGATTACAAGAGCACGCTCCGGCAGCTGGAAAAGGGCCGGGGCACTGCGGCCGGCGACATGCTCGCGACGCTGGAGCTGCCGGCGCTCGCGGCCGCGGTCGCGAAGAAGACGGAGCTGGACGTCGATGCCGCGGCGCAGGAGCTGATGCGGCTCGCCGGTCTCACTCCTTACGGCAAGGTGCGGCTCCGCGATGGCCGCAGCGGCGAGACCTTCGCTTTCCCGGTAACGGTGGGCGAGATCTACATGCTGAAGCTGTCGCACCTGGTCGACGACAAGATTCACGCGCGGAGCATCGGCCCGTACTCCCTCGTCACGCAGCAGCCGCTCGCCGGCAAGGCGCAGTTCGGCGGACAGCGATTCGGAGAGATGGAGGTGTGGGCGTTGGAGGCGTACGGCGCCGCGCACGTACTTCAGGAAATTCTCACGGTGAAGTCGGACGACGTGAACGGCCGCAGTCGAGTGTACGAGGCGATCGTGAAGGGGCAGAACCTTCCGGAGCCCGGCATTCCAGAGTCGTTCAACGTGCTCGTGAAGGAACTGCAGGCGCTCGGCATCAAGGTCACCATGGGCCAGAGCGACGATGGCTTTTACGGGACCGGCATCGACACCGGCACCTCTGTCAACAACGGCAAGGGGAGCGAGGAGTAAGCAATGATTGATTTCCGCAGCGTGCGCGATGCTCGCGCATCGGCGTTCGACTACATCCAGGTGCGAATTGCCTCCCCAGAGGAGATTCGCGGCCCCAAGGACCCCAAGGAGCGTGAGCGCCTCGAGATGGCGGGCGTGCGCAACTGGTGGTCGTGGGGAGAAGTTACTAAACCCGAAACCATCAACTATCGCTCGTTCAAGCCGGAGAAGGATGGCTTGTTCTGCGAGCGCATCTTCGGTCCGGTCAAGGACTGGGAGTGTCACTGCGGCAAGTAC
This sequence comes from Gemmatimonas sp., assembly GCA_021154325.1. Taxonomy (GTDB): domain Bacteria; phylum Gemmatimonadota; class Gemmatimonadetes; order Gemmatimonadales; family Gemmatimonadaceae; genus AG2. The sequence goes on from JAJKIR010000100.1 coordinate 4,903, forward strand.
AAGCGCATCCGTTATCGCGGCGTGATCTGCGATCGTTGCGGCGTGGAGGTGACACTCTCCAAGGTCCGTCGTGAGCGCATGGGTCACATCGAGCTGGCGGTGCCGGTCGCGCACATCTGGTTCTTCAAGACCTTGCCGAGCCCGATGGGCAATCTGCTCGACGTCACGCTTCGTGACCTCGAGAAGGTCATCTATTACTCGAATTACATCGTCATCGAACCGGGCGAGCAGGAAGTCTCGACCAATCAGTTGCTCGATGAAGAGGAGTATCTCGCTCTTCGCACGAAGGCGAGGGAAGAGAACGATCAGGCGTTCAACGCGGACATCGGCGCGCCGGCAGTGCGCGAGCTGCTCCGTCGTCTCGACGTCGACACGCTCGGCGACACGCTCCGTGCCGACGTCGCGAACGAGACGTCGCAGCATCGCAAGAAGATGCTGCTCAAGCGGCTCAAGATCGTCGATGCGTTCCGCAACTCGGGTGAGAGCGGCGATGCCCGCAATCGTCCGGAGTGGATGATCCTCGACGTGATCCCGGTGATTCCGCCGGATCTCCGTCCGCTCGTTCCGCTCGATGGCGGCCGGTTCGCGACGTCGGACCTGAACGACCTCTATCGTCGCGTCATCAACCGCAACAACCGACTGCAGAAGCTGATCATGCATCGCGCGCCGGAAGTCATTCTCCGGAACGAGAAGCGCATGCTCCAGGAAGCGGTGGACGCGCTGTTCGACAATGGGCGTCGCTCGAAGGCGATTCGCGGCCGCGGCAAGCGTCCGCTCAAGTCGCTTTCTGACATGCTCAAGGGCAAGCAGGGCCGGTTCCGACAGAACCTGCTCGGCAAGCGCGTGGACTACTCCGGCCGTTCGGTGATCGTCGTCGGTCCGGAGCTCCAGCTGCATCAGTGCGGCTTGCCGAAGCTGATGGCGCTCGAACTGTTCAAGCCGTTCATCATCCACAAGCTCGTGGAGAAGGGCATCGCCGAAACGGTGAAGCGCGCGAAGAAGATCGTCGAGCGCGAATCGCCGGAGGTCTACGAGATTCTCGAAGAGATCATTCGTGACCACCCGGTGCTGCTCAACCGCGCGCCGACGCTGCACCGGTTAGGCATTCAGGCGTTCGAGCCCGTGCTGGTGGAAGGCAAGGCCATTCGTATTCACCCGCTCGTCTGCGCGGCGTTCAATGCCGACTTTGACGGCGACCAGATGGCCGTGCACGTGCCGCTCTCGTTCGAGGCACAGCTCGAGTCGCGCCTGCTGATGCTGTCGTCGAACAACATTCTCAAGCCGTCGGACGGCCGCCCCGTTGCCGAGCCGAGCCAGGACATCGTGCTCGGGTGTTATTTCGCGACGAAGGCACCGGCGGACTTCAACCAGGTCGATCTCAAGACGCTCAAGCGCTACACGAGCGTGGCGGAGATCGAGATGGAGCTCGCGGTCGGGCGCACGACGCGCCAGACGGCGCTGCTTTATTACGTCCAGGACGGTGGGAGCGGGCGATGGGAGAAGACCACGGCCGGCCGCGTCTTGTTCAACGCGATCGTGCCGGCGGGTCTCGGCTTCAAGAACGCCGACATGAAGAAGAAGGTGCTGTCCGAGCTGGTCTTCGAGTCGTACCGGAGAGCAGGTCTGGCCGCGACCGTCAACTTCCTCGATCGACTGAAGGAGTTCGGCTTCTCGAACGCGACGCGTGGTGGCGTCTCGATCGGGATCGAGGATCTCGAGATTCCGACGGCGAAGGCGACACTGCTGCAGGAAGCGGAAGAGCGCGTCGAGCGTTTCCAGCGTGCGTACCAGACGGGCAACATCACGAACGGCGAGCGCTACAACAAGGTCATCGACACGTGGACGCACGCGAACTCCGACATCGCCGACGAGATGGTCAAGTCGATGCGAGAGTCGAAGCGCGGGTTCAATCCCGTGTTCATGATGTTCGACTCCGGCTCGCGTGGCAGCCGCGATCAGATCCGCCAGCTGGCGGGTATGCGCGGTCTCATGGCGAAGCCGCAGAAGAAGCTCACCGGTGGTATTGGTGAGATCATCGAGAGCCCGATCAAATCGAACTTCCGAGAAGGCCTCTCACCGCTCGAGTACTTCACGTCGACGCACGGTGCTCGTAAGGGACTGGCCGACACGGCGCTCAAGACGGCCGACGCGGGTTATCTGACGCGACGCCTCGTTGACGTCGCGCAGGACGTGACCATCACGGAAGACGACTGCGGTACGATCCAGGGTCTCGACATCTCCGCGCTGAAGGAAGGCGAGGACGTCATCGAGCCGCTCGCGGAGCGTATCGTCGGCAACGTCGCCGCGGAGCAGATCGAGGATCCACACGAGCGCGACGAGGCGGGACGGCAGCGTGTCCTCGCCGAGGCGGGCGATCTGATCGACGAGGAGACGGCGACCGACATTGAGGAGTCGGGCATTGAGACGGTTCGCATTCGCTCCGTGCTCACGTGCGAAGCGAAGCGCGGACTCTGCCGCATGTGTTACGGCCGGAACCTCGCCACGATGGAACGGGTGGATCTGGGCGAGGCCGTGGGCATCATCGCCGCGCAGTCGATCGGCGAGCCGGGCACGCAGCTGACGCTGCGGACGTTCCACATTGGTGGAACGGCGGCGCGTATCGCCGAGCAGACGGCACGCAAGTCGAAGGTGCCGGGCACGATCGAGTATGGTGATCGGCTCGTAGTCGTAACCAACGCCGAGGGCCAGAGCGTCGTCACGTCGTATGAGGGTGAGATTCTCATCAAGTCGTCGACCGACCGGAACGCTGGGGTCGCGGCGCGGCTGCAGGTGCCGTTAGGCGCGATCCTGATGGTCAAGGACGGCGACGATGTAAAGCGTGACCAGGTGATCTTCAGCTGGGATCCGTACACCAATCCGATCATCGCCGACGTCGACGGCACGATCCGCTTCGTCGATATCGTCGAAGAGGAGTCGGTGTCCGAGGAGCTCGATGAGCTCACCGGTCTGCGCCAGCGCGTGATCATCGAGGATCGTGAGAAGAAGCTCCATCCGCACATCGAGATCGTGCAGGAGAAGAGCGGGAAGGAAAAGCGCGTGCGTGACTTCGTCATTCCGGTGGGCGCGCAGCTCACGGTGGAGGACGGACAGCGCATCAGCGCCGGTACGACGATCGCCAAGGTCGGCCGTGAGGCGTACAAGACGCGCGACATCACCGGTGGTCTGCCGCGCGTGGCCGAGCTGTTCGAGGCGCGCCGGCCGAAGGATCCGGCAACCATTTCCGAGATCGACGGTGTCGTTCGGTTCGGCGAGATCAAGCGCGGCAAGCGCGAGATCCGCGTCCATCCGATCAACAACGACGGCTCGATCGACGAGACGGTGGAAGCACAGACGTACGAGGTGCCCGCGGGCAAGCACTTGCGCGTGCACGAGGGCGACCGCGTGCGTGCCGGTGACCGCTTGTCCGAGGGTCCGGTGAATCCGCATGACATTCTCCGGATCAAGGGGCCGCGCGCCGTACAGGAGTATCTCTTGAACGAGGTGCAGGAGGTCTACCGGCTCCAGGGTGTGAAGATCAACGACAAGCACATCGGGGTGATCGTTCGGCAGATGCTCCAGAAGGTTCGCATTCTCGAGCCGGGTGATACGGAGTTCCTCGAGGGCGAGCATGTCGACAAGCAGGTCTTCCGCGAGGTCAACGATCGCGCGAAGAAGAAGAAGGAGTCGCCGGCGACGGCGGAGCCCCTGCTGCTGGGTATCACGAAGGCGTCGCTCACGACGCAGTCGTTCATCTCGGCCGCGTCGTTCCAGGAGACCACGCGTGTTCTCACCGACGCGTCGATTCGCGGCGCGAAGGACGATCTGCTTGGACTGAAGGAGAACATCATCATCGGCCACCTGATTCCGGCTGGCACGGGCATGTACCGGTATCAGGAAGTCGACCTCGACCTGCAGCCGCCGGAGGGATTGGAAGCATTCCCGCCGCTGGCGCCACAGGCGGAACCGGAGCTCAAGTCGATCTTCTCCATGGCGGACGAAGAGGACTTCCCGGCCACGCCGAGGCCGACGATCCCGAGAGAAGCGCGATAACGGCAGCTGTAGTTATCAGTCGATAGTCATCAGGGAAGAAGGATGGCGCCGGCCCTTTGGGCCGGCGCTTTCTTTTTCCAGTCATTGTTGACGCAGCCTGCGCGGGGAGCAAGTTCCTCAACATGCTCGGACCCATCCGGCGCTACCTCGATCGCATGGCGCTTCGCGCGGTGCATCGCGCGGGAGCTCGCGTCGATCGCTACAAGCTCGCCAGGCGGGCATACGTTCGTGCGGAGCTGCTCGTCGACCCGGCAATCAGCGACGCCGTTAGGCAGCACGCGCTGGAGAAGGAGATCGCCGAGGCCGAGGCTTGGCGAACGGTCGACGACTACATCGACGAAATTGTTCCTTTCTTCAACATCATCGCCTACTACCATCTCGGCTATCGCGCCGCTGGGTGGCTGCTCAATCTCTTCTACAAGGTTTCGGTGGAGTACGAGGACCGGGACCGGAACGCGCAATTGCCGCGCGACGCGGTGGTCATCTACCTGATGAATCACCGCTCGAATGCGGACTACGTGCTCGTGAGCTACGCGCTCGCCGGCGACGTCGCGATCTCGTACGCGGTGGGCGAATGGGCGCGCGCCTTTCCGCTCGAGCACCTCTTCAAGTCGTTCGGAGCGTACTTCATTCGGCGCCGCTATCGTGAGGCGCTGTACCACACCGTGCTCGAGCGCTACGTCCAGCTCATCACGCGCGAGGGGGTGACTCAGGGGATCTTTCTCGAGGGCGGCCTGACGAGAGACGGCAAGCTGCGGCCGCCGAAGGTCGGACTGCTGGACTACGTGCTCGGCATCGCTCGCGATCCGGTATATCGGAACCGGCTCTTCGTCGTCCCCGTTGCCGTGAACTACGATCGTGTTCTCGAGGACCGCTCGCTGCTGCGCGAGCTGGCGGTCGCGGACGGCGGGGTTCGCCCATCGAAGGCGACGCAATTCGGCGAAGTGATGCATTACCTGTGGTGGAACGCGGCTCGTCTCGTGACCCGCCGCTGGAAGCGTTATGGCCGGGCCGCGGTGACCGTGGGCACGCCGCAGCCGCTCGCCGTTTGGTTCGAACGGGAGCGGGCGCTGTTCGATCTCTCCCGCGCCGATCGGCTGGGCCGGGTTCAGGCGTTATGCGATGAGGTCATGGTGCGGATTGGACAGCTCGTCCCGGTGACACCCGTGCCCCTTGCCTGCGCGGCGATTCAGAGCATCGATCGCGAATTCATTCCGCGCCCGCTACTACTCGAGCGAATGGATGAGATGCGGACCGAGCTCGTCGAGCTGAATGGCCGCGTGGTTCGCGCCGACCGCGACATTGCCGAGACGTGGGAGCGGGCGTGGCGTATGCTACGCATGCGACGCGTACTGCTCGAGACGGGGGACGGGTACACGCTGCTGCCGAAGAATCGCGGCCTGGTGCAATACTACGCCAACAGCGTCGCTCATCTTCTCGGCCCGTACGAGGCGAGCGTCCGTGCGCGGGACGCGCTACCAATGGCTTCACTCTCCATCCCGGACCTGGCGAGCTCGCATCGCGCGCCATGATACGTCTAAAGAAAGGGTGCACGGGTTGGCTGGACGCGCTCGAGAACGCCCGATAGCTTACCGCGCGCGACGGCATTCAAGAGCGCATGCAATCTGGCCGCGACGCGGCTCGCTCGCCGCCGATCGCCCCTCGAAGGGCCTAACGACGCACCGGTGTTGCCCCTTCGCTCTCACAAGGAGGACGTAATGCACACTCGCTTTCTGCGAGCGTCGCTCGGCGTCTGCGCCGTGCTCGTCTGTGCGGTGTTCGGTCCGCGCGTGGCGCGCGCGCAGGCCACGGGAACGATCCGCGGCCACGTGGTCGAGACTGGCTCGCGACGCCCGTTGGGCGACGTACAAATCACCGTGAACGGAACACAGCTCGGCGCTGTGACGAACACGAAGGGCGACTACGCAATCACCACTGCCCCGGCGGGATCGGTGACGCTCCAGGCTCGGCGTCTCGGCTATACGCGCCGGACGGCGCAGACGACCGTCACGCCGGGCACGGAGTCGCGCGTCGACTTCGAGCTGGACGTCACCGCCACCCAGCTCGACGCCATCGTCAGCACGGGCACCGCGGGCGCGGTCGAGAAGCGCACCGTTGGCAATGCGATCACGCAGATCAACGCGGAAGACGTGACGGCAAAGACGAACGTCACGAGTATCACGGAGATCCTGCAAGCGCGGTCGCCGGGCGTGACGATCAACGCCGGCTCGGGTACACCGGGAACCGCCTCGGACATCACGATTCGCGGTGCGTCGTCGTTCAGCGTCACCCGGCCGGTCGTCTACATCGACGGCGTGCGGATGAGCACCGATACGTTAGGCAACTTCGGACCCTCGGGTCAGGCGCTGTCGCCGAACAGCGGCGGTCAGACCGCCAATGCGCTCAATCTCGTGAATCCCGAGGACATCGAGTCGATCGAGGTGATCAAGGGCCCGGCGGCCTCAACGCTCTACGGCGCGGACGCGGCGGGCGGCGTCATCCAGATCATCACCAAGAAGGGCGTTCGTGGACAGCAGTCGGTTGCCTGGTCGACGCGCGTCGAGGCGGGTCGAAACGACCTCGGCGCCATCGACCTGCCGACCAATTACACGCTCTGCGACGCGGCGAGAATCGCCGCGCCGGCGACCTGGCCCGGATGTGTGGGCGCAACCGCGGGAACTGTCCTGAGCAACAGTCCCATCAAGGACGATCCGAACGCCCTGCGCAATGGAGCGGTGCAGAGCTACCTGCTTTCGGCCCGCGGCGGCGGCGACCGCTTCTCGTACTACGTCTCGGGCGCGCATGACCTCAACGAGGGCGTGCTCCACAACAGCTACGACAAGCGAAACTCGCTGCGCGCGAACTTCGGCATCACCGCAGATGCGAAGACGGACTTCCAGGTCAACTTCGGCGTCTTCAACTCGCACCTGCGTCTCCCGTTAGGCGACGAATCGGCTCAGGGCATTCTCTTCAGCAGCCAGCGAGGTCGGCCGGGGCGCGTGAGTACGCTCGCCGGACAGTATTTCACGGCGAATAGCCAGCCGGTGGAGGGATGGTTCACCGTCACGCCGGCGACGTCGGACCAGTACGACAACGAGACGACGGACAGCCGCGTCACCTTTGCCGGGACGATGAACTATCAACCGTTCCGGTGGTTCCGGAACCGCCTAACGGCGGGATTGGATTGGACGAGCGGACAGGCGACACTGTTTGCTCCGCCGAATACGCCCGATCTCACCGGCGACAACCTCGGCCTCACGGCACAGCGCATTCCCCATGCGACGGTGTACACGCTCGACTACATGGGCAGCGCCGAGCACGCCTTCGGCGCCAACGTGCTCTCGACGACATCGTTCGGATCGCAGGTGATTGCGAATCGTTACGAGATTCTGTCGGCGAACGGCCGTGGACTCGGGTCGCCCGACGTGACGCTGATCGGATCGACCACGACGATCGCGGCCAGCAACACCTTTTCGGAGAACAACTCCGTCGGTTACTGGATTCAGGAGCAGTTTGGCTGGAAGAATCGGCTCTTCCTCACCGCCGCCCTCCGCGGCGATGACAACTCGTCGTTCGGCGCGAATTTCAACGCCGCATACTATCCGAAGGCCTCGATGTCGTGGATCATGAGCGAGGAGCCGATGCTGCACGGCTTCTTCGACGCGATTCACGCCGATGACTTCAAGTTCCGGGCGGCGTACGGCGAAGCAGGCAAGGCGCCGCAGCCCTACTCGGCGACCCGCACGTACACCGTCAGCACGGTGACGCTGGGCGGCACGTCGGGATCGGCGATCCGGACCCTCGATTACGGCAATCCGAATCTCAAGCCCGAACGTGGGGAGGAAGCCGAGGTTGGCTTCGAGGGCAACTTCCTGCGCAGTCTCGTCGGCATCGACTTCACGTACTACAACAAGCAGATGCGCGACGTGCTCTTCTCGCAGACCGTCGCGCCGTCGAGTGGCTTCCGCGGCGTGCAGCAGGCTAACCTCGGCCGCACGAAGAACACGGGCATCGAGCTCGGGCTCACGGCAACACCCTTGCGCCGCACCAACTTCAGTTGGGACAGCCGCATCTCACTTTCGACGAACAAGAACAAGCTCGTGAGCTTCGGCGACACGACCGTGAAGCAGGTGCAGCTCAGTGGCGCGTCATATGGGCCCGTTCAGTTCCTACGGCCTGGCGCTCCGATCGCATCGTATTGGGCGCGCTTCCCTCAGCGCAATGCGGATGGCACGCCCGTGTTCGTCAACGGCGTCCTCCAGTTGACCGACACGACCTACATCGGTCCGTCGCAACCCACGCGCGAGATCGCGTTCTCCAACACCTTCTCGCTGTTCAAGAACTTGAGCATTTACTCCCTGTTCGACTACAAGGGTGGGCACTACAACTACCGCGGCGCCGAGCTGTATCGCTGTGCCTCGGCGGCTAACTGCTGGGTGTTGAACGATCCGAATACTCCGGCGACCGAGTTGCCGCTGTATCGCATCGGGAACGGGACCGGCACGCCGTTCGGGCTCTATATCCACAAGGCGGACTTCGTGAAGCTCCGCGACGTGTCGGTCACCTACACGTTGCCATCGAAGTGGGCTTCCCGCGCGCAGGCAAACTCGATGAGCGTGACACTCGCCGGCCACAATCTGGCCCTGTGGAGTGATTACCCGGGACCGGATCCGGAAGTGAACACGTACGGCAACCGCACCTTCATCCGCGGGGACATCTATTCCATGCCAATGACGCGACGCCTAACGGCGGCGCTGAACCTCACCTTCTGAGGACACGACGATGCCGAAGAACAGATGGCCGCGCGCCCTCGTGTTGCCGCTCACCGCGGCGGCACTCATGGTGACCAGCGCCTGCAACGATTTTCTCAAGGTCAAGAATCCGGGAGCGATCGAGGAGCCAGAGATCAACAATCCGGCCTACATCACGCTCCTCGTGAACGGCGTGATCGGCGAGTTCCAGCCGGCGTTCACGTCGGATGCGCTGTACAGCGGTGTCTTCACCGACGAGCTGGCGAACTTCCACGGTTTCCCCGAGAACATCGACATCGATGTCCGTAATGTTGCAATCGGCAACGGGACATACCGTGACGTCGTCTACACGCCGCTCCAATCCGCGCGGTTCATGGCGGATTCGGTCGACGGCCTGCTGAACGGCTTTCTGGGAGCAGCAGCGGGTACCGACGTGCGAGTTGCACGCGTGCTGGCCTACGCGGGCTACTCGTACACGCTGCTCGGCGAGCAGATGTGCGAGGCGCCGATCGGGTTGAGCAAAGCCTATACGCCGGACGAGCTCCTCGGCTTCGCGCTCGACCGCTTCAAGTCGGCGATCACCATCGCGACCGCGGCGAAGGGAGCGAGTGGCGGCGCCGCGGCTGACTCCATTCTCAATCTGGCGAACGTCGGTGCGGCGCGCGTTTCGCTCGACCTCGGCAAGTTCACCGATGCCGTGACGTATGCGTCCGCCGTCCCGGCCGCGTTCAACTTCTACGTCTACCACGCCGCTCCGAACCTTCGCGAGAACAATCCGATGTTCAACGCCGCGAGCGGGGGACCGAACGCAGAGTGGGTTGGTCTGACGAACACGCCTTTCCTCGCGATCACTGGGGACCCGCGCATCCCGCATCCGGCGTCGAAGGAGAAGATGCAGCAGGACTCGGCGATCGTGCCGAACTCACCCCTGGCCTATAGCACGTACAACGGGACTGCGACGGGCGCGGATTTCGACAAGGGTGGCTCTGTGAGGTTCGCATCGGGACTCGAGGCGCAGTACATCGTCGCGGAGGCGCAGGGGAACACGCCGGCCAACGTGACGTTCCTCAATACCCGAATCGCGATCGGCGGCGGTACTCCGCTGGTGGCGCCTACGAGCGCGGAGTATACCGCCGCGCTCCGGGATCAGCGCGCCCGTGATCTGTATCTGGCTGGTTACCGCATGGGTGACCTGCGACGGTATCAGAAGCTCTACCAGGCCGATCTCTGGCAGAAAGGCACCTACGTGAGCCCGGTTCCGGCGCCGGCGACCTTCGGGACACAGACGTGCTGGCCGATTCCCCTGTCGGAGTACAACGGCAATCCGAATTTGGCCAAGCCGTGAACGGTGAACGGTGAACGGTGATCGGTG
>JAJKIR010000101.1 GCA_021154325.1 Gemmatimonas sp.
ATGTCGGACGCCTTGCTCTCGCCTCACTCGCCCGCTGCACGGGATCGTTGGCTCCTCCCCGTTCTTGCCGCCACACTCGACGAGGACACGATTCACTCGCTCGAGCTCTCGTCCGCGCGGAGCATCTGGGACGCTGTCACCACGCGTCGGCTCTTCGACGATCGCGCGCTGACATCGCTCATCGCGCGACATTTCCGACTTCCAGTCGCTGACCTCGACCAGGTCAGCAGCCAGGCCCTCGAGCTTGTACCCGAGCGCTGGGCGCGCCGCTTCGGCGTGCTCCCACTTTCCATCGATGACGACGCGCTCATCGTCGCGACGTCGAACCCATGCGACGTCGACTGCGAGCGCGCGCTTGCCTTCGCCGCTGCGCGGCCCGTCCGCTTCGCGATGGCGTCGCCTAACGATATAGCCGCGCGCCTGGACGCCGCGTATGGCGGCGACGGCGACGCCGCACCTAACGAGCAGCCCCGACAGAGCGACACTGCGCGCCATGTGGATGTTCAGCTCCTCGCTGGTGAAGCCGAGCAGTACGACGACTACTCGCTGGTCGCGGATGATGCCCCGTCGATCTCATTGCTCGTCGACGAGATCCTCGGCGCCGGAATTGGAGAGCGCGCGAGCGACATCCACATCGAGCCCGAAGAGCAGAGCATCGTCGTCAGGCACCGCGTCGACGGCGTCATCAAGGTCGCCAGGCGGCTGCCGCGAGCCATCGCCCCCGCTCTCGCCTCGCGGATCAAAATCATCTCGGGCCTCGACATCGCCGATCGCCTGCGGCCGCAGGACGGGCGCGCCCGCGTCGCCGTCAACGGCGTCCCCGTCGATCTGCGTGTGTCGAGCTTGCCCGCGTCGCATGGTGAAAAGATCGTCATTCGCGTGCTCGATGGCCGGACTGCCGTTCGCACGCTCGATGCGATCGGCTTTGCTACCGACGAGCTGGCGCGCATCGAGCGGCTGCTCCAGTCGCGTGAGGGACTGCTGCTCGTCACCGGGCCGACCGGCTCCGGCAAGACGACTACGCTCTACGCGGCGCTCCGTCTCCTCAAGCAGCGCGGCGTCAACATCGTCACCGTCGAAGACCCGATCGAGTACCGGCTCCCGGGAATCGTGCAGGTTCAGGTCAATGAGCGCGCGGGGCTGACCTTCGCCGCCGCGCTGCGCTCGATCATGCGCCAGGATCCGGACGTCCTCCTCATCGGTGAGATTCGCGATCGTGAGACCGCCGAGATCGCGATCCAGGCATCGCTCACAGGCCACCTCGTTCTTTCTACGCTTCACACGAACGACGCCGCGAGCGCCGTCACTCGGCTCATCGACATCGGCGTCGCACCATACAAGATCGCGACCGCCGTGAAGGGTGTGCTCGCTCAGCGGCTGCTCCGCCGGCTCTGCTCCAGGTGCCAGGCGTCGGGACAAGCGTCGGGATGCAAGCTCTGTGGCGGCAATGGCTATCACGGCCGATTGGCAATCGTCGAGGTGCTCATCGCGACCGCCGAGTTCGAGCGACGCGTCGCGGCGGGCGAGTCCGCCGAGCGCATCGCCGACGCCGCGCGCAACGATGGGATGCGCTCGCTCTGGCAATCAGGACTCTTGCGCGTCGAGAATGGCGAGACGACGGAGGAGGAGCTGCTGCGCGTGGCCGCGCCCGACGCCGCGCGACAGGTGCCGACAACGAGGGCGACGGTGGACGCGACGCACGCGGTACATTATCTCCCGCACCGGCACGCGTCCTCACAACGCCTTGGCGAGCCCTCCGTGTCCCAGCTCTCGATCGGCACCATCGATGTGTACGTGATTCGCCCGCTCCGCGACGGCTGGCGGGTGCTCGTGCTGCAGCGTGCGCTCGACACGCGTTGCCCCACGGCATGGGAGACGGTTCACGGCCATATCGAAACGGGAGAGGAGCCGGAGGACGCCGCGATTCGCGAGGTGCGCGAGGAGGCCGGTCTCGAGCCGAGCCGTCTGTACAATGTCACCGTGCAGCCGTTCTATCTGCACCGCACTCACACCGTGCAGCTCGCGGTCGTCTTCGCGGCCTTCGTCGACGAGCCCGCGGCCATCACGTTAGGCAACGAGCATCAACGCGCCGAGTGGCTCACCGTAAACGAGGCGCTCGATCGCTTCCAGTGGCCGCGCGAGCGCGAGGCGCTCCGCGAGATCGCGCACCTGCTCCGCACCGGCGACGCCGGTCCTGTCGAGGACGTGTTGCGCGTGAAATGAGTGGCGAGTGGCGAGTGACGAGTGTGCACTTGCTCGCCACTCGCCACTCGCCACTCTCAGCCCCCACGTTCGTGCGACGTCCGCAACACCGTACCGGTGCCCGTCGCTGGCGCGTTGGGCTTCACCCGCACGCTCTTCGCCGGGATGCCGACATACACGTGATACGGACGCACGTCCTTGGTCGCGACCGCCATCGCGCCGACCATGCCCTGCTCGTTCACGTGCACGCCAGCGAGCACCGTCGCGTGGTAGGTGATCCGCACGCCATCGTCAATGCGAGTGCAGGCGTTCGTCACGTCCTTCTGATCGACGATGCTGTGGGTGTGGCTATAGATGTTCGCGTAATCGCTGATCGACACGTTGTTGCCGAGCACGATGCCGCCGCGGTCATCGAGGAGCACGTTCCGATGCACGACGACGTTGTCGCCCACTTCCATATTGTAGCCGAACGAGAACTCCACGTTGTGGAATGCCTTGAAGTTCTCTCCGCAGCGCTTGAAGATGTGCCGCGCCAGGAGGCGTCGGAGCTCGACGCCGAGCCACACGTTCTGTCCGCCGGCGGCGGTGCGATCGAACGAGTACCAGAGCCAGAGCAGCGGCTTCACGCGCTGGAACCGCTCCTGGTCGCAGTCGGCGTAGTACTCCGGCTCGAGCGTCACGTTGCACGGATCCATCGCCGCCAACGCCAGACGCGTTGCCACAGGGACGTGCGCGTCGTTCACCGCCGTCTCCCAGTTCGCCGCGTATTGCGGATACCAGAGCTGCGCGAGCGTCTCGCGGCAGAGGCGATTGCGATTCGTCGTCGTGTCTTTTAGTTGTGCCCCGAGGTGCGCGAGCCAGTCGCGCGCGGCCGTGGTCACCGGTCGGTCTTCGAGTGCGCGCAACGGAAGCAGTGCCATGGGAGCGAGTGGTTGAGTGGCCGTCCGACGTCGCCTTCCAGAACGGTAACGCGCTGGTCCAGCCCTCGACGCGCTATGGCGCCGTGCCCGCTCGCCAGGCTGGCTGTTCGACGAGCGCGACGACGGCTTCGGCCAGCTCGTCGCGTCCCTCGCCCGTCACGGCGCTGAACGGGATCACCTGGTCCTCGCTCACCTCCAGCGAGTCGAGGAGCGCGGCGATGCGCGCCTTCCGCTGGTTCGCCGTCAGCTTGTCGATCTTGGTCAGCGCGAACATCGTCGGCACGCCGACCGACGCGAGAAAGGCCAGCATCTGGCGATCGTCGTCAGTCGGGTCGTGCCTAACGTCGAGCAGCTGCACGATGCCGCGCAGCTCCTTGCTGCTGCGGAGATAGCCCTCGATCAGCGGCTTCCACTCCGCGCGCCGCTCCTTCGAGATCCGGGCGTAGCCGTAGCCCGGCAGATCGACGAGCACAAAGCGGTCGTTCACGAGAAAGAAGTTGACCTCGCGCGTCCGGCCCGGCGTGTTACTCACCCGCGCGAAGCGCTTCCGCCGCACGAGCTTGTTGAGCAGCGACGACTTCCCGACGTTCGATCGCCCCGCGAACGCGACCTCGGGCCACTTCGACTCCGGACGCCACCCGGTTGGCGTCGCCATCGGCCCGATGAACTCGAGGCTCCGAATCACCAGCGGATCCCGCGTCGACTCGGTGGCATCCATACTCGTTAGGCGACCATCAATGGGTGATCATCCCCGGCGCCGGCACCACGAGCTCCTCCGGCTTCTCGCCGGCGCTCTCGCGCCGATCGAGGGCGAGCTGCAGCACCTCGTCCATCGTCCGCACCGGGTGAAAGCTCACCGACGACCGGACTTCGGCCGGCACGTCGTCGAGGTCGCGTGCGTTCTGATGGGGAATGAGCACGTGCGCAACACGATTCCGATGCGCCGCCACCGCTTTCTCTTTGAGCCCTCCGATCGGAAGCACGCGCCCGCGAAGCGTGATCTCGCCCGTCATCGCCACGTCGCCGCGGACGGGAATGCCGGTGAGCGCGCTCACGATCGCCGTGGCGATCGCGATGCCCGCGGACGGTCCATCCTTCGGCGTCGCGCCAGCCGGAATGTGAACGTGCAGATCGCGATTCCGGTGGAACTCGCGGTCGATGCCGAGCGCCCCCGCACGGGAGCGGGCGTAGCTCAGCGCCGCCGACGCGGACTCCTTCATGACGTCGCCGAGGGTGCCCGTGAGCTGCAGCTTGCCGCGGCCACCAACGACGCTCACCTCGATCTCCAGCACTTCGCCACCAACGCTCGTGTACGCGAGCCCGGTCGCGACACCGACTTTGCTCTCGAGATTGAGCTCGGATGGATCGAAGGGCGGCGTGCCGAGCAGCTCCTTGAGGTCGCCGACCGTCACGCGAGCGAGCGATGCCGGCACCGCTGTGCCGTTAGGCTGCCCAGCGCCATCAGTCTGCGTGGCATCGGCGACACTGACCGATGCCGAGCCATGCTGCTCCGCCTTGCGACGCGCCAGCTTTCGCGCGATGCGCGCGATGCGCCGCTCCAATTCCCGGACGCCCGCCTCGCGCGTGTAGCCCTGAATCACCGCCGAGATCACGTCGCCGTCGATGGCGACGGTCTCCGGAACGAGCCCGTTCTGCCGCAGCTGCCGCGGGACGAGAAACTGGCGCGCGATCGCGAGCTTTTCCTGATCGAGATAGCCCGAGAGCCGGATGATCTCCATGCGGTCGCGGAGCGGCTCCGGCACCTGCGGCAGATAGTTCGCCGTCGTCACGAACAGCACCTGCGACAGGTCGTAGTCGACCTCGAGGAAGTGATCGTTGAACGCGCGGTTCTGCTCGGGGTCGAGCACCTCGAGCAGCGCCGCGGAGGGGTCGCCGCGATAGTCCTGCCCGAGCTTGTCGACCTCGTCGAGGAGGATCACCGGGTTCACGACCTCGGCCCGTCGCATCGCCTGGATGACGCGTCCCGGCATCGATCCGATGTACGTCCGGCGGTGGCCGCGAATCTCCGCCTCGTCGCGTACGCCGCCTAACGACATGCGCACGAACTTCCTGCCTAACGCCCGGGCGATCGAGCGGCCGAGCGATGTCTTGCCCACACCAGGAGGGCCCACGAGACAGAGGATCGGACCCTCCATCCGCCCGACGAGCGACAGCACTCCGATGTAGTCGAGGATGCGATCCTTCACCTCCTCGAGGCCATAGTGGTCCTCGTCCAGCACCCGGCGCGCGTGGGCGACGTCGAGCACGTCGTCGCTCCGTTCGCTCCACGGAAGCGCGAGCAGCCAGTCCACATAGTTGCGCGCGACCGTCGATTCCGGGGACAGCGGGGACATGCGGCGCAGCTTCCGCACCTCACGTAGCGCCCGCGTCTGCACCGTTTCGGGCATGTGCTTCGCCGCGACCTGAGCCTCGAGTCCCTCGACGTCCTCGCCGTCGTCAGATCCCAGCTCGCGATGAATCGCCTTGAGCTGCTCCTGCAGGTAGAACTCGCGCTGGTTCTGGAAGAGCGAGCCCCGCACCTCGTCGTCAATCTTCCGCTCGAGCCGCAGCAGCTCGATCTCCGAGCGCAGCAGCTCGGCGAGCATCCGGTACAGGGCGAGGAGGGAGCTCGTCTCGAGGAGTGCCTGACGAGTCTCGACGCGCACGCTCAGGTGCGCGGCGATCCCGAACGCCTGCCGCGCGGTGCTGTCGGCGCCCTGGACGAGCGTCACGACCTCCGGCGGGATGCGGCGGTGCAGGGAGACGTATTCCTCGAAGAGGGCGATGACCCGCCGCGCCAGCGCTTCGACCTCGGAGATCTCCTCTGGCGACGACTGCTCCTCGACAGCCACCACCTGCGCCCGCAGGTGGTCGCCGGTCGACACATAACGACTCACCCGTACGCGGGCGAGCCCTTCGACGAGAATCTTCGCCGCCCCACTCGGCGCCCGCGCGAGCTGCACGACACGAGCGACGACGCCACCGCGATACAGATCGGCGGCGGCCGGCTCGTCCGTGTCGCCGCTCCGCTGGGTGACGAGCAGAAGGTACCGGTCCTCCGCCATGGCGCTGTCGACTGCGGCCAGCGATGCCGGGCGCCCCACAAGCAGCGGCATCGTCACGTGCGGAAAGATGACAACGTCGCGCAGTGCGAGCACGGCCAGGCGGTCGGGAACGTTGAAGACTTCGGCGTCTCGTCGGATGGTGGGCATTGGGGGAAAGATAGTGGTGGTTGGTGGTGGTTGGTGGCTGGTGGTTGGTGAAAAGGAAAGCCCGCGAGCGGAGCTCGCGGGCCATCAGAATTACCTACACCAGTCACCAACCACCAATCACCATACTACGCCTCCTTCTTCTTCCTTTGCGGCGAGATCTCGAGGAGCGGCGGCGTGCCGTGAATCACCGAGCCTTCGGTGATCTTGACCTCCTCCACGTCCTCGCGTGTTGGAAGATCGAACATCACGTCGGTGAGAATCTCCTCGACGATCGCGCGCAGACCGCGGGCGCCGGTGCCGCGCTTCAACGCCTTCTGCGCCACGGCACGCAAAGCGGCCTCGTCGAAGCTGAGCTTCACCTCTTCGAGCTCGAACAGCTTCGCGTACTGCTTCGTCAGCGCGTTCTTCGGCTCCTTGAGGATGCGAACGAGCGCTTCCTCATCGAGCGCCTCGAGCGCTACGACGACCGGTAAGCGGCCGACGAGCTCCGGGATGAGCCCGTAGCGGAGCAGATCGTCCGGCTCGACCTCGGAGAACGGATTCTTCTGCTTCTTCTCACTCACCTTCGCCGTGTCGACACCGGAGAAGCCGATCTGCCGCCGGCCCGTCCGCGCCTCGATGATCTTCTCGAGGCCGTCGAATGCACCGCCGCAGATGAAGAGAATGTCCTTCGTGTTGATCTGGATGTATTCCTGCTGCGGATGCTTGCGTCCGCCCTGCGGCGGCACCGAAGCGATCGTTCCTTCGAGAATCTTGAGCAGCGCCTGCTGCACGCCTTCGCCCGAGACGTCCCTCGTTATGCTCGGGTTCTCCGATTTGCGCGCGATCTTGTCGATTTCGTCGATGTAGACAATGCCGCGCTCGCACTCGGCGACGTTGAAGTCGCCTGCCTGGAGAAGCCGAACGAGAATGTTCTCGACGTCTTCGCCGACGTACCCGGCTTCCGTGAGGGTCGTTGCATCGGCGATCGTGAACGGCACGTCCAGAATTCGGGCGAGCGTCTGCGCGAGCAGGGTCTTGCCGACCCCCGTCGGTCCGATGAGCAGGATGTTCGACTTGTCGAGCTCGACGTCGTCGTCACGCACCGACGACGAGTTGATGCGCTTGTAATGATTGTAGACCGCCACCGACAGCGCCTTCTTTGCCCGTTCCTGACCGATGACGTACTGGTCGAGAACGTCCTTGATCTCCTGCGGCGTCGGGACCTGGGTTATTGCTTCAGCAACCTCGCGCTCTTCGTCCTCGGCCAGGATCTCGTTGCAGAGGGCGATGCACTCGTTGCAGATGTAGACCGACGGGCCGGAGATGAACTTCCGGACCGAGTCCTTCGACTTTCCGCAGAACGAGCAGCGCAAGTGTTTGTCGTGCGACATGGCGAATCTCTACAGAGAATGCGGACGCCCGGAGGCCAAAGCTGGCTCGGCCGGGGGGACAGCGCGTGACGTGCTAGAGAATAAGGAGCGGCGCGTCACTCGGTCAAGCAACACCCTGAGACGACCGATCCTCGTGAATGTTTTCACGAGGCTCAACGCGCTGCCGCGGCCGCGGCAATGACGGTCTCCGGGACGACCTCGCCGCGATGCGTAATCACATGGTCGACGATGCCGTAATCCTTTGCTTCGTCGGCCGACATGAAGCGGTCGCGATCGATGTCGCGCTCGATCTGCTCGAGCGCCCGGCCCGTGTGGCGCGCCATCAGCTCGTTCATCTTGCCGCGAAGATACAGGATCTCCTTCGCCTGAATCTCGATGTCGGCGGCTGTGCCCTGCGCTCCACCCGATGGCTGGTGGATCATGATCCGCGAGTGCGGCAACGCGTGTCGCTTTCCCTTGCGCCCTGCGGTGAGCAGGAACGCACCCATGCTCGCCGCGAGACCCATGCAGATCGTGTTGATCGGCGATCTCAGGTATTGCATGGTGTCGTAGATCGCCAGCCCCGACGACACGCTTCCGCCAGGTGAGTTGATGTAGACGTGAATGTCCCGCTCGGGATTGTCCGCCTCGAGGAAGAGCAACTGCGCAATGATGATGTTTGCAACATCGTCATTGATCGGCGTCCCGAGAAAGACGATCCGGTCCATGAGCAGGCGCGAGAAGATGTCGTAGCTCCGCTCGCCGCGGCTCGATCGCTCGATGACATACGGGGGATACAACGTCGGCATTGTTCAGAACCTCATTCGACCGTGTTTCTTTCCAACAGCCACTTGAACACTTTCTCTTCGGTCAATCCCTGCTCGATCTCCTTCAATCGTCCTGCTTTCTGTAGCGAAGCGTAAACCTGACCAGGGTCGGCGTTTCGCTTCTTGGCGAGCTCGGCGATGCGATCGTCGAGATCCGCTTCCGTCGCGCGAAGCCCTTCCTTCTCCGCAATGCTGTCGAGGATGAGGTCGCGACGGACCTGGCGCTCCGCGATCGGCCGGAATTCGCCAGCAAATCGCTCGCGTTCATCGTCGGGCACTCGATAGGCTTGCACGTAGCCGTCGATGAGTTGGCTCACCCAGCTCGGCGGCACCGCGAACGGGTTCGCCCCCGCGATCTCGTCGAGCAGCTGCTGCCGCACGCTCGCCTCCGCGTCGCGGCGCGCGTTCTCCTCGAGATCCTTGCGCACCGTGGTCTGCAGCGCCTCGAGGGTCTCGAAGTCACCAACCTCACGCGCGAAGCTGTCGTCGAGCGCGGGAAGCTCCTTCCGCTTCACGTCCTGCAGCGTCACCCGGACGGTCTTGCTCTTTCCGCGCTGGGCCTCGTCCGGAAAATCATCGGGCCAGCGAACTGACCGTTCGGTCGTCTCCCCCGGCGAGAGCTCCATGATGAGCTCCTCGATACCCGGAATCGCCTGGCCTTCGCCGAGCACCAGCGGATACGCGTGCCCGTCGGGCATCGTGCCGTCTTCCTCGGCCGTCGCGAGCGCGACGTTGACACGATCTCCGGGCGCGGGCTTCCCCTCGACGGGGTGCCAGATCGCTTTCTGCTCCCGCATCTGCTCGATCTGTTCGCTCACCTGCTCATCGGTGATCTGCGCAACCGGGCGCGAGACGCGGAAGCCCTGTGTGCGCGCAAGCGCGACGTCGGGTCTAACCTCGACGTGCAGCTCGAACGTGAGCGGCTCGCCCTCGTTGAACTTCAGATCGTGGACGTGCGGCTGCGAAGCCACCTTGAGCTGCTCGCGATCGACGACTTCCTGAAACGCTTCCTGGACGAGCGACTCGATGACCTGCTGCCGAATCGCGTCCTTGAAGCGCTTCTTGACGAGCTGCGGAGGCGCCTTCCCGGGCCGGAAGCCGGGCAAACGAACGCTCGTTGCATAACGACGCGCCGTCTTTTCCTCGGCCTCGCGAATAGCCTCGACCGGCACCTGCACTTCCAGGAGCCGCTCTGTGCCTTCGCTCTTTTTCGTCGTGATCTGAATATCCATGAACCGAAAGTTAACGTCTTCCTTCATCCCGGTTGATTCTTCGCGATGCGGGAGCCGGGACTCGAACCCGGAAGCCTCGCGGCGCCAGATCCTAAGTCTGGTGCGTCTGCCAGTTCCGCCACTCCCGCGAGCCGCCGAAAGCTAAGAGTGTAAAGCGTTCCGGGCCACTCTAGTCGATCGGGCAGGAAACCCTATCGGGGCAGCCGCCCCTGTCATCCCGAGCGCAGCGAGGGATCTGCTTTTCCTTTACGCAGAGAAGAACGAAAGAGCGGCAACGCCTTTGAAAGGACGTTGCCGCTCTTCTGTCAGTGGTCTCAGTGCCGTGTCAGTGGTATCAGCGGCCCTCGAAAACAAAGCGCCGCCAGGATCTCTCCTGGCGGCGCTACGCTCGGAACGACGTCGACAGCTACTGCACTTTCAAAGTCACCGTCGTCGTTGCTCCGGGGGGACGAATGTCGTAGACCATGAGGGTGATAAGATCACCCGACTTCAATTTCGACACGATATCCTCGAAGTCCGCGGGAGATCGAATGTCGCGCTTCTGCGGATACAGTACGCGCTCGATTATCGAGGTGTTCTCACTCAACTGTCGATAGGCGGGACCACTCGGCGAGATGTCCGTCACGAGCAGACCATGACGCCATTGCTCACCGACACGCGCCTGCTGTGCGAGCTCCGGCGGCACCGCTTGCACCGAAATGCCAAGCTTGTCGTAGCTCCGCTCGGTGCCGCGCGAGACGGGCTGTCTGCCGCTTTCATCTGCTGACGCAACATCTGTCGCGCGATCCGCCGGTGGCTCTCCGAGCTTGACGTTTAGCGTTTTCTTATCGCCGAAGCGCATCACGTCGAGGCGCACCGTCTCACCGGGCTTGAAGCCGCGAATCACGCGCTGGAGCGTGCTCACGCGATCGATCGACTGGCCATTCACGGCCACGATCACGTCGCCTACCTCGACGCCCGCCTTTTTCGCCGGGCTCGCGTCTGGATCGTCGGCTGGATCGAAGCCGCTGACCTTCACGCCGTGGATGTCCTTGAGCCCTGCGACCTGCGCATCGTTAGGATCGACCTCGCCGATGTTGATGCCGAGCACCGCGCGCCGCACCTTGCCATACTGGATGATGTCGTCCATCACCTGCTTTGCGAGCGTGATCGGAATGGCGAAGCCATAGCCCGCATAGAAGCCGGTGTTGCTCGCGATGGCGCTGTTGATGCCGATCACCTCGCCGCGAATATTGACGAGCGGCCCGCCCGAGTTGCCGGGGTTGATCGCCGCGTCCGTCTGGATGTAGTCCTGGATCGCATAACGCGTGTTGAGCAGCGCGCCGAGCGAACGGCCGCGGGCGCTGACGATGCCGGCCGTCACTGTGAAGTCGAGGCCGAGCGGGTTTCCGATTGCCACGACCCACTGGCCGACGCGCGCATTCGCGTCATCGCCGAGCGCAACCGTGGGAAGATCGCTCACGTCCACCTTGATCACCGCGATGTCCGTCGTGGGATCACGGCCGATCACCTTGGCGTTGTAGGTCCGGTTGTCCAGTAGCTTCACCGTGACCTTGTCCGCGTCGGCGACGACGTGATTGTTCGTGAGGATGTAACCGTCCTTGCTGACAATGAACCCGGAGCCGCTCGCCTCACTCGGCTGATCCTGTTGCGGATCGAACTGTCTGAAGAAGTCTTCGATCCCGCCGGGCAGGCGCTGGCGCTGCTGCCGATTGTTGGTCTTGGTCCGAGCGAAGCGCTCGGTCTGAATCGAGACGACGGCCGGCGTCACGTGATCGGCGATGGCCTCGAACGCATTCTGCGTCTCGACAAGCGGCTGGACCTGCTGGAGGGTCGGCTTCGGCGCCGTCTTCGACTGAGCCCAACCCAGGTGGGTGAGGTTCGAGCCCGAGGCGAACACAAGGCCGCACAGGAATGCCACGACCACCGCCGCGGTCAGTCGGGCACGAGGGTACTTGGTCATACGCTGCCTTCCCACGTCTGATGAGTTTGGGGACGGTACACGAAATGGATGGTGCAAGTTCCGGTGCTACGAGGTGCTAGGTGCCAGCTGCCTTCGTCTTCGACAGACACGATTGGGCTTACGAAAGGTTGCTTCCGGGCGTTGCAGAATGAAGTGAAGAAGTGGTAAGGAATGCCACTGACGCAGGAAACCGCCGAAGCATGGCTCCGGCGGTTTCGCTAGCACCTAACACCCAGCACCTAGCACCTCAGACCTACTTCTTCCCTTCGTCCACGATCTCGTAGTCCGCTTCGACGACGTCCTCCTTCGGAGCGCCGCCCTGGGCGGTGCTGCCAGTTGGACCGGCGCCGGACGCCTCGCCTTCGGGCGTAGCACCAGGCTGCGACTGCGACTGCGCATAGAAAGTCTGCCCCGCCTCGCTGTATGCGCGGTTGAGCTCCTCCTGCGCGGAGCGAATCTCGTTCATGTCGTCTCCACGAAGCGCTTTTCGCGCCCGCTCGATCGACGATTCGAGCTTCGACTTGGCGTCTGCCGGGAGTCGATCGCCCCATTCCTTCACGTTCTTCTCGACCTCGTACGTCATGCTGTCGAGACGGTTGCGCGTGTCGATCTCTTCTCGGCGCTTCTTGTCTTCAGCCGCATGCGACTCGGCGTCCTTGACCATCCGCTGAATGTCGTTATCCGACAGACCGCTGGACGCCTCGATGCGAATCTTCTGCTCCTTGCCGCTCGCCTTGTCTTTCGCCGAGACGTGGAGAATCCCGTTCGCGTCGATATCGAACGTCACCTCGATCTGCGGCATGCCGCGCGGAGCGGGTGGAATTCCCGTGAGCTGGAACTTGCCGATGGTGCGGTTGTCCCGCGCCATGTCTCGCTCGCCCTGGAGCACGTGGATCTCGACCGTCGTCTGATTGTCGTCGGCTGTCGAGAAGGTCTCGCTCTTCTTCGTCGGGATCGTCGTGTTCCGCGCGATGAGCACCGTCGTCACGCCGCCTAACGTCTCGATGCCGAGCGAGAGCGGCGTCACGTCGAGCAGCAGCACGTCCTTCTGCTCGCCGGTGAGCACCGCGCCCTGAATCGCGGCGCCAATGGCGACCACTTCGTCAGGGTTGACGCCCTTGTGCGGCTCTTTCTTGAAGAAGTTCTTGACGATCTCCTGAACCTTGGGAATGCGGGTCGAGCCGCCGACGAGAATCACCTCGTCAACCTCTTCCGGCTTCATCCCGGCGTCTTTCAACGCCTGCTGCATGGGCGGAATCGTGCGCTGGATGAGGTCGTCCACCAGCTGCTCGAATTTCGCGCGCGACAGCGTGTAGTTCAGGTGCTTCGGGCCGGACTGGTCCGCCGTGATGAACGGCAGGTTGATGTCCGTCGACATCGTCCCCGACAGCTCCATCTTCGCCTTCTCGGCCGCTTCCTTGAGTCGCTGAAGCGCCATTGGGTCCTTCGACAGATCGATGCCCTGATCGCGCTTGAACTCGCCGACGATCCAGTCGATCACGCGCTGGTCGAAGTCGTCGCCGCCGAGGTGGGTATCACCGTTCGTCGACTTGACCTCGAACTGCCGCGACCCCTCGACGTCGTACAGCTCCAGCACGGAGATGTCGTACGTGCCGCCGCCAAGGTCGAAGACGGCAACCTTCTCGTCCTTTTTCTTGTCGAGACCGTAGGCGAGCGCTGCCGCCGTCGGCTCGTTGATAATGCGCAGCACGTCGAGGCCGGCGATCTTGCCGGCATCCTTCGTCGCCTGACGCTGCGAATCGTTGAAATACGCAGGCACGGTGACGACCGCCTTGGACACGCTGTGTCCCAGGTAATCCTCGGCCGTCTGCTTCATCTTCTGGAGAATCATCGCCGAGATCTCGGGCGCGGAATACCGCTTTCCCTGGACCTCGACAGTTGCAAGATCGTTCTGGCCAGACACGACCTTGTACGGAACTCGCTTAATCTCCTGCTGCACTTCGGGCATCTTGCGGCCCATGAAGCGCTTGATGGAGAAGATCGTATTCTGCGGATTGGTGACCGCCTGACGCTTGGCGACCTGTCCAACGAGCCGCTCGCCGTCCTTGGTGAAGCCGACCACCGACGGAGTGGTGCGTCCGCCTTCCGAGTTGGGAATCACGACGGGATCGCCGCCTTCCATCACGGCGACGACTGAATTGGTCGTACCCAGGTCGATACCGATGACTTTATCCGCCATTGCTACCTCGAGTGTGGAGTCGGGCGGAGCGGATCATGCGACACCCGGCCGCTCCGCCGATGCTGGTGAGGCAAGGCAAGTAGGGGACCGGGCGACTGCGCCAACTTGGCAGCGGTCACCGAGCGACCCGTTACATTTCTGACGCAAGCGCGCCAGCACGACCCATGATCCCACTGAGCGACGAAAACCCGACGCTGCACACGCCCTACATGACGTGGGCGCTGCTCGCGGCAATGTTCGGCGCTTTTTTCATCATCCAGGGCGCCGGGCTCGACGAGGTCAAGCTCGCCACGAGCATCTGCAACCTCGGGATGGTGCCGGGCGAGCTCACCCATCGGGCGGCGCTCGGGACAGGGGTGCCAATCGCTCGCGGCCTTGCCTGCGTTGTCGACAACGACCCCATCAATCGATGGACGCCGCTGACATCGATGTTCCTCCACGGCGGCTGGATGCACATCCTCGGCAACGCGCTCTTCTTCTGGGTCTTCGGCAACAACATCGAGGATAGCATGGGGCCGGGGCGATTCCTCGCCTTCTACCTCATCTGCGGGCTCGCGGCGGCGGCGGCGCATGTCCTCATGCAGCCGGCCTCACCAATCCCGACCGTCGGTGCGTCCGGCGCTATCTCCGGTGTGCTCGGCGCCTATCTCGTGCTCTATCCACGGGTGCGGGTCAACATGCTCTTCATCTTCATCATCATCTTCCGCGTCATTCCGGTGCCGGCGTGGCTCGTGTTGATCTGGTGGTTCGGCGTCCAGCTCATATCGGCATTGCCATCGCTCTCGCAGGTGAATCCTGACGTGTCAGGTGGGGTGGCCGTGTGGGCGCACGTTGGCGGCT
The DNA here is from genome assembly GCA_021154325.1 of Gemmatimonas sp. Taxonomy (GTDB): domain Bacteria; phylum Gemmatimonadota; class Gemmatimonadetes; order Gemmatimonadales; family Gemmatimonadaceae; genus AG2. The sequence continues at coordinate 14,749 of JAJKIR010000101.1, forward strand.
TCGTCACCGGGATGGTCTTGATCAAGCTCTTCGAGAAGCCGGCGCTCGTCGCCGAGCGCGAGTCGGTGCGCCGCGCACACCAGGCGTGGCCGGGGCTCTAGCCAGCGCGGACTTTGACGTCCGGTTGGGCGCGGGTATCTTCCGGCCGCCCTTACAGGGAAGGCCGGAGTGGGTTTGCTCGCTAAGCTGATTCCGCACGACGAGCAGTTCTTTGACCTCTTCGACCAACTCACCGCGCACCTGACTCAGTCTGCGCGGATGTTGGCGGAGCTGTTCGATGATCCGCAGCACGTCGCCGATCATGTGCGGGCGATCAAGGACGTCGAGCACAAGGCAGACGTCCTCACGAGCTCCATCAATCAGCGCATCGACAAGAGCTTCGTCACGCCGATCGATCGCGAGGACATCCACATGCTCGCCTCGCGTCTCGACGACGTCATCGATCTGCTCGACGGGACCTCCCGTCGGTTCGAGATGCTCCACATCGACGTCGTGAAGGAACCGGCCCGGCAGCTTGCGCAAGTGCTCATCCAGGCCGCGGAGCACATCCAGACGGGCGTCAAATCGATTCGTCAGACGAAGGCCGTCGGCGTCGAAGCAACGCACATCAAGAAGCTGGAGGAGGAGGCGGACGCGATCTACCATGCCGCAGTGGGTGACCTCTTCGCCGGCCACCCCGATCCGCTCGAGGTGCTGAAGTGGAAGGAGATGTACGACACGCTCGAGCGCGCGACCGATAGCTGCATGGGCGTCGCGCAGGTGATGCAGAGCATCTCCTTGAAGAACGCGTGAGGCAGCGCGCCGCGTGATCGGGTACGTCATCGCGATCGTCATCATCGCGTTCGTCTTCGACTTCATCAACGGCTTCCACGATTCGGCGAACTCCATCGCCACGATCGTGGGCACCCGTGTTCTGAACCCGTTCACCGCGGTGCTCTGGGCGGCGACGTTCAACTTCGCCGCGCTCTTCACTGTCGGGACGGCCGTTGCGAGCACGATAGGCAAGGGGATGATCGACATCTCGTTCGTCGATGCGAACGTGATCCTGGGCGGCTTGCTCGGCGCGATCATCTGGAACTTGATCACCTGGTTCTTCGGCTTGCCGTCGAGCTCCTCTCACGCGCTCATCGGCGGCTATGCCGGCAGCGCCATTTCCAAAGCCGGCCTCGCGGCGATCCTCTGGGGACGAAAGTGGATCGAGACGCTCGAGTTCATCGCGCTCTCCCCGATCATAGGCCTCATGGCCGGTTTCGGTCTCATGATCGCGGTGTACTGGATCTTTCAGCGGGCGTCGCCGCACCGCGTCGATCGGGTCTTTCGCGTGGCGCAGTTAGGCAGCTCGGCGCTTTTCTCATTCTCGCACGGCGCGAACGACGCGCAGAAGACGATGGGAATCATCGCCGGCCTGCTCGTTTCCACGCGCGAGCTCTTTCGACTTCAGCCGGGAATACTCCGTCACCTCTATCTGGAGTCGGCGAGCCACATACCACTCTGGGTCGAAATCTGCGCCTATGTCATGATCTCGCTCGGCACGCTCTTCGGCGGCTGGCGCATCGTGCATACGATGGGCTCGCGCATCACGCGGCTGCGGCCAGTCGGTGGCTTCTGTGCCGAGACCGGTGGCGCGTTTGCCATCCTGTTCGCGACGCGCCTCGGAATCCCGGTCAGCACCACGCACACGATCACAGGCGCCATCGTGGGCGTGGGCGCCACGCATCGACTCTCAGCCGTGCGCTGGGGTATTGCTGGCCGCATCGTCTGGGCTTGGGTGCTCACCATCCCCGCGGCGGGCATCATGGCGGCGATTGCCTACCAGATCCTCAGCCGCATCGTGCCGATGTGAGGCGAGAGCCGGGCATAATGTCCGGACACGCCTCGCGCTGGACGCAAGCCGTAACGAACCCGTGACAGCCGCGCCGTTCTGGAGCTATACCTTCCATAGCCCGAACCGGACTCGAAGCGGATGCAGGAAGTCGTCAACCAGAGCTCGCTCTTCATCAATCGAGAGTTGAGCTGGCTTGCCTTCAATGGACGCGTGCTACAGCAGGCTGTGGACGCGCGCACGCCATTGCTCGACCGCGTGAAGTTCCTCTCCATCTTCAGCAGCAACCTGGACGAGTTCTACATGGTGCGCGTGGCGGGGCTGCGCCGGCAGGTGGCCTCCAACGTTCAGGCCACGCCGCCAGATGGCATGAGCCCTCAGGAGCAGCTGGAGGCGATCGACCGCCTCGTGCGCGAGCAGCTCGCCCTCCAGCGCCGCTGCTTCGAGGATCTCCTCGAGCAGCTGAGCGCGAACGGCATTCGGCTCGTCGGGGTCACCGATCTCACCGCCCGCGAGTGGGGCGCGCTCGACGAGTATTTCGAGTCGCAGGTCTTTCCGGTGCTCACGCCGCTCGCTGTCGATCCTGGCCATCCCTTTCCGTACATCTCGAATCTTTCGCTCTCGCTGGCAGTCGAGATTCGCGATCCCGAAACCGGCGAGGATCACTTCGCGCGCGTGAAGGTGCCAAGGAGCCTGCCGCGCTGGGTGCCCGTCATCGGGCGGCCAACTCATTTCGTTCCGCTCGAGGAAGTCATCGGTGCGAATCTCGGAGCACTCTTTCCGGGAATGGAAGTGCTCCGCTGGCACGCGTTCCGGATCACGCGCTACTCGGACCTCGAGATGCCGGTCGAGGAGCCCGAGGATCTCCTCGCGACGATCGAGGAACAGGTCTTCAAGCGCCGCTTCGGCGAAGTCGTTAGGCTCGAGGTCGAGGACGAGATGCCCTCGCATCTCCGCACATTGCTGCTCGAGGAGCTGCGCGCCGAGGAGGTTCCGCAGAGCGCCGCTCTCATGGAGGGCGACATCTTCGAGGCAGGCGAGGTGCTCGGCCTCGGCGATCTCCTGGTCCTGAACGCGCTCGACTGCCCCGCGCTCAAGGATCCGCCATTCACGCCGTCGATCCCGCCCGAGCTGCGCGATACGCGTCGCTCGATCTTCGACGTCATCCGCGAGCGCGACCTGCTCGTGCACCATCCCTTCGATTCGTTCTCCGCCACCGTCGAGCGATTCCTGGAGACGGCGGCGGAAGATGACCAGGTGCTGGCGATCAAGCTCACGCTCTACCGCACCTCCGGCGACACGGCCATCGTCGAGTCACTGATCGAGGCGGCGCAGCGCGGCAAGCAGGTCGCGGTGCTCGTCGAGCTCAAGGCGCGCTTCGACGAGGCGAACAACATCGGCTGGGCGCGCCGACTCGAGAGCTTCGGGGTGCACGTTGCGTACGGCTCGGCGACACTCAAGACGCACACGAAGCTGGCGCTCGTCGTCAGGCGTGAGGCCGATGGAATTCGCCGCTACGTCCATCTCGGCAGTGGCAACTACAACTCTCGTACGGCCCGACTTTACTCCGACATTGGCTTGTTCACCTGCAGTCGATCGATCGCCGCCGACGTTACAGATCTTTTCAACTCGCTCACGGGCTACTCGCGCCAGCGCCTCTACCGAAAGCTGCTCGTGGCTCCAGCCAACATGCGTGCCCGGCTGATCGATCTCATCGATCGCGAGGCGGAGCACGCGAAGGCGGGTCGCAACGCGCGCATCATCGCGAAGATGAATGCGCTGGTGGACCCCGAGATCATCGAGTCGCTCTATCGCGCATCGCGCGCCGGCGTGGAGATCGATCTCATCGTCCGCGGCATCTGCTGCCTCCGACCCGGTATGCCGGGCCTCAGCGACCGCATTCGCGTCGTGAGCCTCGTCGGCCGATTCCTCGAGCATTCGCGCGTCTTCTCCTTCGCGAATGGCGGGGCGGAGGAGTTCTACCTCGGCTCGGCGGACTGGATGCCGCGCAATTTCGATCGCCGCGTCGAGGCCGTCGCCCCGGTGGAGGACTCGACCCTCCACGTGCGCCTGCGCAGCCTCCTTCGCACCTCACTCGAGGACAATCGGCTCGCCTGGGACCTCGGTGCCGACGGACGGTGGACGCAGCGCACGCCTAACGGCGTCGTCCACAACGCCCATGAGGTGCTGATCCGCGAGTCTTGGGGCCTGTCATTGTCTGACCACCGTCCCAGCGGAGAAGCGCGTCCGGTCGGCTCCCTCGTCTAACCGGCCACCAACCACGAACCACCCAGCACCGCAGCTGTCACTCCGCGTTCGAGTCGGTGTCCTCCGACGACAGGACGCTGCCGTCCGGTGCCACGATCTCCACGGGAACGCCCGCGAGCTTGGCGAGGAGCGCGGATTTTCGGTGCGCGCCCCAGCACTCGAGCCGCAGGCTGGAGCGCGGATCACTCGCTTCGGGAGTGATCCGGATCGCGCGCTGGAGCCAGCGCACACGCAGGCTCTTCACCGCGCCGGTGTGACCGCGGTCGAAGCCGTCGGCGATCCGGAGAATGGCCGAGAGCCGGCGCACGCTGCGCCGCAGCTCGCGGTCGAGCGCACCGTAGTTCCGATGCTTCTTCTTTGGCGGTGAGCCACGGTGATAGCGCGCGACGTTCGCGATCACGATCTGATCCGCCGGTTGAACGCCGAGCAGCTCGGCGTGAACGATGAGATGATACGAATGCTTGTGGTGGCGGTCGTAGCTGATGTGGTAGCCCACATCGTGCAAGAGCGCCGCGTCGGCGAGCAGCGCGCGTTCCGGCGCCACCGCGCCGAGCCGAGCACCTAACGAGTCGAAGAGCCGAAGCGCCAGCCGCTGGACGTTCGTCGCGTGCGGCACCTCGTAGTGGCTGCGCTCGGCGAGCTCCCGCACCGAGCGCTCGCGCGCTTCTCCGGGATCGGCGATCACCGGGCGAACGCGCGCGGCTTCGAGCAGGATGCCTTCGCGGATACCGTACCGGGAGACCTGGACGTCGCGCGCCTCGAGCCGCGCCATCACTTCCGCGATCACGGCGAGCCCGGCGACGATGATATCGGCCCGATCCGAGTTGAGCCCCTCCACTTCGCGCCGCTCATCGGGCGTCATCGAGTGCAGCATCTCGAGGAGGTGCTCGACGTCGCCTCGCGGAACTCGCGCCGCGTGGACGCTGCGCGCGGTGAAGATTCCCTGTCTCGTGAGGTAGAGGCCAGCGAGGTTGGTGAAGGTGCCGCCGGAGCCGATGAGCGGTGCGCCGCGCCAGTCGCGCACCGGCAGGTGAGGCCGAAGCTGCGCCCGAACCTCGCGCCGGAGCGCACGCAAGAGCTTCGGACGCGTCGAGCCGTCGGAGAGAAAGCGCTCGGTGAGCCGTACCGCGCCCAGAGGCAGGGAGGCGATGCGCTCGATCACGCCGTCGACGCTGAGCACGAGCTCGAGGGAGCCGCCGCCGATGTCGGCGACGACGGCCCGTCCGCTCCCGAGCTCGAAGTGCGCGAGCGCGCTCCGAAAGCTGAGTCGTGCCTCTTCCTCGCCGTCGAGAACGCGCACGCGCAGCCCCGTGTCGCGCTCCACCCGATGAACGAAATCATCGCCATTCGCGGCGTCGCGTACGGCACTCGTCGCGACTGCCTCCACGCGCTCCGCGCCGAGCTGTCGGGCGAGCGTGGCCATTCGCGCAATGGCTTCGACGGCGCGCGTCACCGCGTCTTCATCCAGCAGCCCAGACTCCGCGAGCCCCGAGGCAAGTCGGGGGGCGGCCTTCATCTCGTCTACGACCTGGATGCCGCCGCCGGTGGAGACGTCCGCGACGATCTGGCGAATCGAGTTCGATCCGATGTCGATCGCCGCGATGCGGCGGGACTCAGTTCCCTTTGGTGGGGTCGACGCGGCCACTCGAGCGGTTGGGTGAACGGTGATTGCCGGCTACTGCTCGGTGACGTCCGACGCGGCCTGTCAGCAACCGTTCAGCCGTCTGGAAGGACGACGGCGACCTCGGTGCCGACGCCTACCGTGCTGGTTGCACGCACCGATCCACCGTGGGCTTCGACGAGGTGTTTGACGATCGCCAGCCCGAGCCCCGTGCCGCCAACCTCGCGCGACCGTCCCGCGTCCACTCGGTAGAACCGCTCGAAGATGCGCGGCAGGTGCTCGCGCGGGATTCCCACCCCCGTGTCGCGCACACCGATAATCACGCCGACGTCTTCGCGGCGGGCAAAGACGGTGACGTTCCCAGACTGCGTGTAGCGAACGGCGTTCTCGACGAGGTTTTGCAGGATTTGGCGGAGCGCTGTGGCGTCGGAGAACACATGATCCGCGCCCGCCGCGATATCGGTGCGAAGGTCGAGCCTGCGACGCGCGGCTTCGGGCTGCACGAGCGCGAGCGCGTCCGCGGCCGCGACTCTCAGATCGACGTCGACGGGATTCGGTACCCAGCCGCCGGACTCGTAGCGCGCGAGGTCAAGAAGGTCGTCGACTAGGCGTTGCATGCGCACGACGTTCGACTGGATCGTGCCAACGAACTGCTGTCGTTGTGCGGGCGCGAGGTCAGGGTCGAGGAGCGTCTCGGCAAAGCCGCTGATGACCGTCAACGGTGTCTTGAGCTCGTGCGACGCATTCGCCACGAAGTCGCGACGAATCGTCTCCAGTCGCCGGCGCGTGGTAAGGTCGAGCAGGGCGAGCACAGCGCCGCCACCCGGAAGTGGCCGCGCGGTGAGCGCGATCGTACGACCGAGGAAGCTCATCTCGCGGGGCTCCGTGGGAACGCCCGACATCGCCTCTCGCAGTGCGGCGCGAATCTCGCGCGCCTGAGGCAGGACGTCGGCGGAGAATGGCGTTTGCGCATCCACGCCAAGGAGCCGGCGCGCACTTTCATTCATGCGAATCACGCTGCCGCGATCGGTGACGGCGACGACTCCTTCGTTGATCGATTCGAGGAGGGTCGACATCAACGCGTCGTCCGCCTCGAGCGCGTGGAGACGCGTTGCCAGCTGCTCCGACATGCGGTGGAGCGCGACGGCGAGATCGCCGATCTCGCCGGGAGCAGAGATCGACGGCCGGCGATCGAGATCGCCGTCGGCGATCGCGCGCGCGACATCGCGCAGCTCCACGACCGGGCGTGTGACGCTGCGCGAGAAGAGCAGCGCGAGCACGAGAGCGCCGACGAGCGCGATGAGCCCCGCGACGAGCACGTCGCGGCGCGCGCCAGAGACGATGTCGCGGAGAGTCGCGGTGCTGATCGAGACGCGCACGAACCCGAGCTGATGCCGGATGGCCACGTACAGCTCGTCGTCGCCCGCGGAAGCGCTGCGGCGTCGTCCCATTCCGGCGCCTCGATCGCGCGCCGCAACGATCTCCGGGCGCGTGGAGTGGTTCTCTAGGTGCTCGAGCTCTTCGCCGTCGAATTTGGAATCGCCGCGCACCACGCCTGAACGATCGATGAGCGTGACGCGCCGCTGCAGCGCCGAACCAGCGGAGTCCGCGAGAGCGTCGGCGTTGGTACCAGGCTGCCACGACAGCGCGATCAGTCTCGCCTCACGAGTGAGCTCATTGGTCGTTTCCTCGACGAGTCGCTGCTCGAGCCGCCCACCGGAAAGCGCAACGATCGCCGCGACGAGCAGCGATACAAGTACGAGCGACCCGAGAAGCAGTCGCTGCGGCAGCGTCACGGGACGCGTGCCTGATCGGCGCGCAGTCGGTAGCCGAAGCCGCGCACCGTCTCGATCAGGTTGCCGGCGCTGCCGAGCTTTGCCCGCAGCCGCTGCACGTGCATGTCCACCGTTCGGGTCTGAATGTCGGGCGCCGCATCCCAAACCGTCTCGAGCAGATGCCCGCGAGCCTGCACGCGGCCCCGGCGCTCGGCGAGGGTCAGCAGGAGCTTGTATTCCGTGGGCGTCAGATCGACGGCACTGCCGTCGACGCGTACGCGATGCTCGCTCCGATCGATGTGAATCGGCCCGATGGCGAGAACATCGCTCGGGCTGGATGACGGCATCGCCATCCGTCGCAGGATCGCGCCGACACGCAATACGAGCTCCTGCGGGCTGAACGGCTTCGTGAGATAATCATCGGCGCCCAGCACGAGACCACGAACACGATCCGGCTCCTCCACCCTCGCCGTGAGCATCAGGACGCCCACACCCTTCGTTGGCTCCGCCGCGCGCAGCTGCTCGAGGACGTCGTAGCCGGAGAGACCAGGAAGCATCAAGTCCAGGATCACGAGCGCGGGACGCTCGCGCCGCGCCGCCTCGAGACCATCAGTGCCAGTGCCGGCGGTGGAAACGCGGTATCCGGCCTTCGCGAGGTGATAGACGATGAGCGCGACGATATCAGCTTCGTCGTCGACCACGAGGATGCGTTGGTCGGACGGAATGGGCGTGTCCGTCACGCGGGTGTGCCCTTCGATTCGCTCACCCCGTCAGTGCGGGGCGCGGCCAATCGACGGCCAATCTTCGCCACGATCATCTCGATGGCCACCGGATTGTGCCCGCCCCGCGGGACGATCACGTCGGCGTAGCGCTTGCTCGGCTCGACGAACTGCAAATGCATCGGCTGGACAGTCGTTAGGTACTGGTCGATCACGTCATCGAGGGTGCGGCCGCGTTTCGCCACGTCGCGGCGGATGCGGCGGATGAGGCGAATGTCGGCGTCGGCATCGACGAACACCTTGACGTCGCAGAGCTCGCGGACACTGGCGTCGGTGAAGAGGAGGATGCCGTCGATCACGACGACTTCGGCGGCCGGGATGCGCACCATCTGCGCGCTCCGCGTGTGCGAAACGAAGTCGTAAACCGGTTTGTCGATCGCCTCGCCGCGCACCAGCGCCGAGAGCTGGGTGAGGAGGAGCTCCCAGTCGAATGCATCGGGGTGATCCCAGTTGATCTGTCGCCGTTCCTCGAGCGGCACGTGCGCGAAGTTGCGGTAGTAGGCGTCCATGTCGATGAACGCGACCGACGAGGTCGAGAGCGCCTTCGCCACGTTCCGGGCGACCGTCGATTTGCCGGAACCGGTGCCGCCCGCGATCCCGATGATGAGCGGCTTCATGCGGAGCGCATCGACGGCTGAAAATGACGCGCCGCCCGGTGGGAGTGAAGCGGCCACTCTGTCACAATCATGTATAAGCATACACTGCCACGCGTTTCGCCGGACGGCTAGCTTGTCGCCATGACGCATCATTCTTCGCTCGGCGCGGCGTCGCGTCGTGCGCTGTCTGCGGCAGTGGTGCTGCTCGTCGCGCTTTCCTGCTCCCGTGCGGTACGGCCGGCCGAAACAGCAGCTTTGGCTAGGAGCTCGGCGGTCACGAGTGGCGCCGAGGTCGAGTTGGTTGTCGCGGCGACGACGGACACGCATGGCCGTCTGCGATCGTGGGATTACTACGCGAACAATCCAGAACCACAGCGCGGTCTCACGCGCATCGCCACGATCGTCGACTCGCTCCGGGTCGCGAATCCCGGCCGTGTGTTGCTGGTGGACGCCGGCGATCTGCTGCAGGGGAATCCGCTGACCTACGTCGCCGCGCGCCTCGACAGCTCGTCGCGGGCGCCGCATCCGGTTGCCGCGGCGATGAACGCCATGGCGTACGACGCGGCGGCGATCGGCAATCACGAGTTCAACTACGGTCTGCCGACGCTGCGGCGCATGATTCACGACGCGCGCTTCCCGATGCTCGCCGCGAACGCGTACACGCCGGCTGGAACGCATGCGTTCGAGTCGTGGAAGATGATCGATCGCGATGGAGTGAAGGTCGCGGTCATCGGCGGGACGACACCAGGCTCGAATCTCTGGGACCGCGACAACCTCGCCGGACGCGTGGTCGTGCGGGACATCGTGCCGTCGGTGCGGGAAGCGGTGGGCGCGGCGCGGGCCGCGGGCGCGGACGTGGTCGTGGTGGTCCTCCATTCCGGGTTGGACGAGCCATCGAGCTACGACACGGTGACGAGCGGAGTCGCGAGCGAGAATGTGAGCGCGCGCGTTGCTCGCGAGGTGCCCGGCATCGACCTCATCGTGTACGGCCACTCGCACAAGGAGCTCGCGGACTCCGTCATCGGCGGCGCCCTGCTGATGCAGCCGAAAAACTGGGCGACGAGCCTCGGTGTCGCGCGCCTGCGTCTCGCCAGAGAAGGCTCGCGCTGGCGGGTCGTCGAGAAGCACGCGCGGCTCATCCCCGCCGCTGGCCACGTGGAGAACGCCGCCGTGCTCGCGGCAACGAGCGCGCTGCATAACGAGACGGTCGCGTATGTGACCGAGCCGATAGGCACAACGCCGGTGACCTGGCGAGCGGATTCGGCGCGGGTCGTCGACACGCCGCTGATCGACTTCATTCTCGAAGTGGAGCGCAAGGCCGCGAACGCCCAGCTCGCGTCGACCGCCGCGTTCTCGCTCGACGCGACGCTCGCCGCCGGGCCGGTGACGGTTGCCCGCATCGCCGCGCTCTACCCGTATGACAACACGCTGCGCAAAATCTGGATCACCGGCCGGCAGCTCCGCGACTACCTCGAGTTCAGCGCCCGCTATTTCCGGAGCGACGCGAGTGGTAACGTCGGTGTCGATCCAGCCATCCCCGGCTACAACTTCGACATCGTCGCCGGCGTCGACTACACCATCGATCTCACGAAGCCGATAGGCGCGCGCCTAACGAAGCTGACCTACGAGGGCCGCCCGGTCGCTCCGTCCGACAGCTTCACCTTTGCGCTGAACAATTATCGACAGACGGGAGGCGGCGGGTATGCGATGCTCGCCGGATCGCGCAACCTCGACGAGCGTCAGCTCGAGATTCGCCAGCTGTTGATCGACGAAGTCCGCGCGCGGCGAACGCTCGATCCAGCCGCGTACTGGCATCACAACTGGGAGATCGTGCCTGGCACTGCCGTCGGGAGTGCGTTCGCATCGATGCACCGGATTCCCGGAGAGGGAGCGACGCGGGCCTCAGCGGCTGCATCGGCGCGCACGATCTCGGGCCGCCGACTCCGTCTCATCGGCACGAATGACGTCCATGGCGCGCTCGAGCCGCGGCCTGACGCAAACGGCGTGATGCGCGGCGGACTCGCGTACGTCGCCGCCGCGATCGAGCGCGCGAGGGCCGAGTGCCAGACTCCGGACTGCACGTCGCTCCTTCTCGATGGCGGCGACGAGTTCCAGGGTACACCCGCCTCGAACTTTGCGTTCGGCCGCCCGATCGTTGACATCTTCAATCGGCTGGGCTACGCCGCCGCCGCGTTAGGCAATCATGAGTTCGATTGGGGACAGGATACGCTCCGCGCGCGGATGCGCCAGGCGCGGTATCCGTTCCTGAGCGCGAACGTGCGCGACACACTGGGCCGCGCCGTTCCCTGGATCCGGCGCGATACACTCATCGTACGTGACGGTCTCCGGATCGGCATCATCGGTGTCTCCACACGACAGACGGCGACGTCGACGCGCGCCTCCAATGTCGTCGGCCTTCGTTTCGATGATCCGGCGCCCGTCGTCGACACGCTGACGCGAGCACTGCGTGCCAACGGCGCTCAGGTCGTCGTCGTCGTCGCGCACGCCGGCGCGTTCTGCGATCGTTCGGGCGAGAGCGCATGCGCGGGTGAGATCGTCGATCTCGCCCAGCATCTCACTCAGCACGTCGACGCCATTATCAGTGGGCACACGCACTCGCTCGTCAATTCGATCGTCAACGGCATTCCCATAGTCCAGGGACGCTCGAGTGGTCAGGCCATCGATGTCGTCGACCTGCCGCTCGATCCGGGTGAATCCGCGATGCCCGCGCACGAGGTGCGCGAAGTATTCCCCGATTCATTTCCTCCAGACACCGCGGTTGCGGAGATCGTGGCGCGGGCGACCGAGGCCGTCGCGTCGCGGGTGAAGCGCCCCGTCGCCCGCATCGCTGAGTACATGAAGAAGTCCGCCTCGGGCGCGGAGGAGCAGGTCCCGTTAGGCAATCTCATCGCCGACGCCATGCGGGTGGAAGGAAAGGGAGACATCGGCATGATGAACAATGGCGGCATTCGGGCGCCGCTGCGGGCGGGTACGGCTACCTACGGCGATCTCTTCGAGGTGCAACCGTTCGGGAACATTCTCTATCGCGTCAGCATTGGCGGCCGCGACCTGCGCGATTATCTCGAGCGTCTCGTTGGCCGTCGGCGGCCCATCGTGCACTTGAGCGGCGTAGTCGTGGAGTATGACACGACGCACGCGCCGGGTTCGCGAATCGTGAACGTCCGCGTCGGCGGGACGCCACTCGAGGACGCTCGTACGTATACCGTCGTCGTCAACGATTTCGAGTACACTGGCGGCAGCGGCCTCGGTTTCGGTAGCGCAGCCAAACGCGCCGAGAATCTCGACATGGTCGATCTCGATGCCTTCGTCGACTACCTCGCGCATCTCCCGCAGCCGGTCACAGCGCCGGCGGACAACCGCTTCGTGATCGTGGCCCCGCAATGACAACCGAAGGTGAGAAGACGGTGCGCGTCTTCGTGAATGCCGCGGGCGTGATGGTGCCCGCCGGCTCCTCGATTCTCGACGCCGTGCGGAGATGGAACGAGTCGGAAGCCATCGCTATCGAGCAGGGCGAGAAGCTGGTGACGGACAGCCGTGGACTCCCGATCGACGTGGACGAGCGCGTCAGCGCCGGATCGATCTTCCGGCTCCTCCCGGTGCGGAAGCGCGGTGGCGCGCGCGAGCGCGACGACGATACGGGATTAGAGGATTAATAACAGCGCCATGGTATCGTCGATCGATCGGGAGCTTCTCCGCCGGCTGCCGAAGGCGGAGCTGCACTGCCACCTCGATGGCTCGCTCAGGCCGTCGACACTCCTCGATCTCGCGGACGAGTACGACGTCGCCCTGCCGCAGCGGACCGCGAGCGCGTTGCGCGACTACATGCGCGTCAGCGACGCGGCGAGCCTCGAGGACTACCTCGAGCGGTTCGACGTGACCCTCGCCGTCATGCAGACCGCCGACGCACTCGAGCGCATCTCGTACGAGCTCGCCGAAGACGCGGCGGCGGATGGTGTCCGCTACATCGAGGTCCGCTTCGCGCCGATCCTCAACGTCCGGCGCGGGCTCTCGTTAGGCGACGTGCTCGACGCCTCGCTTCGTGGACTCGAGCGCGCGTCGGCGAAACACCCGATCGTCGCGCGCGTGATCGTCACCGCGCTTCGGAACATGTCGCCGGAGCTCTCCCGGGAGCTCGCGAGCCTTGCCGTCGCCTATCGAGGCCGGGGAGTCGTGGGATTCGATCTCGCCGGGGGCGAGCGGGGACATCCCGCCGCGCAGCACGCCGGCGCGTTCCGCTATGCGCTGGAGCACGACCTTGCCTGCACCTGCCACGCTGGCGAGGGTGACGACGCCAGTTCCGTGCGGCAGGCCATCCACGTGTGCGGCGCGAATCGGATCGGCCACGCCACGCGACTCATCGAGGACGAATCGCTCGCGCAGTACGTGAATGACCGCCGCATCCCGCTCGAGATCTGCCTGACGAGCAACGTCCAGACGCGCGCCACCGAACGCTACGAGACGCATCCGCTGCGACGATACTTCGACCGCGGCATGAACGTAGTACTCAATACCGATAATCGGCTCATGAGCGACACCACGCTCACCGATGAATACGAGCTCGCGGCGACTCACCTTGGCTTCACCTTCCACGAGCTCTCAGAGATCGCGCGCAACGGCTTTGCCTCCGCGTTTCTCCCCTGGGAGGAGCGGCGGCAGTTGCTCGCGCAGGTCGAACGGGAGATCACCGCGCTCCGTGAGCAGCGTGATTGCCTCGATGCCTGAGCTGTTGCACGATGCCTCCGCGGCTCGCGCGGCTCTTGAGTACATCAGCGCCCGCCTCCGTACCGAGCCGCCCGTCGCGGCGATCATCCTCGGCTCCGGACTCGGCGGCCTGGCGAGCAGACTGACCGACGCCACGCGCGTGCCATTCGCCGAGATACCGGGCTTTCCACGGGCGACCGTCGCCGGACACGCCGGTGTGCTCATCGCCGGACGACTTGCCGGCCGCCCCGTACTCGCCCTCGCCGGCCGATTTCACATGTACGAGGGCCACGCCGCCGCTCTCGCCGCCTTTCCGACGCGGGTGCTCCACGCGTTAGGCGCGCGAACGCTCATCGTCTCCAACGCTGCCGGCGGGATCGGGCGATCGCTCACCCCAGGCGACCTGATGCTCATTCGCGATCACGTGAACTTCATGTTCCGGAACCCGCTGCTCGGCCCAAATGGCGCGGACGAGCCCCGCTTTCCCGACATGTCCGCGCCGTACGACGCACGGCTCGGCGAGATCGCCCGCGAAGTCGCGCGCGCGAACGGCATCGCGCTCGCCGAAGGAGTCTACTGCGGTCTCCTCGGCCCGACCTACGAGACGCCAGCCGAGGTGCGGATGCTCGCGTTCATGGGCGCCGACGCCGTTGGCATGTCGACTGTTCCGGAAGTCATCGTGGCCCGCGCGCTCGGTATGCGCGTGCTCGGCGTGAGCTGCGTAACGAACATGGCGTGCGGCCTAGCGACGCAGCCCATCACTCACGCCGAAGTCATTGAAACCACCGCGCACGCCGCCGCCGATTTCGAGCGGCTGATCACGGGGGTCGTGGAGAGACTTTAGGCGGGCAGAGAGTAGAGAGTAGAGAGTGAACGGCACACTCTCTACTCACCACTCTCTGCTCTCTGCTCAGTGCCCACTCCGCGTCGGCGGCGGCGCCGGCAGCGACTGGACCCGTTGCTTGAACTCGAGGAACCGCGGTGAGTTGTAGGTCAGCGTTCGCATGATCGCCGGATCGATCTTGTCGATGATCCGCTGCGTGTCGGCGATGCGGCTCTCCTCGGTGGGGTGTGTTCCGAACCAGAGCTCCACGGCACTGGGGTCGGCCTGCCGCTCGTCGAGGAGAATCTGGAACATCTCCGGAATTCCCTTCGGGCTGATCCCGGCCCGAACGACGTTGTCTATCCCTACTTCGTCCGCCTGCGTCTCGTCGTCCCGACTGAACTTGGCGAAGATCGCCCCGCCGGCCACGTTGATCGCGGCGCCCGCGATCTGGCTGTTGCACACGTTGAGCAGCACGCAGCCGAGCGTCACGCCGATCTGCGCGCCCTGCTGCTGCTGCATCTGCTTGATCGAGTGCCGCTTCACGACATGCCCGATTTCGTGACCCAGGACTCCCGCCAGCTCGCTGAGATTCCTTGCGCGGTCGATCAGCCCACGATTGACGTAGATGTACCCGCCCGGCACAGCGAACGCGTTCACCTCCGAGCTGTTCACCACGAAGAACTGCCACGGCAGGTCGCCGCGCGCGGTCAGCCGCGCAATCGAGTCGCCGAGGACGTTGATGTACCGATTCACCTCGGGATCCTGGACGATCGGCAGCTGCGCGTTGATCTGCTGCATGTACTGCGTCCCGAGCTCCACCTCCTGCTGCGTCGATACGCCGCAGCCTGCGATGGTGACGGCCAGCAGCCCGCCGGCTAAGATTCGTCTCATTGTCCTACCCGTGCTCGTAGTTAGGCTCGCCAAAAGCAAACTCTGGTCCGTATCACACTTCAAGGTACCATCCCCGCCCTGGTCCCCGTTCCGTGCGCGTTCTCTCGGTAGCGCGAGACCTCCAGCGCCGGCAGGCGCGCGAGCGCCAGGGTCTGTTCGTCGCTGAGGGCGCTCGCGCGGTTCACGACCTCCTCCGTTCCCCGCTCGTGATTCGGGCCGCACTCACGATCGCGAACCCCGAGCTTCCACGAACCCGTGAGCTCGTGGCCGCCCTCCACGACCGTGGCATTCCAGTGCAGGAGGTAACGCCCGCGGAATTCGCCTCCGCTGCCGACACCGATAGTCCACAAGGGCTGCTCGCAATCGCGGAAATACCTCACCGCCACCTCTCGGCGGTTGCCTTCGATGACGGGCTACCGGTTCGCGTCATCGTTCTCGACGCCGTTCAGGATCCAGGGAACGTCGGCACCATCGTCCGGACTGCGGCGGCCCTGGGAGCGGCCGTAACGGTGAGCCTGCCGGGAACCGTTGACCTCTGGAACGCCAAAGTCGTCCGTAGCTCGATGGGGGCTCTCTTTCATGCCCCCGCACTTGCTTGTACCTGGGCTGAGTTCGACGCGTTCCGTTCACGAAATGGCGTCGAGCTCTGGGGAGCGGAGGCGGGCGGGGAGCCGCTCTCGCTCGTGACGCGGGACCGCTCGACGATTCCTCATCGCCTGGCGGTCGCGGTAGGGAACGAAGGAAGCGGTCTGTCCGCGCAGACGCGACAGGCCGCGGGCAGGCTGGTGGCGGTGGAGATCGGGCCGGACGTCGAATCGCTCAATGTGGCAGTGGCGACCGGCATCATGCTTTATGAGCTACGACGATGATTGCTATTGATCCCCTATTTGCACCGTTCTTCGCCTTTCTCTTCGGCGCGTGCATCGGTTCGTTCCTGAACGTCTGCATTGCGCGCTGGCCGCGCGAGCAGTCGGTGGTCCGGCCCAGATCTCGCTGCCCGAAATGCGGACATCAGCTCGCATGGTTCGAGAACATTCCACTCGCGAGCTGGGTCGCCCTGCGCGCCCGCTGCCGATGCTGCACAGAGAGCATCTCCGCGATGTACCCCGCGATCGAGCTCCTCGTCGCACTCGGGTGGCTTGGCGCGGTGCTCGTCTACGGGCCAACGTTCACGGCAGTGCGAGTTGCCGTCTTTGGCACCGTGCTGCTCGGCGTCGCGATGACGGACCTGCAGACCTATCTCATCCCCGACGGATTCACGCTTTTCGGGCTCGGGTGGACGCTCCTCACCGCGATTCTCGCATTTTTCCTCGGGCAGTCCTCCCTCTTCGCGGGACCCTACGAAGCCCTGATCGGTGCCTGTGCAGGCGCTGGGATGATCGCAATCGTCGGATGGCTTGGTGAGGTCGCGCTCAAGCGCGAGGCGATGGGACTCGGTGATGTCACGCTCATGGCGTTCATTGGCGGAGCTTTGGGTCCTCAGCGCGCGATCATGACGGTGTTCGTCGCCTCCGCGATCGGTGCTGTCACTTTCCTCGCTGTGGTGTATCCAATCACGTGGCTGCGCCGTACGCATTCTCGCGACCAGACCGAGCTCGCGCTCGGCGGCGCACCATTCGCGGCGCCCCTCGTTCCATTCGGCGTCTTCCTTGCGCCGGCTGCGATGCTGACGTTGCTTTGGGGAGAGACCTGGCTGGGATGGCTTTTAGGTAGCTAGGGCCCATCGAGACGTCATCCTGAGGAGCGCAGCGACGAAGGATCTGCTCGATTCGGCTAGATCCTTCGCTGCGCTCAGGATGACAATGGCCCGTTTCCCCAGACCCTCGCCTCGTGATTGGTGATTTCCTGCAGCCCGAAGGGGACGCGCTCAAGCGCTTTACCCGAGACCTGACTGCCGACGCGCGTGCCGGGCGTCTCGAGCCCGTCCGCTGCCGCGACGCCGAGGTCGATCGGGTGATTGACATCCTCCTTCGTCATGGGAAGAACAATCCGACGCTCGTGGGTCCTGCCGGCGTCGGAAAGACCGCGATTGCCGAGGGCCTCGCGCAGCGTATCGCCGAAGGGCGCGTTCCACTCGTGCTGCGCAACGTGCGCCTCCTCTCCCTGGACCACGTGGGCCTCCTCGCCGGAACGACCTACCGTGGCCAGTACGAGCAGCGCATCACCGCCCTCGTCTCCGAGACTACCGCCGCGCGGAACGTCATCCTCTTCATCGACGAGCTGCACAATCTCATCGGGCAGGGGACTGCGCTCGGCGCCGCGATGGATGCCGCGAACATGCTCAAGCCCGCGCTCGTGCGCGGCGACTTCCGGGTCATCGGCGCGACCACGAATGAGGAGTACGAGCGCTGGATCGTCGGCGACCCCGCGCTCGAACGGCGCTTCCAGAAGGTCGTCGTTCGCGAGCTCGGGACGGAAGAGGCGCTGGAGATCCTGCTCGCGCGGCGGGAGCGGCTCGAGCGTCATCACAACGTTCTCATTTCCGACGAAGCGCTGCGATCGTCGGTGACGCTCACCGACATGTTCGTCACCGACCGGATGCGGCCGGACAAGGCAATCGACGCGTTGGACGAGGCCTGTGCGCACATGCAGGCAGTCGCCGCCTACCCTCCGCGCGCCGAGGAGCTGATGAAGCGTCGGGCCTCGCTGCTCCGTCGTGAGGCGGCGGCCAACCGCGACCCGTCGACGGAGCGCCGCGGCGCCAGGCAGGAGAGCCCCGAGCCGGATGACGATCTCCCGCCGTCCGACAGTGGCAATGCCGATCCCGTCGAGCGCTTCGCGCAGGATGGCTTCGGGGCCCTCGAGCGCTTCGGCGCAGAGCTCGAGGCGCTGTTCATGGGACCACCACCGCGACGGACCGCGCCTAACGCCACGGCCGAGCCCCAGACGCCCCCGGCACCAGCGGCCCCGCCCGCGACCGGCAGCTCGCCGGTGTCACTCACCGAGATCGAGGCGGAGCTGAGCCGGCTATTGATGGAGCACGGAATCGTCGTTCGCGGGCACGACATCGCCCGCGTCGTCAGTCTCATGTCCGGAAAGAGCGTGGTGTGGGCAGAGTAAGCATCCGCCGCCTCGTGGTCGCGGCGGTGGTCATCACGGCCGCCTGTCGTCGCGAGGGGCCGGAGAAGGCGCAGCACGGACCGTACGCGGATCGGGTCGCCGAGGATGTGCCGCTGATTGAGAAGTCCGTCGGGGTGTCATTCAAGCGTCCGCCGAAGCTCGAGGTCAAGTCGCGCGATCAGGTGCGCGCGTTCGTGCTTGCGCAGCTCGACGATTCCGCGACCCAGCGCGAGCTCGCCGGCAAAGAGGCTGCGTACAAGGTGCTCGGGTTGATTCCGGACACCATGAACGTGCGCAAGCTCTTCGTCGATCTGCTCACGGAGCAGATCCTCGGGATCTACGATCCCAAGACGAAGGTGCTCTACGTCATGAACGGCGCTCCCGACGAGATCGTCTCCATCACGATTTACCACGAGCTGGTGCACGCGCTGCAGGATCAGTACATCGATCTCGACTCGCTGCAGCGGCAAACCGGGGATGACGATCGCGTGCTCGCCGCTCAATCTGTCATCGAGGGCGAGGCCACCTACGAGCAGATGATATGGGCTCTGGGCGGCCGAAACGTTGCGACGCGATTGCCGGGCGGCCAGGATCGCATGCGCGACATGATTCGGGAGTCGCAGGCGTCGCCGATCTTCAGTGCGGCACCGATGGTCATCCAGGAAGAGCTGCTCTTCCCCTACATCAACGGCCAGGACTTCGTCGGTCGCCTCAAGGAGCGCCGGCCCGGCACCCTGCCGTTCCGCGCCATGCCGCAGTCGACGGAGCAGGTGATGCACGACCGCGCGTACTTCGCGTCGGCGCCCGACCTGCCGGTGCGTGTCACGCTCCCGCCGCTCCCGAATCAGATCTACGCGAACACGCTCGGTGAGTTCGACACGCGACTCTTTCTCTTCGAGCATCTGCAGGATCAGCAGGTCGCTTCCCAGGGCGCGATTGGCTGGGGTGGCGACCGGTACGCCGTCGTGCGCACATCGAGCGGTCCCGGTCTCGTGTGGGTGAGCGTGTGGGACACTCCAGTGGACGCGGCGGAGTTCGTGGACGCACTCGGCCAGGCGACGCAGAAGCGCTATCGCATCACCGGTCCGGCGCTCGGCGCGGGCGGCGCACGCACGTATTCCGGCCGCGGACGGACGGTCGTGATCACGCCGCGTGAGATCGGGGGGAGGAACGTGGTGCTCGTCGTCGACGTGCCATCCAGCGCGTCGCCGCAGCTCCTCGATCTTGGACGCGTGACCATCGGCGGCTAGCCGGCACCCATGCAACTGTTGCAGGACGAAGCCACCCGTCAGGCGCAGCTCGACCGCATGAAGCGGCGAGCGACGGCGCTGCTCGTCGCCGCGACGGTGATCTTTTTCGTCGCCCGGTTTTTCGAGTCGCGATTTCCATGGATCGGGATCCTTCGCGCGACCGCCGAGGCGGCGATGGTCGGCGGTCTCGCGGACTGGTTTGCCGTCACGGCGCTCTTCCGCCACCCGTTAGGCATTCCGATCCCGCATACCGCGATCGTGCCCGCGCGCAAGGATCGCGTCGGCCGTACGCTTGGGGCCTTCGTCCAGAAGAATTTCCTGACGCGCGAGGTCATCGCCAATCGGCTGCGCAGCCTCGACGTCGCGACGCGACTCGGGCAGTGGCTCGCCAGCCCCGAGAATGTGCGTCAGATCGCTCAGCACACCGCCTCATCGCTCGCCTCAGCGGCGCAGCTCGTGCGCGACGAGGACGTCGAGGCATTCATCGATCGCAGCGTCGAGGAGCGCGTTCGGGCCGTCAAGGCCGCGCCCCTGCTGGGCCGGATGCTCTCCGTCATCACGGCGGACAACCGGCATCAGGAGCTGCTCAACGAAGCGATTCGGCTCGCGGCGGGCGCCGTCGAGGACAGCCGCGCCCTCATCCGGTTGCGCGTCGAAGAGGAGACGCCGTGGTGGGTGCCGAGCGCGATCGACGACAAGATCTACCGGAAGATCGTCTCGGCGATTGAGCGAACGCTCATCGAGGTACGTGACGACCCCGAACATCCGCTGCGCGAGCGATTCGACGGCGCGCTGCAGGACTTCATCGAGAAGCTGAACTACTCCCCGGCCGTCGCCGCGCGTATCGAGGCGCTGAAGGAGGAGGTGCTGCTCAGCGACACGGCGCGCAAGTTCTCATCCGGCCTCTGGGGCCGGGCGAAGACGGCGCTCGTGCGCTACGCCGAGGCGCCGGACGGGCTCGCGCCAGGTGCGATCGAGCGCGCGATCAACACGTTCGGGGAAGCGGTCGTCAAGGATCCGGATCTCCTGCACAAGGTCGACGAGTTCGTCGTCGACGTCGCGATGTTTCTCGTCGATCGCTATCAGAGCGAGGTCGCCGATCTCATCGCGCACACGGTGGCGTCGTGGGATCCGGACGTCACGGCCCGGCGCGTGGAGCTCGCCATCGGCCGCGATCTGCAATTCATCCGCATCAACGGCACCGTCGTGGGCGGCCTCGCGGGTATGGCGATCTATCTGATCTCGAAGCTGATGCCCTAGCGAGTGGCGAGTGGCGAGTAGCGAGTAAAATGGAAAGGCCGGCGCGAAGCGCCGGCCTTCCGAATTCACCAACCACCCGCCACTCACCACTCGTCACACACCGCGTGCCACCCGCTCCTCGCGATCGACGCGGGTTGTCGAGCCGGCGATGCCCGGCGATGGCTCAGGCTCCGTGATGTCAGCGACACCTAACGCGGCAGGGAGAAGCGCGAGGTGCAGCACCTCGTCCATCCGCTCCACGAAGGTGAACGCCATGTTTTGCTTCACCTCCACCGGCACGTCGCGGAGATCCTTCTCGTTCGACTTCGGCATGATCACTTCCCGCAGGCCGGCGCGATAGGCGGCTAGCACCTTTTCCTTCACGCCGCCGATCTCGAGCACCTTGCCGCGGAGCGTGACCTCGCCCGTCATCGCGACATCGCGCCGAACCGGACGCCCGCTCAGCGTGCTCGCGATCGTCAGGGTGAGCGTGATGCCCGCGCTCGGACCGTCCTTCGGAATCGCGCCCGCGGGAAGGTGGATGTGCAGGTCGTACTCGCGGAAATCCGAGTCCGGAATCCCGAGCTGGCCCGCGCGCGACCGCACGTACGAGTAGGCCGCATCCACGCTCTCGCGCATCACTTCCCCGAGCTGGCCCGTGACCGTTAGGCGTCCGGTGCCCGGCATCTTCAGCGCCTCGATGATCATCAGGTCGCCGCCCGTCGCCGTCCACGCCATGCCGGTCGCGACGCCCACTTCCGGGACCTTCTCGGCTTCCTCCACCGCATAGCGAGGTATGCCGAGGATCTCTTCGACCTTCTCGAGATCGATGACCCAGGCGCCTTCCTCACCCTCTGCCTTGCGGCGAGCCCGCTTTCGCATGATCGCCGCGAGGTTGCGCTCGAAGTTTCGGAGGCCAGCCTCGCGAGAATACCGGCTCGAGATGAACGAGAGCGACTCATCCGTGAACTGGATGTCCTTGTCGGTGATGCCGTGCTCCTCGAGCAGCCGCGGGAGCAGATAGCGCCACGCGATCTCGACTTTCTCCTCGACCGTATACCCGGCGATCTTGATGACCTCCATGCGGTCGCGGAGCGGCGCGGGGATGTCGTACAGATTGTTCGCCGTGCAGATAAAGAGCGCCGAGGAGAGATCGAACGGCAAGTTGAGATAATGATCAACGAAGCCGTTGTTCTGCGACGGATCCAGCACCTCGAGCATCGCCGCCGTCGGGTCGCCGCTCGGGCCACCGCCCGACATCTTGTCGATCTCGTCGATCATCAGAATTGGGTCGCGCGTCTGCACGCGCCGGAGCGCCTGCAGGATCAGCCCCGGCATCGCGCCGACGTACGTCCGGCGATGGCCACGAATCTCCGCCTCGTCGCGCACGCCGCCAACCGAGATGCGGTAGAACTCACGCCCGATCGCCTTGCCGATCGCCGCGCCTAACGACGTCTTGCCCGTTCCCGGCGGGCCGACGAAGCAGAGAATCGGCCCGTGCGGGTCCCCGCCGCGCAGCTTGCGCACGGCGAGATACTCGATGATGCGCTCCTTCGCCTCGTCGAGGCCGTAGTGGCCTTCGTCGAGTGCCTGCTGCACCTTGTTGAGATCGATCTCCGTGTCGCCCGAGCGCTTGTTCCACGGCAGCGCCAGCACCCAATCGAGATAGGTCCGCACCACCTGATACTCGCTCGACGCCGGCGAGAGCATGCGCATGCGCTCCGTCTCGCGGCGCGCCTCCTGTGCGACTTTTTCCGGAAGTCCTATTTCTTCTATCTTCTTCAGGATTTCGATCGCCTCTTTCTCACCGGGATCGGTTTCCCCAAGCTCTGCTTGAATGGCTCGCAGCTGCTGGCGCAGATAGAACTCGCGCTGATGCTGCTCGATCTTGATCTCCGTCTGCCGCTTCACGTCTTCCATGACCCGCGCGCGTGCGACTTCGCGTTCCAGGCGCGAGAGGATGAACCGCAGCCGCTGGCCGACATCGAGGCGTTGCAGCACCTCGTCCTTGTCGGCGATGCGGAAGTTCATATTTGTCGCCGCGAGATCCGCGAACCGCCCCGGATCCGAGACGTTCATCTTCAAGATCGCCGGGACTTCGTCCGGAATCCGATCGACGAGCTCCGCGAGCGTCTCGGCGGAGGTCACGATGCGCGCCACGAGATCATCGACTTCGGTCGCATCGGCCGGCGTCTCCTTCGCGGGGCGCACCGAAGCGACGGGGTACGGCTCCGTGCGCGCGATGTCTTCCACCGAGATGCGGCGCAGACCCTGAAGCGTGATCTGCACGGTGTCGCCCGGAAGATTGATTCGCTCGTGCACGCGAGCAGCGACGCCGATGCGGCCCACGAACTTCGACGAGTCGATCGGCTCGTCATGATCGCCGCTGGCGACGACGAGTGCGACGATCAGTCCCGGCTCATCGTGCGCGCGCAGCAGCGCGAGGTTCTCGGGTGCCCCCATCTGCACCGCGATCGTTCCGAGCGGATACACGATGGTAGAGCGTAGCGCCATCAACGGTAACGTCGGCGGCAATTCGGACTTCAGGATCTCGTCCTTGCGCTGGACTTTGGCCATGAGGAGGAAGGTAACGAGTGACGG
>JAJKIR010000102.1 GCA_021154325.1 Gemmatimonas sp.
CGCCAGGGCGCGATCGTGCACCGGGTGTCGTACACGACGACGATGTCCGCGGCAAGCGCGGCGTCGGACGCGATCCTCGCGCTCAAGTCGCGCGCGCCGAGCGTGCGCTCGCTCCAGGAGTGGCAGAGCCAGATCGTCGCGAACGCAACGGTGTGAATTGAGCTCCTCGACGCCGTTCATTCACGAATCCGCCTACGTCGATGACGGCGCAATCGTCGGCGCGGGAACGAAGATCTGGCATTTCTGTCACGTCATGCCTGGCGCGGTGATCGGCGCGCGCTGCAGCCTGGGCCAGAACGTCGTCGTCATGAACGGCACGCGCATCGGGGACAATTGCAAGATCCAGAACAACGTCTCCATCTACGAGGGCGTCGAGCTCGAGGACGACGTGTTCTGCGGTCCGTCGATGGTCTTTACGAACGTGCTCAACCCACGCAGTCACGTCTCGCGCAAGCACGAGTATCGGCCGACGCGTGTTCGTCGCGGGAGCAGCATCGGCGCGAACGCCACGATCGTTGCCGGCGTCACCCTCGGTGAGTATTCGTTCATCGGCGCGGGAGCGGTGGTGACGAGCGACGTGCCCGACTACGCACTCATGGTCGGCGTCCCGGCGCGTCGCATCGGTTGGATGTGCCAGTGCGGCGAGCGGCTGCCGGATGACGGCGAGGGCCGCTGCCACTCCTGCGGAACCGAGTACGAGCGTGCCGGCTCCGGAATCCGGCGTCGGCCGAGCGACCGATGACGACGCCGCGCACCAGAGCGGGCGGGGAATTCAAGGTCGCGGTCGTCGGATGTGGACGCATCAGCAAGAACCACTTCGACGCGCTGAAGAAGATCGACAGCTTAACCATCTCCGCCGTCTGCGACATCGTTCCGGAGCGCGCCGAAGCGGCTGGTGCGCAGGAGGCGGTGCCGGCGTTCACCTCATTCGAGGAGATGCTCCAGCGCGCCGAGTGCGACATCGTGTCGATCTGCACGCCCTCGGGGCTGCACGCGGCGCAGGGCGCACTCGCGGCACGTGCAGGAAAGCACGTCATTACCGAGAAGCCGATGGCCATCACCCTCGGCCAGGCCGACGATCTCGTGAAAGCGTGCGACGACGCGGGCGTATTTCTCTTCGTCGTCAAGCAGAACCGGCTGAACCCGCCCATTCAGCTCCTCCGGCGCGCCGTGGACAAGGGTCGCTTCGGCCGGATCTTTCTCGCCAATACGACCGTGCGATGGCAGCGGCCGCAGGACTACTACGACGCCGCTCCCTGGCGCGGCACGTGGGAGTTCGACGGTGGCGCGATCATGAACCAGGCATCGCACTATGTCGATCTGATTCAGTGGCTGGTCGGGCCCGTCGAGAGCGTCATGGCCAAGACCGCTACCCAGGCGCGCCGCATCGAGGCCGAGGACTCGGGCGTCGCGCTTCTCAAGTTCCGCTCGGGCGCGCTCGGCGTGATCGAGGTCAACGTGCTCACCTACCCTCGCAATCTCGAAGGATCGATCACGATCCTCGGCGAGAAGGGTTCGGTGAAGATCGGCGGCACCGCCGTGAATCGCGTCGAGCACTGGCTTTTCGCCGACTACGACGACGATGACAAACTCGTGGACAGCGCGAACACAAACCCGCCGAACATCTATGGCTTCGGCCACGAGGGCTACTATCGGAATGTGCTCGCGGTACTCCGCGGTGAAGCGCAGCCTCAAACCGATGGGCGCGCCGGCCGAAAGTCGCTCGAGCTGATCCTCGGCATCTACGAATCTGCGAAGATCGGCCGCGAGGTGCCGATACCGCTTCGCACGAGTCTGTGATGAAGCTGTCAGGGGAACCGGCGTTCATTGACCTTCCCCAGCGAGACAGCGAACTTGCTCTCCCTGCCCGAAAACCCACTTCAGATTTCACACGAATGGCCGTCCCACTGTTGGATCTGCGAGCGCAACACGCCGCGATCCGTGATGAAGTCGTTTCCGCCGTCATGGGCGTCATCGACTCCCAGCTCTTCATCCTCGGTCCCGCTGTGGAGGCGCTGGAGCATCAAGTCGCGGAGATGTCGCGGACGAAGTTCGCGATAGGCTGTGCCAGTGGTACGGATGCGTTGCTCCTGGCCCTCCGCGCCCTCGATATCGGCCGGGGCGATGAGGTCATCACCACGCCGTTCACATTCTTCGCAACGGCGGGGACGATTCACAATGTCGGCGCCACGCCAGTCTTCGTCGACATCGAGCCGCAGTCCTACAACATCGCGCCCGAGGCGGTGGCCGCCGCCATCACGCCAAAAACCAAGGCAGTCATCCCGGTCGATCTTTTCGGCCAGATGGCGGCGATCGAAGAGGTCGCAGTCGTGGCGAAGGGGCTCCCGGTGATCGAGGACGCGGCGCAGTCCATCGGCGCTCGGCGGGCGATCGATGGCGAGTGGCGAATGGCGGGCGAGGTGCCGACGATGGGCACCCTCAGCTTCTTCCCCTCCAAGAACCTGGGTGGCTATGGAGACGGCGGGATGATCGTCACCCAGGACCTGGCACTGGCCACGCGTTTACGACGCCTCCGCGTTCATGGTGGAGCGAAGCAGTACTTCCATGACGAGGTAGGGTATAACAGCCGTCTTGACGCCCTTCAGGCTGCAGTATTGAGTGCAAAGCTTCCGCACCTCGCAGAATGGAGCGCGAAGCGGCGGGAGAACGCGAAATACTACACCGAGGCGTTGGCGGGCATCGAGGGTATCTGTACGCCCACGATTGACCCCATGAACGAGTCCATCTTCAACCAGTACACCATTCGCGCTCAGCGGCGCGATGAGTTGCAGGCGCATCTCAAGGCCAAGGGAATCGGCACGGCGATCTACTACCCCCTGCCGCTTCATCTGCAGCCCTGCTTCGCCTACCTCGGATATCGGGAGGGCAGCTGTCCCGAGTCGGAGCGCGCATCGAACGAAGTGCTGTCGCTTCCCATCTATCCCGAGCTCACCCGCGGCCAGCTCGACGAAGTCGTCGAAGCCGTGCGCTCATTTTACGAGTGATCGACCGATGAAGGACGTTTTACTGAAGCGAATTGAGGATCGCAAAGCGACCGTTGCGATCATCGGACTTGGCTACGTCGGTCTCCCTCTCGCGGTGGAATTCGCCAAGGGCGGCTTTAAGGTCATCGGCTACGACGTCAGCGAGCGTGTCTGCCGCAGTCTGATGGAGGGTCGCTCGCACATTCAGGACGTGTCGAGCGCCGACATCGCCAAGTTCGTCAAGCAGGGTCTCTTCGAGGCGACGACCGATGAGTCGCGGCTCAAGGAGGCAGATGCGGTCTCGATCGCGGTTCCCACGCCGCTGGTGAAGACGCGCGACCCGGACATGAGCTATGTCATCGCCGCGGCCGACGCGGTGTGTCGCACGGCGCACAAGGGCCTGCTTGTCGTCCTCGAGAGCACGACGTATCCGGGCACGACACGCGAGGTTTTGCTGCCGGCCCTGTCGAAGCTGGGACTCACGGTGGGCGAGGATGTCTTCCTTGCCTTCAGCCCCGAGCGTGTCGACCCCGGCAACCCGAAGTATCACACCAAGAACACCCCGAAGGTGGTCGGTGGCATCACGCCGGCCTGCACGGAGCTGGCGACGGCGCTGTACGCGGCGGTGATCGATACCGTCGTGCCCGTGACGACGACCGAAGCCGCGGAGCTCGTGAAGCTGCTCGAGAACACCTTCCGATCGGTGAACATCGGGCTGGTGAACGAAATGGCGATCGTCTGCGACAAGCTGGGCGTCGACGTCTGGGAGGTGATCGACGCGGCGGCGACGAAGCCCTTCGGCTTCATGAAGTTCACGCCAGGCCCCGGGATCGGCGGCCACTGCATTCCGCTCGATCCGCACTACCTCGCGTGGAAGATGCGGACGCTCAACTACAAAACGCGCTTCATCGATCTTGCCAGTGAGATCAACAGCCAGATGCCTGCCTACGTCGTCGCGAAAGTCGCGCAGGCACTCAACGAAGAGCGGAAGCCGGTGAACGGCAGCCGCGTCCTCGTCGTCGGTGTCGCGTACAAGCCGGACATCGATGATATCCGCGAGAGTCCCGCCCTCGACGTCATGCGACTGCTCGAGGCCGATGGCGCGGAGGTCGTCTTCCATGATCCATTCATCGCGAGCTATCGCGATGACGGGCACGCGCGCTCCGGTGTGGAGCTCACCGCGGCGGAGCTCGAACGCGCTGATGCGGTGGTGATCGTCACGAATCATCGAGCGATCGATTATCAAATGCTCATGGATCACGCGAGCCTGATCGTGGACAGCCGGAACGCGATGGCCCGAACGATCAAGACACGGGCGCGCGTCGTGTCGCTCGCGAAGACCTCTCAACAGTCGACTTGGATCGAGAATCGCTGACGGCGCGCTATCGGCCGTCGATGAGTGCCCGTGAGCTCAGCGGTCGTCGATTGACAGAAGCACGAAGATGCCGGTCACTTGGCATATTTTCTGCATTTTGGCGACCGGTCTCGTCTGAGCGATAGACTGATCTCTCGCTCAACTGCATTTGTTCGTGAGATGACCGGCCTTAGCCCCGCGAAATTGGCCAGCAACCGCCAATACCCGCTCGGATCCTCAGACGAGTGGCCAGCCGCAGCGACGTGCGCCGTTCTGCAGCTTGCGTTGGGCGGCGATGTCCGGTCACTGTCGGCGACGGAGTGGCGACAAGCGCTCGTGATTGCCGCGCGCGAACGGGTAGTCGCTTTGATCTGGCACGAGCGCGCCTCCATCATCCGGGCAGAAGCCCCCGAGGCCGTAGCGGCTGCGTGGCGAAAGGCTGCGCTCAAAATCGCGGTCAAGGCCGGTGCCTACGCGCAAATCCTGCTAGAGACCCAAGCGTCACTGTGCGCCGTCGGGGTCAGCGCGACGACCCTCAAGGGGCCGGCGCTAGCGTCTCTCGTTTATGAAGATGCGTCAGTTCGGCCATTAGCAGATCTGGATCTATTTGTTCCCACGGCGCTGCGCGGCAAAGCCCACGTACGCCTGTTGGGCGCGGGCTGGCGTTGCCTCAGTGGCGTAGCACCTAACGAGCAGACGTACGAGCGTCGCGTTGACGTGTTCACATGTCGATTGGAACTTCATTCGTCATTGATCGACGATCCTCTCCTCGATTATGTCGACCTGCCGGTCGAGACCGAGCTCGTCCCGTTAGGCGGTGGTCACGTCCCCGCGCTCTCGCGGCGATTGTTGCCCGCGTACCTGGCTGCTCACCAAGCAAAGCATCATGCGATTCCGCTGCTCTGGATAGTCGACTTCGAGCGGCTCCATCGGCGACTCGACGACGCTGACCGCGCCGCCGCGGCCTCGATTGCGGAACGCAACGGTTTGCGGCGCCACTATGCGCGCGCGCACAGCCTGGCACGCCTCGCCAGAGCGATCTCGCAGGGCGACGAGGGCTCGCTTCTCCCGTTCATCGAGGCCGTGCGGCCTGTTTCCGAGTTGCAGCGGGGCTTCCGGCTCATGCGTCTCGCCGCGACCGCGTTTGACGGTTTGCGAATTGTGGAAGGTCGACTATGGCCGCGAGCTCAGCGCGCGCGCGGCTCGGTCGCCATCGCGTACTTCGCGCGCCGGGCCTCGGGCTGGTTATATCGCCGGCTCGCGGCAGCCACCCTCGCCGAACGACGCTATCGCGATGATCGCGACGCACTCCCCTCGCACTCGATCGTGAGACCCGGGACAGCCGAAGCAAGCGGCCAGGCGATGAGGACATTCCAGGCACCCGATAGTAGTATGTCCCCGACCATACCGCCATTTTCCACCGTGAGCGTCGGCCCGATCGGATCCGCATCCATACGAAAGGGACATGTGGTATTGGCGCGTAGTGAATACGGCAACGAGTTTCTAGGACGCGTCGTGAGGCACGACGGCAGCGATTGGGTTCTTTCCACCGACGAGAATCCTCGCATAACGACACGCGTGAATCGCGCGCACGTGATCGGAGTCGCAGTGACAGTGAGCGCCTATGGCGTGAACTGGCGTGCGCCTCGGACACGTTCGGCGATCTTGCCTGCGTTGCGCGGCATCGCCAGTGCGCGATGGCAAATGCTGACAATGCGAGTGGGACTTTCGGACCGGCGCCACGATAACGCGCCCCGCGAAGAACGAGCATGACGAAGATCTCCTTGACGCAGCTCGCGAGCGGCAGAGAGAAACCCCTCGTCGCCGAAGATGGGCGCCATCGGCGTTCCTGGACTTCAACAAGTCATGTGCGTAGCCTGACGAGGGAGAGCCATCGCGAGCTCGTATCGGAGGTCTTGCGTGCCGGTGGCCGAATGTGGGTTCGCGGCCGCGGGCCGAGTATGCTGCCGACAATCCGGCCAGGCGAACGCGTCCTGTTGGAGCCTCTCTCGAGCCGGCTGCGCAAAGGTGACATCGTTGCCGTTCGAGCACACCGGTGCATTCTGGTCCACCGAGTCGTCGAATGCACGGTCGATACAATCACGACTTGTGGAGATGCCTCGCCACGAGCCGACGCGCCGAGCCCACGCTCGAGCATTCTCGGGGTTGCGACGGCCGTGATCAGAAGAGGTCGGGTCGTGGGGCTCACGCGAACGTTGCGGCACGGCTTTGTCGCTCTCGCGCTCGGGGAGCTTTATCGGTGGAGACGGCAGGTTGGATCTGTCGCTCGCTCGTTGCGGTGATGTTTTTCGTCCGATCCAGCTTTCGTCGCCGTGCACTTGGGTGCCGTCCGTGACCATTCTCCCCAGGGGAGTGGGTATTTCGGGCCGAGTTCGCGAGTTCGACCAGGTCTCAATGAAGTTCGGGCACCTCGTCGTTGCCTTCCGTCCACGATCCGACTCCCTTCGGTTTTCGGTATCGGAGTCGCATTGGCCCTTCATCGTGGAGGGCTTGGAGCCGACGCTTGAGCTGTCGTGCAGTGTCGGTCCGATATCTCCACGAACGGATCCGTCGGACTTCTCGATCGAGAAGGTCTGGGATATTTGGCGAGCGAGCGACGGCAGTGAGGAGATGATTTTCTGGCGCGGATCACGAGAGGTGCCGTCGTGGAGGTTGCGCATCGACCCGTCGTTCCGCCGCGGAGAGATCGAGCAGGCTCCCATTCCCCGCTATGGTCCCTTTCGGGCGGACGACTCCCCAATGCTGCAATTTGTCGTTGTCCGCGCCCTGGGTCGCATGGGGACTCTTGTCGTCCATGCCGCGACAGCCATCGTCGACAATGAGGCATTGGTCTTCGTCGGTCATAGTCGAGCCGGAAAATCGACCATGGCCCGCATCGCGGAGTCGCTGGGGGCGCGCATTCCCACCGACGACCGGACGATCCTCAACCTCGAGGGCGATCGCGTTTTCGCTTGGGGGTCGCCGTGGTATGGGAGCCTCGTACGGAAGACCCCTGAGGGCGCGCCCGTTCGCTCGATCTACCTGCTCCAGCAATCGGCCCAGAACCGAATCGAGACCTTGCCGCCCGGGCGGGCCATCAAGGAGCTCTTCGTGCGCCTCGTGCAGCCTCGGCTCAGTCGTGCCGAACTGGAGCGATCCCTCGCTACTCTCGAGGAGTTAGTCGGGCGTGTCAGTGTTTCCGTGCTCCATTTCCAACCGACAGCCGAAGCCTTTCGCCTCGCTTCCGGGGCTGCCGTTCCGATCACAGGCTGAGCGCCCAGCTTGGCGTCTTTCTTGCTTCTGCTACGACCGAGAATGTCGCAAAAGGGCGTCAACGCTCAGTATCGGCGTACAGATGGCTATGTCTATCGCCTAACGGTGGGCGAGCACCTCCTCGTTTCATTGCACGCGCGTGGCGAAGAGCCGTTTTACGCGCTCACACCGACGGGAGCCTTGCTTTGGGAGTCCTTGGCGGAGTGGTCGACGCTGGATGATTTGTGCGCCCGCTTGATTGGCGAGTACGAGGTCACTCGTGATCAGGCCGCTGTGGATGTGATGGATTTCCTCGAGCAACTCGAGTCGCTGCAGGCTGTCGAATCGCGCCAACTGGAATCATGACGGCAACCATACCGAAAGTCTCCGGCGCCATCCTCAAAAAGCGACTCGTCGTCAACGCGAGGCAGCAGCGAATTCCACTGCAGGCGGACGTCGAGATCATCGCGACCTGCAACTTCAACTGCGTCCATTGCTACATCGCCCCCTGTGCGGAGCGCGAGGATGTGATGTCGCTGGAGCAGGCCGAGATTCTGTTCGACAAGTTGAAGGCTGCTGGTACACTCATGCTGTTGCTCACTGGCGGCGAGGTCTTCACGCACAAGCAGTTCAAGGAGATCTACCTCGCGGCAAAGCGGCGCGGCTTCAACGTCTACATCAATACGAATGCGTATCTGATCGGTGAGCGTTGGGCGGATTTCCTCGCATTGTGGCCGCCAAAGTTCATGTCGATCAGCCTGTACGGCATGACGCCCGAGTCGTACGAGCGCGTCACCGGAATCCCCAAGTCGTATCAGCGCGTCATGCGCGCCATCGACCTCCTCCTCGAGCGCGGCATCGAGTTCGATCTGAAGTGTCCAGCGATGACCGTCACCGCGAGTGAGATTCCGGCCATGATGGCTTTCGCCAAGGCGAAAGGAGTCCGTTTTCGCACGGACTACTCGATCATCCCGCAAGAGAAGGGTGATCTGGCGCCGATGTCCTTGCAGCTGGGACCGCAAGAGGTCATGGATCTCCAAAAGACGCTCGATCCAGGGTTGAGCGACTTTCGGAAGTATGCTGCTGTCCGCGTTGATGACTCGACGTACGAGAACGTTTATAAGTGCGGCGCCGGCCGGACGACGCTGCACATCAATGTTCACGGGGGCGTGAGCACCTGCTCCTCGTCTCGCAAGACCGTCGGCAATCTGTTCGAACAACCGTTCGAGGAGATCTGGTCGGCGCTCGGCGGCAAGGTCGAGATGAAGTATCCCGTGGGCCACCCCTGCGCGACCTGCAAGTTTGCGAAGATTTGTATCGGGTGCCCGGCGACCGTCGAGCAGCTCACCGGACTGCCGAATGGATACGTGCAGATGTATTGCAAGATTACTCATCAGCGCGCTTACGAGCTCGGCTATCACCCGACGGGCGTTCCGCGGACCGTGACCGAGGGTATCCCGCGCCACGTGGTCACTCCGGGTCGCGCGACTGCGCGTTCGCTCCCCATACTCTCACAGTGAACCAAGCCTCGAGGTGAGGATCATGGAACGAAAGGAATACATCAAGCCGTCGGTACTCCAGCTCGACTTCAGCACGGATGAGGAAGTGGTCTCCTTTTCCAGCTGCAAGACGAATACGGACAGCACCGGTTCCGGACTTCCCGTGACGTGTGGGAACTTTGGACCAGGCGGCGACAATCCGTGCACTGCTGCCGGCAATTCCTAGAGCTCACGGCGCAAAATTCGCAGATGGGTGCGCGAAATCACCAACGTTGGGTGTCGCGAAGCGCGTTGCGACTTCCTTCGTCTTCCGCTCTCAAGAGGAAATACCGGAATGTGGCAACACTCTCCCCGGCGTTGCGCCTGTGCCGTAGCGGCGCTGGTGACTCTATTCTCTGCCGCCTGCGACAAGGATCCGGCCGCACCAGAGCCGTTCTCGCTCACCGCGACGCTCAACTCCGATAGCGTTATTGCGCGTCAGGGTTCGATCAAAGTCGCCTTCAACTCGCAGCTCGATCCCAACACCGCGCTCAATCCGAGCAACTTCACCGTCACCAACATCTGCACGGGACTTCCCGTCCCGGGATCGCTGCGCTTGGTTGGCGACACCGTCATCTTCACGCCGACCCAGGCCCTGCCGTTCCTGACAGGGCTGACCGTTCGCGTGCAGGGCGTGCTCGACGTCCAGCAACGCGCACTTCCACAGCCGATCATCTTTCACCTCCGCACGGAGAATCCCCCGGTAACGGACGTGAGTTGGCAGCTGTTGCAGAGTCCTTCGAACGAACTGCTGACAGGCGTGACGTTCGAGAGTACTGATCTTGGTTGGATCAATACCCAGAGCGGGGCGATCTATCGGACCACTGATGGCGGATCGACATTCGCGGCGCTCTTCAAGCGGCCTGACATTGCGTCGATGCAGAACTTGCGCGCAGTCTCGGCTGACAGCTTGTACGCGGTTGCCGCGCTGAGCGTCGCAGGCAGCCAGTCTACAGCCGGGTTGCTTCGATCTACTGATGGCGGTGTCACTTTCACGACCATCTTCTCCGAAGCGCCTGCGACCATGCTCGCGTTATCCGTGCACGAGCGCGCGGGGTCCGCTCCAGAGATGATCATTGCAGGAAGCACAACCACGCTGACGGCGTGGCGATATGATCAACAGATCGACTCGCTTGCGAAGTTCGGTCCCGTCCCGACCAGCGACTTCGGCACCGGCGGTGAGCTCGGCCCCGATGGCGCAAATGCGGTAGTCGTCGGCGATTCATCGACCGCACCTGGGCAACGTCCAACATTAGGAACTGCATATCGCTCGGTGGACGGGGGGCGAAGCTATACCGCCGTCCCGCTACCCGCTGGGACGCCGGTGCTGAGCGGCGCAGGGTTCATCAACAATACCGATGCGTTTCTCCTCGGCGACACGTCGACGGTGTTCCGGCTCAATACGACAACGGGTGCTCTGACCGCGCTAGATGCAACGAATGGCATTCCACAGACCACGCGGGATCCCGCCACGGGCGCGGTGACATTCTACTCATTCCGCCGTGCTGCCTTCGCTCCCGAAGACCGGACAATTGGATGGATCATTGGACGCGTGACCGTGAGGCGACCCGGGCAAGCAGACGCGACGCGGGGCATCATTCTCATCACGCGCGACGGCGGCCAAACGTTCACACGTCAGGCAGTGCAGGGAGCACCTGACAATGGCCTGAACTTTCCGCCGCTTTTTGACATCACCGTTTTGAACAAGAACTTCCAGGTGATCGTTGGCGCGAACGGCTTCGTGGCCGCGCGCAAATCTGATACTGCGAACTTCAGCGGTCTCTGTTCGTTCCCGGCCGGTACGTGAGAAGCCATATGCACTCCAGTACGTCAGCGATTCGCCGCGCCCTCATAGTGGC
>JAJKIR010000103.1 GCA_021154325.1 Gemmatimonas sp.
ATCGCAAATCGGGTGTACGCAATTCGCGCGTCGGATCCGCTGATCCTCGCGATCGCGACACTGCTCATCATTTCGATCACGGTGCTGGCGACGGTGATTCCCGCTGCACGGGCAGCGCGACTCAATCCGGCGAACGCGTTGCAAACGCAGTAGGGCAGCAGGGATGGTGCATTGCGCCATGGACACTTCATGGCTTTGGGGACGCGAATTACGCGAATTATTTCTAACCGGGTGGTTGTTACCGCTTCGACGACGGTTTCTTCTTGGAGTCGACGAAGCGATAGAACTTTGGGTGTGAGCCGAAATGCAGCAGTACGCCGACCTGGAAGATGGTCGCGCGAAGATAGCCGATGAGCTGTGCCCCGGCGGAACGCGGCAGGCGCTCCGTGGCCTTGCATTCGACGATCACTCGGTCATCGACAACCATGTCCAGGCGTTGCCGCGCCACGAGCTTGCCTTTGTAGTAGACCGGCACGCTCACTTCTCGGTCGACCTTGTGTCCGCGCAGCGTGAGCTCGTGCTCGAGCGCCCCGATGTACGCTCCCTCGCACATTCCTCCACCGCCGTAGTAGTTGAACACGGTGAAGAATGAGGCAACTATCGACCGCACGCGTTCCGCTTCGAGGAGCTCGCCAAGCATTCGCTACGCTGTCACCGATGACCGCAAAACCGAGCATCATTACAATTCCATTCGGCCCAGGCGCTTGCTGGTTGGATTCGCCTTCTCATTCGCGTAATTCGCGTCCCCAAAACTCTGGGCCTTCCAGACATCATCGGATGCTGGCAGAGTCTCGGCCCTTAGGCCTCACGGCCGTACGTCGAGCCGTACGACGAGCTCCCGCGGGACTGGCACCATTAGCAAATCCTGACGAAGCAGGACATCGGGCGGCTGGTAGCTGACCTCGGGATCGAGACCACGATAGTTCGTCCAGGTCGCGAGATTGCGGCCGGCAACGGTGACCTCCGCGTAGACGCCAAGGAAGCGGTCGGCGGCCGGCGGAACCGTCCAGCGGAGCGCGAGTTCACGAAGTCTCATGAACGACGCATCGGAGACGTAGCCGGCGATGGAGTAGTTGGTCAGCCGCGAGGCCACTGCAGCCGCTTGACGGTCGAGTGGCGCGGTGGGGTCCTGGGTCTCGCGACAATTAGCAATCGAGCAGCGAAATCTCCCGGTCTCGTCCACCGCCTGATTTCCTCGCCGATAATCGACGAGCGCGCCGAGCACGATGTGGCCGGGAAGCGTGAGTGAGCTCTGAAACGCGCTCTCGAGTGTCGGCAAAGGCGGACCAGCGAACGTCGAGTTGACGAGCTGGACCTCGCTCGCCTCGATGATGCCGTCGTGGTTGGCATCCGCATATGTGTAATTCTGCTCAAAGATGCCGCCAAGCGGTTGTCCCAGAACGGCGCGGTTGCGGATCGTGCCGCTATACGGTGTCGGAAGAGTCGTGACTCGATTATGCAGAAGCGCCAATGAGAAGCTGCCGTCCCAGCGAACCGTGTGGACGTCCAGCAGCCGCGCGTCAACGATAGCCTCGACGCCAGTGTTGGTCATCGCGGCAACCTGCGCCGCCGTGGCAAATCCTTGCGCTGGTCCTATGGCCCAGAGGCGCGTCGAGTGATCCTTGAATGCGGTGAAGCTCACACTCGTTAGGTCGCCGATCCTCGCCTCGGCACCAAGCTCCAGCTGCTTGGTTCGCTCCATCTTCGGTGGAGGTGGAGTCGACGGTGGCCCGAACGGCGGATTGTAGGTACCGAGTGAGACCGGCACCGTCGCTGACGCGCCTGGTGCTTCAGCGTAGGCTGCTCGGAAGCGGATGTCCGACAATTCGTGTCCGGTGACCGTCGACGACCACGAAGCGTTCACCGACGGGAACCACTCCTTGCCAGCTCCCGGGCCGAAGACACCGCTGGTGACACGCTCCATCGACGCCGCGGCATCGATCCGCCAGGGCAGGTGCATCGACTCGGTCAGCCAGAGCGCTGTTGAGCGCACGTGAAACCACGACGCATTGTAGCCGAACACGGGGGGCGCGCCGGTGCTGTCGAACATGGCTCGTTGCAGCACGTCGCGCTGGAGTCCGAGCACGGTGGACGCGTCGATCGCCGCTCCGAGACGATATGCCGAGCGCACGCTGGCCGCCGAGGTTCGCAGATCGTTGCGCTCGTCATCACGATGATCGAGCGTGGAAGTCGGCACGCCCGTGCCGATGTGATCCTCGTGCCAGTGCTCCGTTACCAAGTCGCGACCCGTCATGATGCTGGCCTCCAACCATCTTCCTGGTTGCCAACGAACGGTGACGCCGCCGGTGTTGTGGCGAAGGCGCGATGCCGGGTAGATCGAGTCCGCGGGAAGAATCTGCCCATACCCGCGATTGGCGTCGTCCACCGCGTTTCCGAAGAGGCCGT
The DNA here is from genome assembly GCA_021154325.1 of Gemmatimonas sp. Lineage (GTDB taxonomy): Bacteria > Gemmatimonadota > Gemmatimonadetes > Gemmatimonadales > Gemmatimonadaceae > AG2. The sequence goes on from JAJKIR010000103.1 coordinate 2,407, forward strand.
TGGCGAAGACGCTCGCAGCCTCATAACGGTCGCCGTCGATCGCCGAGCGCGCGTGCTCGTGCAGTGACCCGCCGCTTGCTTCGAGACTGAAGTGGCCGGGAAGATCACGCGCCAGCTTCGCACGGAAGGCGATGCGGTCCGCGCCGTCGTGCGACAGCACGCCCTGCCGGCCTCTCGCCGTGACGCCGGCATAGACCGACGTGCCTAACGATGATCCGGCGAGCGCGAGGCGCCCGAGCGCTGAGTTGCCGGTGCGAAAGGGGCTCGCCTGCTCCAGGGGATTCCACACGTTCAAACCCGTTGGCGTACAGGTGCCGCCCGCCACCGCCGCGAGGCTGCAGTCGGGGACGGGTTGACCTGTGCTCGGCAACGTACCGACCCGCTTATAATTGGCCGGATAGCTGGCGCTGTTCTGCATCGTCGTCCACGACACGCGACTGCTGAGACGGAGCCTTCCGGGCGACCCAGGCTTTGTCGTGATGAGGATGACGCCATTGGCGGCGCCATCGCCGTACAGCGCTGCCGCCGGTCCGCTCAATACGTCGATGCGCTCGATCTCCTCCGGAAGGAAGTCGTCGAGACGAGAGGGCGCCGCCGCGCCGAGCGTGAGCGGTTGATCGAACTGCCGGGAATCGACGCGCACCCCGTCCACGATGACGATCGGCGTGTTCGCACCGAGCACGCTCGTAGGGCCGCGCAGCATCACGAGGGCACCATCATTCACCAGACCGCCTGAGCGCAGCACTCGCAGGCCGGGGCGACGCGCCTGCAGTAGCTGGGAAAGCGTCGGCGCCGTCGATCGCGAGATCTCAGTCGAGTCGATGCTTACCATGCTCGCGCCCCAGTTCCTCGGTGGGACGGGCGTGAGTGGCGCGATCGCCGTGGAGCGCGACGAGTCGCTCTGTGCACGGGCTAAGGCCGAGATGCACGTTGCGCATACCAGGGCGAGGGCCAACGACGTTCGAATACGCATTCCAAGGGTGAGAGGGGTCTGTGCCGGCCCACGGTACACGCCGGTCACCCGACTGACAACTGGTGTGGCTGGCGAAGAGTGCCCCCGGCGAAGCAAACTACCGGATGAGAATCCCCACCCGCCTCCTGCGCTCCGCCGCGCTTCTCACGGCCGCGATCTTCGCCCTCTCGAGTTGCGTCAGCGTCGGTCGCAATCGCCCCGCCGCGATTCAGCATGTATTCATCATCGTGCTGGAGAACAAAGGCTTCGACACCACCTTCCGCGCCGGCACCGACGCGCCCTATTTCGCTGACACCCTGACCAAACAAGGCGCGCTCCTGCGCCAGTACTACGGCACGGGCCATTTCAGTCTCGACAACTACATCGCGATGATCAGCGGCATCGCGCCTACTGTGGAGACGCAGTCGGACTGCCCGTACTTCATCGATTTCGTGGAGACGGGCAAGGCGCCTGATGGTCAGCCGATCGGCAAGGGCTGTGTCTATCCGGCCCACGTGCAGACGATCGCGAACCAGCTGGCCGCGACGGGCCGCACGTGGAAGGGCTACATGGAAGACATGGGCAAGGATCCCGAGCGCGAGCCGGCGCGCTGCGGCCATCCGCCCGTCGGCGCGCTCGACCCGACCGAGCGCGCGTCGCCTAACGATCAGTACGCGGCGAAGCACGATCCCTTCGTCTACTTCCACGCCATCATCGACTCGGCATCGTGTCAGGAGCGGGTGGTTCCGCTCGAGGAGCTCGAGAGCGATCTGCGCACGGTCGGCCGGACGCCTAACTACGCTTTCATCTCACCCAACCTCTGCCACGACGGACACGATCAACCCTGCGTGAGCCACGAGCCCGGCGGTCTCGTCTCGGCCGATCTCTTCCTGCGACACTGGGTGCCGATCATCACGAGCTCGCCGGCGTTCCGCGCCAACGGCCTACTCGTCATCACCTTCGACGAATCGATCGGCCTCGACGCGACGGCGTGCTGCAACGAGCAGCCCGGCCCGAATACGAAGAGTCCCGGATGGAATGGTCCCGGCGGCGGACGAATCGGTGCGGTGCTGCTCTCGCCGTTCATCGCGCCGGGCACGGTGTCGGACGTCCCGTACAATCACTACTCGCTGCTGCGGAGCGTCGAGGACATCTTCGGCCTGCCACACCTCGGCTACGCGGGCGCAACCGGGCTCAAGCCATTCGGGTCCGACGTGTACACGCGCCGCGAGGCGCCGCGTTAGGCTTCGAGCCCCCAGAACATCCGACAAGCGGTAAGCTGGTCGCGTCAGGGCAGCGCGACTACGGGAAGCTTCGACACGGCGAACGATGGCGTCGCGCGAGCGTCGGCAGGGACCGTTGAATCGCCGAGCCAGGGAAAGACGATCCGGTACGTGCCGTCCGGGAGATCGCTCGAGAGACCGACACGTGTCTCGACGCGCTCACCCGCGCGTAGGAGTCGCGCCTCCTCCGTGCAGACCCCGCTGCCGGGGTAGCTTGCCACATTCTCCCACCCGTCGGCGGTTCGTCGCTCGAGGGTGCGAGGGCAGAGGTTATACGTTACGTCATCGCCGCTCACGTTCACGATCGTCACGCTGACGACATACGTCGGCGCGTAGCTCGGGTGATCGGTCGTGATGTGGAACGGTGCATGAGGCCGGCTCGCGGTGAACAGACTGCAACCGAGGGCCGAGACGAAGGCGATTCCAATCGCGAGCGGGACTGAAGCGCGCATGAGGACCTCGACGAGGGAAAGTACACTTCCTATATAACAGCATGCGCCTGTTGTTTCGTCACCACCGGCTCCTCCTCGGCGCGGCCGCACTCTACACTGGACACGCCTCGCGAGCAAACGCGCAAGAGCTCGCGCCTGGCGCCATGGCCGTGGAGATCCATGTGAGCGCGCGTCAGCTCAACGGACGCCAGCAGCCGCGCTTCACACCATTCCGGTCCTCGGACAACTGGATCTTCATCGACTCGGTGCGCGCTGCGCCGCACCTGCGCGGGCGCGGGTCGATCTTCGAGGGCTTCGAGGGCCCGTTGGCGCTCCCGGCGACGAAGCTCTGGGATGTCGTGCCTACCGTACATCCGCGGCGCTTCGCTCCGGGCGCACGCTGGACCGACTCGCTCGAGTTTCACGCCGACTCGTTAGGCAACATTCAGACGCTTGACGGCATCCGGGTGAGTCGAGTCGTCGGCGACACGCTGGTCGCCGGCAAGCGGCTCTGGATCCTCGCCGACAGCGCCGTCGCGCGGTACGATGAGCTCGCACTGCGCCAGGAGCGAACGCTCAACAGCCTCGTCACCGAGACGCGCACCGGCACGACGACCATCCGCGGTCGCATGCTCTACGATCCCGCGCTCGCCCTTGCGGTCATTCGTGACGACACGCTCACGCTCGCCGGCACGGCGGTGCTGCGCTACCCCGACGGGCGCACGTTCACGACGCCGGCGCATGACGAACGGATTCGACACGCGGTGCTCTACGACGCGGTGGCGTACCGAGAGCGCCAGGCGGCGATCCGCGCCGAGCGGGAGCGTACCATGTCCGGCGGAGTGGTCGTCGTGCCAACGGATTCGCTCGACCGTCGAATGCAGAGGGGCGACACCGTCGCTCGCGATTCGGTGCTACGGATGTGGCGACGTGCGACGTCACCTAACGAGCGAGAGCGGCTCTATGCACGGCTGTCGTTCTGGGGCGGACGCGACGCCGCCTTCACGCGTCGGCTCGCGGAGATGCGCGTCGCGGACGGCGACAGCGCATTCCTGCTCGACCGCCTTGCGAGGTCCGAATACAGGGACCTGCATCGTGGCGCCCCCCTCGACACGGCGCGCATGCGGCAGCTCATCGGCGTGATGTCGGACCCGGGACTCCTGTTCGCATTCGGCATCGCGCGCGATCCCTTCTACGAGGATCTTGCTCAGGCTCTCCACCTGTACCCGCCGGCGGCGATGCGCGACACGGCGAGCTGGCCCTGCACGCCCGCCGCTTGTCGGATGCTCGCCGAACAGTATCCATCGGCGACGGAGCCACGCTTGCGGCTCGTCGGCCTCATCGCGCGCTTCGTCCTCGACCCGCGGACGTGGAGCGACTCGCTCCTCGCGCACGCAACCGAGAACCACGCGCTGCTCTCGGCACCCGTGATGCTGGCGCGCGGCGTCGGCGCGACCTGGCCCGCGGCGACGAACCGCCCGATCCCCGCACCTGGTGCCGATTGGCACGCGTGGACCGACTGGATGAATGGACGGGATACCGCCTGGGCGCGCGCGCACCCGGGACCGCCGGCACTCGTGGCGCGTCTCGCCGTGCCGCTCCGCTTCGACGAGACTCACGCGACCGCGATTCGCCTCACCGAGGCGCGCACCGGTCGCGACATCGTCGGCGAGCTCGGTGGTGAGCTCGCGCGTGCGACGTCCGATTCCGCGCGGCTCGTCTATGAGTACATGCTCAACAACCTTGGCGCGGTCCATCCGACAGTCGAGTCCGTGGCCGCGCTGCTCCGCTCCACCTCGCCCGAAAAGCGCACACTTGGCATTCAGCAGGTGGAGAAGTTGTTCGCGGGCCCGACGGAGCGGGCAGACCCGGCGACCACTGATTCGCTCCAGGACGTCCTGATCGCGACCGCACTGGAGCACCATGGCAGGCGCTGGCGAAGGCTCGGGACCGATTCCGGGGCTCGCGCTGATGTGGCGCCGCCGCCGATGCGCGAGGCGCCTAACGAGCAGACGTTCCTCCTCGCCGACAGCCTCTCTCCCGGGCTCCGCGCCAAGTGGGCACCGCATGTCCGGATCATCACGCGTGCCGACTGGGACAAGCGTTCCGATCGCGAGGGTGGCACGCTCTTCACGTTAACGCCCGTCGCGCGCGTCGGCCCGTTCGTCCGCCTCGGCGTCGAGAGCTCCGGCCGGATTCCACGCGCGGCCAACCAGGCGCCGTGGCTCTACTACGCGAGCACGACCTACTATCTGATGCAGCTCGAGGGCGAGTGGGTGCTCGTGACGATGGAGGGATGGATCACGTAGCAGCGACAGCGGACAAAAATGCCGCATTGACGCTTCGGCGTCCGGCCCAAAGAATGCGTCGTCGTCGCCGGTCCCGTGATGCGGCTGTTGCCCTTCATTCGAGCTTTCTCATGAACCGTACTCCGGTCTCGCTTATCCTCGCGGCCCTGAGCATTGGCTGCGGGGGAGCTGCTGATGGACCCACCACCCCGGTTCCCATCGGGTCCACAAGTCCACGACTCTCGTACGTCTATCAATCGCAGCTGCACGTCGTTGATGCCGATGGCACGCACGACACCACCGTGACGCCGGCCTCCCGGCCCATTGGCTGGTACACGTGGAACGCAGCGACACAGCGCATCGCCTACCTCGCCACCGGCGCGCTCCGCATTCTCGATCGCGCGACGGGAGGCGATCGTATTGTGCCGAGCGTCGGCGACGCCAGCGCCATCGTCTGGCTGGACTGGTCTCCGGACGGCAGCCGGCTGCTCTACGTGGAAGGAGAGAAGATCGTCGTCGTCACGGCGAGTGCAGGAAGTCCGGTGACGCTCCCGGTGAAGACCGACTACAATGGGATGCCAGTGTGGTCGCCGGACGGCAAGAGCATCGTGACGCCCGATGTCGGCGGCGCGGCTGTCTGGATCGTGCCGGCGAACGGTGGCGCGGCGCGCAAGCTCGACTCGCCCGCAGGCGTGGCGCACACGCGCTGGGCGCCTAACGGGAATGCCGTCGCCTTCGAGGGCGCCGGCGGGATCTGGATCGCTCCCGCCGACGGGAGCCCAGCCCATGAGGTCCTGCACGCTTCATGTTGGCCCCACTGCGGGAGCAATGACATCTATCAGTTCCCGCGCTTCTCTCCGGACGGGACGAAGCTCGCCGGCATCAAGGGACCGGGCGGCGGGCTCTGGGTGGCGAACGTCGATGGATCGGGGCTCGTGCTCTTCACGTCGCAGGCGCCGATCGTTCCACTCCCGGAGTGGTCGCCCGATGGATCGATGATCGCCTTCGTCGGCGGCGGGCAGTCGTCGTGGGACGTCTACACGATGCACCCCGACGGTTCGTCAAGAAACCCGGTGACACACGTCGGCCGGGCCGACCTTCCACGCTGGGTTCGTTAGGCAATGATGGTACGCACGCGCATTCGTCTCGCTCTGGCCGGGGGGCTCGCGGCATTGGCCGCTGCTTGTGGCGACAGCACCGCCCCCACCTCGCACGGACAACTCGAGCTCTCGGCGACGGACGCGCCGACGGTGCATCATCATCAATATCCCGATCGATCGTGGGGCGTGCAGTGCACCGAGCCGGTGACGGCGCAGCTCCGTGCCGACGCGGGACATTCAATCACCTGGCTCGGTGCGTCGTTCTCGTGGTACGATGCCGCGACGGACCGGTTGCTCCTCACGAGGACGGTCGGCGCCGATTCGCTCGCCTACTACTGGGGCTCGAGCACGCTCGCGGCGGGTCAGTCGCAGGATTTGCTCTGGGACTTCTGGAACACGGAGCCGTTCAAGATCCGGATGGACTTTCAGTATCGTGAAACGGGCACACAGGCTCTGCAAA
>JAJKIR010000104.1 GCA_021154325.1 Gemmatimonas sp.
CTCTACGCTCTACGCTCTACTCGAACGTCTCCGGTCGGTCGACGACGAAGACCGCCCACATGTGGTAGATCCGGTCGCCTAACGCGTAGTAGCGCTGGTCGATCTCACGCAGCGCTGCGTGGACCGGGGAGTCGGCGAAGGTCTCGGGATCTTCGGCCTCGACCGACTCCAGCTGCTCGCGATCGATCTCATACGTCGCAATGGCCGAGCGCATGATCGCCGCGTAGTCCTCGGCGCCGAGAAGCTCGTAGCCCGCGAGCGCGTCGCCCGCGTACTGGCCCGAGGAGTTGAAGAAGTACTGATGAAAGCCGCCCGCGTTCACCTCCGCGTCGACGAGCCAGGTCGTGTAGATCGCCCGAACGCCGGGTGGTAACGCGCGGATGATCGGCGCTTCGCGACCCCACGCCCCGGCGACGCGGAGATGGACGTGCTGCATGACGGCATCCGCGACCTCGTCGGCGGAGAGCGAGGCGAGGAGCTCGGGCGTGAGGTGACGAAAGCGGTCGTTCACTCGGGCTGCGGGCGGCGGTCGTGGGCCGCGCGATCCGCGAAGATCAGCGGAGACTGCACATCGCCTGACGAAGCGGCGGCAGCCCCGCGGCATCGCGGCGCATGTCGACGTGCGCCGAATCCTCGATCGGCGCGGGGGCGAGGCGGCCGTTCGTCATCCGGAGCTGCGACCCATAGAGCTGCTTGCGACCCGACTGCAAGCGCACGCGATCCTCGAGCACCGCGACGTCGGCAGGGAGCGCCTCATCCGGACCGGACTCCATCATGCGATGCAGCGCGACGCGCTGGAGCGCCGTATCGCGCTGGGCGAGGAGCCAGACCGCGCGAACGCCCGATGCGCCGACCACGGAGCGCGTTGGCCATGCGGAGCCACGCGTCGCCGCAAGCGTGCGAAGGCGCGACAGGACTGTCGTATCAGCCGGAATCGAGGCCTCGTCCATTCGCTGGACGCCGAGCTGCGTCGTGAGCGGCGTCGCCATGAGACCGGCGGCGCCGAGGAGCGCGTTGCGGAACTCGTCATCGGACCAGTCGTGCTTCTGGTCCGACCGCCACTGCCGCTGCTGCTGAAACCACGCGGCCGTCGTATCGGGCGGCGTGCAGGCGCGCCGAGTGGTGCGCTGCGCCATGACGGCGACCGGAGCTGTCGTCGCGAGCGCCAGCGCTACGTACGCGAGGCGCGCTGCCTGACGAGTGATCATTGCGCGCTCGGGGTGACGGTGAAGTCGGCGAACTCGGACATGCTGTCGGTCTTGGACCAGAGGCCGACCTTTCCCGACACTGGTGCTTTGAGCGTGTAGTCCAGCAGATGCTTGCCGTCGAGATAGCCGGCGAGCTGTGTGCCGTGGACCGTGATCTTGATCTCATGCCACGTTCCGAGCTCGAGTGGCACGTTCTCCGAGCCACGCTTCACGAAGCTCCGCTTGCCGTTGTTGAAGGTCCAGAGAACGAGGTTGTCCTCTGTGCCGTTGAAGCGCACCGCGAGGTAGTCGCCGTTAGGCTTGAGGTCGAACATGATCCCGGAGCAGCGATCGAGCGTTCCGCCGATCATCTGGAAACGAACCGAGATCTCGCCGTTCTCGAAGTTGTCGATGTCCCTGGCGACAGCGATCGGGAAGTACGCGAACGCCTTGACGTTGTCGATGAACTCCTCGTGCCTGGCACCGTAGATGGCGCGGGCATTGTCGGCGAGACCGCCCGCGGGCTGCCCCTTCTTCCATGCGCGTCCGTCGACGAGCACGACCTTCCGGCCGCCTTCGTTCGTCACGACCCAGCTCCCGACCATCGGGAGGAACTTGGTCGGCTCGGCGTTCACCTTCTCCCGGGAGAGGTCCACGCGAATGGGTTTTTGCGCGAGCAGCGCGGCAGGCGTGATGAGCAAACAGAGAACAAGACGGCGCATGGTCTACATCAGGACGAGGTGAGGAGCGGGAGCTGGCGCGGCCGCTTGCTCCACCACCAGGCGGCGATGACGACGACCGGCCACACGAGGTAGAGTAGCAAGCCGGCGCCGCGTGGACGAGCGGCGAGCGGATAGCCGGGATACGCGGGCGCGCCGTCTGGCGTTGGCGGTGTGATACCCGCGACCGAGTAGATGGTCTCGAGCACGATCGCCTCCGTCGTGGAGCGGCTCATCGCGCTCCGGCCGCCGATGGCGTACCAGACTTCGCCATAGTGCTCCCCGGGCCGCGCGAAAAGCCCGGTGCCTCCCCGCGCCGTGTAGCGCGTGTCGACGTCGCGCATGGTGCGGCGGAGCTTCCGCAGGACGCCGCGCTCGAGATCGGCGAGTCGGGGATCCTCCGGCGCGAGGTAAACGGTGATGAGAAGCGGATCACGGATCGCGGCGAGCGCGCGCTCGTCTGCCGGCGCAAAGGAGTTGCGGCGATCCTCGCTCGCGTCGCAGCTCGCGCGGACGTGAGCGCCCAGCCACGTCGTGACCGCGCCCGCGGCGATGACCACCGCGGTGCCGATCGCGCGCGCGCGCCACGTTCGCCCCGGGTGCAGCCAGACGACGGCGAGCGCCATCGCAGCTACAGCGAGCAGCAGTGTGACGATTACGATCGCGAGGCGGATCTCGCCCGACTCGAAGACGCGCAGCGCGGACTCTGGCGTGTACGCGTCGAGTGCGAGCGCGACGCCGCCGCGCACCTGCGCGATGAAGTCCAGCGCCCAACTGCCGAGGGTCAGGGCGAGCGTCACCACCGCGGCCGTTGCCGCATTGTCCGTGAGCGACGCGGCGGCGATCGCCAGGGCGCAGGTGAGCGTGGCGCGAAGGAGGTGTCCGAGGAGCACCGTCGCGACTTCGGCGCTGGAGAGATGCCCGCCGTACGCGCGCCAGAGAGCCAGCGCCGCCAGGCCGGGCAGCCACGCGAGGAGCCACGCCCCAACGACGACGAAGAGCTTGACGAAGAGCATCACGCCTAACGACGCGCGCGATTGGAGGAGGAGCTTGAGCGAGCCGCTCTGCTTTTCCGAGGACACGAGCCGGATGGCAACGAAGGGGAAGAGCAGCGTGACCGCGATGGCGTAGGCACCAAACGTCGGGACAACAATGCCGTCGAGTGGACTCAGCCCCTGGGCCAATGCCGCCGGTCCGCCTGAAGCACCGCTCGCCTCGGCGTATGAATCGACAGCAGTGATGAAGGCGTGCCCGACCAGCGGTCCGAGGAGGACGAGGAGCACGAGCCACGCCCAGGACGCCGCGAGCTCGCGCCGATCCTTGTCGAGCAGGCGTCGCCAGGGTGCGTCGTTAGGTGAGGGCAAGGAAGACCTCCTCGACGTCCGCGCCGGGCCGGCCGGCGCGTGCCCGCAGCTCGTCGAGCGTTCCCTCGCCGACGACGCGTCCGTCGCTGAGGAGGACGAGGCGATCGCAGACGCGCGCCGCGTCGTGCAGCTGATGAATGGAGAGGAGCAGCGCGCGTCCGGTCGCCGCCACGCGGCGCAAGAGCGGACTGACCTCGCGGATCTGGCGGAGATCGAGGCCGTCGAACGGCTCGTCGAGCAGCAGCACCGGTTGCGGCGTGAGCAGCGCGAGCGCGATGAGCACGCGCTTTCGCTGACCCTTGGAGAGCGTGCCGGCGCGCCGCGCCGCAAATGGTGCGAGGTCAAGCGCGCGTGTGATCTCGGCGACGTCGCTTTGTGAGGCACCCTGCAGCGCGGCCGAGAAGTCGAGTATCCACGCGACGCTCTGGTCGGCCCAGGGGAGGATACCGTCGGGCATGTAGAAGAGCGCATCGCGCCGCTCGGATGGCGCGATCGGCCGTCCGTCGCGCGCGACGCGTCCACCGTCGGCGGCGAGCAGGCCGGAGAGACACTCGAGGAGCGTCGTCTTGCCCGAGCCGTTGGGTCCGACGAGACCCAGCACCTCGCCGTTGCGAACGGAGAAGCTCGCGCCGCGCAGCGCCCATGTCGGGCCGAATCGCTTCGTCAGCTCGTCGATCTGCAGGATGGGAGGCTCATTCGTCTGTCGCTCCTCACGGCAGGCCTTTCGCCCGCGTGCGTGCGCGCGAAGATTAGGCCGGGCGATCGTCGCGCGACAGTGGAACGCGCGGCCGACATCTCGTGACCACCAGCCATCGAGCTCCGCCCGTGCGACTGCATCGCTCCTTCCTCCTGCTCGTCGCCGCAACCACGCCGCTGTTTGGGCAGGGCTCCGATCCGGGGCGCCTCACGCTGCAGCGCATCTTCGCGTCGCGCGATTTCTTCGGCGAGCGATTCGGGCCGGCGAAGTGGCTCGCCTCCGGCGACGCGTACACCACGCTGGAGCTCGCGGTGGGCGGCGGGACTGACATCGTGCGGTACGAGGCCGCGACTGGCGCCCGTACCGTGCTCGTCCCGTCGGCACGGCTCATCCCCGCTGGCGCGCAGGACGCGATCGACATCGAGGACTACTCCTGGTCGCCCGATGGGAAGCGGCTGCTGGTATTCACGAACTCTCAACGCGTCTGGCGGGAGAACACGCGCGGCGATTTCTGGGTGCTCGACCTCGGGAACTGGCGCCTGCGCAAGCTCGGCGGCGGCGCGAAGCCGTCGACGCTGATGTTCGCGAAGTTCTCGCCGGATGGGGGGCGCGTCGCCTACGTTCGCGAGCACGACCTCTACGTCGAACGACTCGAGGGCGGCGCGCCCGCGATCACGCGCCTAACGAACGACGGGTCGCCGACGCGCATCAATGGCACCTTCGATTGGGTGTACGAGGAGGAGCTCTCGCTCCGCGACGGCTTCCGCTGGAGCCCGGCCGGCCGGCGTATCGCGTACTGGCAGCTCGATGTCACCGGGGTCAAGGATTTTGTCCTGATCGACGACACCGATTCGCTCTACTCGTTCCCCGTGCCCGTGCAGTATCCGAAAGCGGGAACGACCAACTCGGCGGCGCGCGTGGGCATCGTGAGCACGACCGGCGGCGCGACGACCTGGCTCGCCGTGCCGGGAGATCCGCGCAACAACTACATCGCGCGGATGGAGTGGGCCGGCGAATCGGCGGACGTGGTCCTCCAGCACCTCAACCGGCTTCAGAACACGCTCACTCTGTATCGCGCGGACGCCCGCACTGGGCTCGTGAAGCCCATTCTGGTGGAGCGGGACAGCGCGTGGGTGGACGTCGTGAACGACCTCCGCTGGCTGGACGGCGGCCGCAGCTTCACCTGGGTGAGCGAGAAGAACGGCTGGCGACATCTGTACGTCGTGTCGCGTGATGGCACGTCGTCGCGGGACGTGACGCCCGGCGCGTTCGACATCGTCAACCCCGCGTATCTCTTCGGTGAGCCATTCGTGCTCGGCACCGATGAGCAGGCGGGCACGGTGTACCTCACGGCGTCACCGGACAATCCGACGCAGCTCTATCTCTATCGCGCGCGGCTCGACGGTCAGGGCGCGCCGGCGCGTGTCACGCCAGCCTCCCAACCGGGAACGCACGCCTACGACATCGCGCCGGGCGGCCGATGGGCGATTCACAGCTGGTCATCGTTCGGTACGCCGCCGGTCGTGCAGCTCGTTAGGCTGCCGAGCCACGAGGTGGTGCGCACACTCGTCAGCAACGCCGAGCTGCGCGCGCGGGTCGCGGCGCTCACGCGCGGACAGGCGGAGTTCTTTCGCGTTCGCGGCGGAGGCGAGTACGATCTCGACGCCTGGATGATCAAGCCGCCCGGCTTTGATTCGACGAAGAAGTATCCGGTGCTGTTCAACGTGTACGGCGAGCCGGCGGGTCAGACGGTGCAGGACGCGTGGGGCGGGGCGCAGTATCTCTGGCATCTCATGCTGGCGCAGCAGGGCTACATCGTAGCCAGCGTCGACAATCGCGGCACGCCGCCGCCGCGCGGCCGAGCGTGGCGCAAATCGGTCTACCGGAAGATCGGTATTCTCGCGACGGCCGATCAGACGGCAGCGGCGCGCGCCGTCGCGCAGCGTCGGTACGTTGATCCGTCGCGGATCGGCGTGTGGGGCTGGAGCGGCGGCGGGTCGATGACGCTCAATCTCCTCTTTCGCTCACCCGACGTGTACCACATGGGCATGGCCGTCGCGCCGGTGACCGATCTCCGCTTCTACGACACGATCTACACCGAGCGCTACATGGGGCTGCCGCAGGACAACGCCGAGGACTATCGTCAGTCGTCGCCGGTGACGTTTGCGAACGCGCTGCGCGGCGATCTCCTCCTCGTCCACGGCTCTGGCGATGACAACGTGCATTTCCAGAATTCGGAAACGCTCATCAATGCCCTCGTCGCCGCGGGAAAGCCGTTCCAGATGATGGAGTACCCGAACCGGACGCATTGCATCTGCGAGCGTCAGGGCACGACGCTGCATCTCTACTCGCTGCTGACCCGCTATCTGGAGGAGCACCTGCGGTGACTCGCGTCGCGTCCGCGAAGATCAGGTCTTTTGGCCCCGGCGCGCAGAACCAGACGCTAGAGTTCATAGATGCCTCTCGTCTTTCCCTTCGACCCGAACATCGCGCGCGCATCGACCATCCCTGCGCGATTGTACAATGATCCCGTCTATCTCGAGCTGGAGCGGGAGCGGATCTTCGCGCACACCTGGCAGCTCGTGGGGCGCGTGGAGCAGGTGGCGCAGAGTGGGCAGTACTTCACGGCGGAGGTCGGGAACGACGCGATCGTGGTCCTCCGCGACGGCGACATGCTCCGCGGCTTCTACAACATCTGCCTGCACCGCGCCGGGCCGGTCGCATACGGGTGCGGCAAGCGGCAGACGCTCCAGTGCAAGTACCACGGATGGACGTACACGCTCGACGGCACGCTGCTGCGGGCGCCGGAGATGGAAGGCGTCGAGAACTTCCGGCCTAACGAACTGCATCTCCTGGCCGTCCAGGTGGCGACGTGGGGGCCGCTCGTCTTCGCGAACCTTGACGGCAAAGCGCCACCCCTCGCCGAGGTGCTGGAGGAGATCCCGGGTCGGGTGGCGCCGTTCCACTGCGAGCAGATGCGTTTCGTGCTGCGCAAGGAGTGGGACCTTGCCTGCAACTGGAAGGTCTACGTCGACAATTACCTCGAGGGTTATCACCTGCCGGTGGTGCACCCCGGGCTGCACAAGGAGCTCGACTACGATCAGTACCGCGTCGAGCCGCACCGGTATTTCTCGATTCAGCACGCACCGCTCCGGCCCGTGCACGGCGGTGCGCCCGACCGACGCTACGACCCTAACGAGACCAATGTCGCGGAAGCCGTCTACGTTTGGGTCTTTCCCAACGTGATGCTGAACGTCTACATGGGTCAGATGCAGACGAACGTCGTCCTGCCCGTGAGCCACGATCGGACGAAGGTCGTCTTCGAGTGGTTCGCCACCGAGGTGCCGGTGAATCCGGCGGCAGATCCGCGCTGGGCGCGCCTGCTCGAGTTCTCGGACGAGATTCAGGACGAAGACATCGAGATCTGCGAGGTCGTCCAGCGCAACCTGCGCTCACGCGTCTACGACCGCGGCCGCTACTCGGCCGCGCGGGAGAATGGTGTCCACCACTTTCATTCGCTGCTGCACGAGTTTCTGACCTGACCCGGTCTGACCTGACCCGGGCAAGTTGCCATTGTGCGAGTTATTCAGTCCATAGTCCATAAAGTCAGCTATCAGTCCATAGTCCATAGTTATCAGGGACTGAGGAACGAAGCGTCGATGAGGGAAGAGCAGATTCCTCGTCGCTTCGCTCCTCGGAATGACAGCCTCTCTGTCATCCCGAGCGCTCGCGAGGGATCTGCTTTTCATCCCATCAACGCTTCGTTCCGAACTACCTGATAACTATGGACAGATAACTGATAGCTTGAGAACAGACTCTCCCTGAGAATCCGCCGGCAATTGTCTTTCTTCCCGCGTCAGACCATCGAGTGGCACATCGAAGAGCCGCGCGCCTTTCGGCGGCTCTCGCTCTCGCTCGTCGAGATGGCGCTCGTGACGGGCGTACTGCTGCGCGTGTATCGGTCGTACGTGCTGACGCATGGCGCGACGGGGTGGCTGCTCTTCGGCGGAACGCTCGTCTTCGGCGTGCTGTTCCTGCTTTTCATGACCACGGCGCATCTCGCGAACTTCCCGATCCAGCGGTGGGCCTGGCGCGCGCCGGCTTTCGCGGTACTCGAGTGCGCGGCGGAGATGGTGACGAGCCTTCTGCTCATCTGGGTGGGACGTGAGCCGTATGGATCGGTGCGGGCGGAGATGCACGACTGGCCATCGATGGCCATGGGAACGCTGGCGACGCGCGGAATCACCATCGTCGTCTGGACACTGCTGCTCGCGGCCATCGTCCAGATCGTGCGGCGCGTGATGGCCGGCACGATCGAAGAGGAGAAGGAAGAAGCTCGCGCGTGAGCGGTCCGTGGTGCTAATTGTCGTCCCTCGTCGGGACGATATCCACCACACACCACTCCATGCCCCGCAAGCTCCTCAACATTCTCGGCGTCACCTTCGGTCTGGCCGTGGCCATCGGCAACACGATTGGCGCGGGAATTCTGCGAACTCCGGGCGACGTCGCGTCGATGCTGCAGACACCAGTGCTCTTTCTCGGCGTCTGGATCGTTGGCGCGCTCTACGCGCTCCTCGGCGTCAACGCGCTTGCCGAGCTCGGGACAATGCTGCCGAAATCGGGTGCGCAGTATGTCTACGCGCGGCATGCATTCGGCGACTACGCCGGTTTCATTGTCGGCTGGAACGACTGGATCTCGACCTGTGCAAGCACGGCGGCGATCTCGATCGTGATCGGCGAGTCGCTCGCGGCGCTGCTACCCGCCGTGTCGACCCAGGCGACCGCTCTGGCAATGGTGACCGTCGTCCTGTTCACGCTGCTGCTGCTGCGCAGCACGAAGGTCGGCGGCCGGTCGCAGGAGATCACCAGTCTCTTCAAGACGATCGCGCTCGTGGTCTTCATCGGGGCCTGCTTCGTGTTTGGCGGCGGCGCGGCGGCGGCACGCGCGCCTAACGCCACGGCAATGGTGGCATCGCCGGGACAGTCGCTCTTTGCGGCGTTCGTTCTGGCGGCGCAAGCGGTGATCTACACCTACGACGGCTGGACAGGCCCACTCTACTTCTCCGAAGAGCTGCGCGACCCCGGACGGCAGATCCCGCGGTCGATGTTCGGCGCGCTGTTCGCGGTCGCTGCGATCTATCTCCTGATCAATCTGGCGTTCATGTACGTGCTGCCGGTGAAGGCGATGGCGGGTTCGACGCTCGCCGCTGCGCAGGTGGCGCAGGCGATCTTCGGTCCGCGGGGCAATACGGTCGTCAGGCTGGTCGTCGTTCTCGCCCTGCCGAGCGCGGTGAATGCGTGCCTGCTCATGTCGTCGCGCGTGCTCTACGCGGTGTCACGCGACGGGATTGGACCGCGCGTCGCGACGCGCGTCAACGAGGGGGGCACGCCGACGGTCTCGCTCGTCGCGAGTGCGGGAGTGAGTCTCCTCTTTCTGGCCACCGGAACGTTTCAGAGCGTCATCGCGGTGGCGGCGTTCTTCTTCGTCGCCGATTACGCGCTCTCTTTCCTCGCCGTCTTCGTGCTCCGCAAGCGGGAGCCCGGCGCGCCGCGTCCATATCGCGCTTTTGGCCATCCGTGGACGACTGGCCTCGTCCTCGCCGGCTCGATCGCGTTCCTCGTGAGCGCGGTGGTGAGCGATACGAGAAACTCGTTCTGGGCCCTTGGCCTGCTGCTGATCAGCTATCCCGTCTTTCGACTCACGCACCGGCCTTCGCCATTGTCGGCATCAATTCCTAGTTAGGCACCGCCGACCGACCGGCCTCTTGCTTCACACCATATTTTTCAACCATGCGACACAACAACAAGGAGCTCATCGTCGTCGGCGATCGCGTGCTCGTGCGGATCGAGGAAGGAGAAGAGCGCACGAACGTCGGTCTCTACCTGCCGCCCACGGCGGTAGACAATCAGGCCGTGCAGGGCGGCGAGATCGTCGCGACCGGTCCGGGGCTCCCGATGCCCAGTCCGGATTCGAACGTGGAGGAGCCGTGGCGCGTCACCTCGCGTGAGACTCGGTTCCTGCCAATGCAGGCCCGCCGCGGCGACTACGCGCTTTTTTTCCGCAAGGCCGCTGTTGAGATCACCTTCGAAGGCGACCGGTATCTGGTAGTTCCGCAGGCCGCTATTCTGGCCCTGGTTCGAGACGAGCTCGACGTTTAAAGGCAGTCCATAGCTATCAGTCCATAGTTATCAGGAGTTCGGAACGAAACGTTGATGGGTGGTTGCATATTGAGCGTCCGTCACCCATCTGCGCTTCGTTCTGCTTCCCTGATAACTATGGACTGATAACTGATAACTGCGGCTATGGACTGATAGCTGATAACTTAGGAAGAGTCCTATTCCGAGAGGCACCGTAGCAATGCGTCTTCCACAGCATCAAGCGATCTATGATGAGCGCATGGTTGCGCCCATGCGCCAGGAGCTTACCCGCATCGGATTCGAGGAGCTGCGCACGCCGGAGCAGGTCGATGGCGCGCTCAAAGACGCGCCGGGCACGACGCTCGTCGTCGTCAATTCGATCTGCGGCTGTGCTGCTCGCAACGCGCGTCCGGCGGTCACGATGGCGCTCGGGAACGAGGCCAAGCCGGAGAAGCTGACGACGGTTTTCGCGGGCCAGGACGTCGAAGCGACGCAGCGCGCGCGCGAGTACTTCACCGGCTATCCCCCCTCCTCGCCCTCGATCGGCTTGCTCAAGGACGGTCAGCTCGTGTACATCCTCGAGCGCTGGCAGATCGAGGGGCGTCCGGCTCAGGATATCGCCGAAGATCTCGTCGAGGCGTTCGACAAGTACTGCTGACGGCGGACCGTGGACCGTGGACCGTGCACCGATCACGGTTCACCGTTCACCGTCGATCGTCCCCACCGGCCGACACGGGCCTGTCCCGGCCGCCGGACAAGAGCCCCGGGCGAGTGGCCCGGGGCTCTTGCCTAACTGCTGATCCAATCAGCGGTTGCTGATAATCGCGCGAGCGGCAGTGAGCGTGCCTCTCAGGGAGACGACCCCTGATGGAGACATCCATGCGCTCCCCTGTCGTCGAAGCTTACGCTCCACCGCGCGTTCCGTACTTCGTTGTCGTCGTCTGCGCCGCACTCCTCGCGACGCTCCTCCTCCTCGCCACGCCCGCTGCGGCGCGAGCGCAGGCGGAGTGGAACATCGGTCCCTTTCTCGATTACTCGACCATTCACGGCGGCCATCCCGCGAACGCGGGGTTGCAGACGTCGGTGCTGGTCGGGCCGGTCGGCCTTCGCGTCAGCGGCTTCACCGCGCTCGACCAGCCGTACGCGACGACCGGGCAGAGCGATCGCGCCCGGTGGGGTGGCGACGCGGATCTCATGCTGATCTTCGACTTCGCATCCCGCGGCAGCAGCGGCATTGGCCTCGCGCCGTACGTCTTCGCCGGCGCCGGGCTCGACGTCCGCAATACGGCCCCCGCGTTCTACAGCAGCAACAGTTACGACAGTAGTCAACTCCAGGGTGGCTGGAGCTACGGTGGCGGGCTGCTCCTGCCGCTCGGCAACACCCTCGAGGCGATGGGAGAAGTGCGGGCGCGGCCATCCGGCTTCTTCAACGTGACGCCGAGCACGCGTCCGACCACGACGGAATTCCGCGTTGGCTTATCGCTGCGACTCGGCACCTCGTTAGGCGGTCGGTAGCCGATGCGCGGGAGGTTAGTTGCCGTCGCGATCACCCCGGCGATCTGGATGGTGGCCGCGCCGGGTCAGCTGTACGCGCAGAAGGAGCTCGAGGCGATCCGTCTCATCCTCGTCGGCGCGCGTGTGGCGGCGGGCAAAGCAGCGCCCGCCGCCTCGGCCGCCCGTGTCATTCCCACCGCGGAACGCTACCTCGGCACGCCGTATCGGTACGGAGGAACGTCTCCGGTCACCGGCTTCGATTGCTCCGGTTTCGTGCAGTATGTGTTCGCGCGGAACAAGGTGAAGCTCCCGCGCACGTCGCGGCAGCAGGCGAAAGTCGGCAAGGCAATGCCGCGACGCTTCAAGTCGCTAGCGGCGGGCGATCTCGTCATGTTCGCCGAGCGTGGTGAGCCGATAAGTCACGTCGCCATCTACGCGGGGCACCACCGGATCATCCACGCCACCTCGAGCGGAGGCGCGGTTCGGTACGACGATCTCGGAACGCGCCGTGGACAGTGGTTCGTCGATCACATGGTCGCCGCCCGACGCGTGACGCCGGACGCGCGCGGGCTGATGCTCGACCTGGTGCGACTGCTCGACGCCAGATCGCTGGCCGACACTGCGCTCGATATAGGCGATCTTGCTCCGCGACCCTGAGCCAAGCGTCGTACGCCGTAATCGAGGTCCTGGACTAGCGCCGCGCCAGCCTCGTCGATACGGTCCACGGCATGGCACAAAGGGAGCGACGAGGCTTCGAGCGCATCGAGTACGGGCACGACTCCGGCGAGCGTCCCGTCTTTCTCAGCGGTGGCGGGGCGTACGAGGTAGCCGACTGCGCCGAACGAGGTCTGCGCTACGTGCCGCCGAGTGATCGGCTCCCCGCGATCGGCAGCGAGGTGCGCGGGACTGTTCGCTTTCCTGATGGTCCCGAAGTGCCTGTGGAAGGCGTCGTCGTTCGCGCTGGCGGCGACGGCGTCGCCGTCAATTTCACGCAGCTGTGGATCGACAAGGAAGTGATCGAACGGGAACGCCGCCGGCTCCGGGGCCCGGGGCACTTCGCGCGGTAATGCCAGCTGTCATGGTGCGCGAGGCGACGATCGATGACGCGCCGCTGCTCGCGCCACTGCTCGGCGAGCTTGGATATCCTGTGGCGATCGACGCGCTCGCGACACGGCTGCAGCGGATGCTCAGCCGCGACGACCAGCGCGTCCTCGTCGCCGAGCGTGACGGCGCCACCCTCGGCCTGCTCGCGCTGCACGTCTTCCCGGTGCTCGCGTACGACCGGGATCTGGCGATGATCATGGCGCTCGTGGTCACCGGGAGCGCCCGCGGCCTCGGCGTCGGCCGTGCGCTCGTCGAGCGCGCGGAGGCGGTTGGCAAGTCGTTAGGCGCGAGCCGGCTCATGGTGACGACGCACGTCCGACGCGCCGATGCACACGCCTTCTACGAACGCCTCGGCTTCGAGTTCACGGGGAGACGATACGTTCGCGCGATTCGCTGAGTCGATGCGAGTGGCCTAGAGCCCAGCCTAGAGCTATCAGCGCTTCAGCCCGCAGCTGTCAGCTAGGGAGTCTCGTTAGGCGGACACAATGCGGTGAAGTGGAACGCACCCCGGTAAGTCGATCTCGAGCCATAAGCGGCAAGCTCGCGGCCCACAGCTCAGCTGACGGCGTCGCCGCTTGCCACCTGTAATTCAACGAACCCAGAAGGTAGTAGCTGTCGGCTCATCGCTGACGCGCTGAAAGCTCTCAGCTGGGCTTCGTGTGACACCAATCCTCTCCTCCAGAATTCCACACTGAAAAAAAGGGGATGCTCCAGCTCGGAGCACCCCCTTTGCTGATCGGGTTTAAAGCTTACTAACGGCCCGGTCCCTTCCCGCCACCACCGCCTTGCCCACCACCACCTTGACCGCCTCCGCCACCGGGACGACCACCGCCGCCTCCGGATCCACTACCACCGCCCGTTCCGCCTCCACCACCGCTACCGCCGCCACCACCGGGACGTCCA
>JAJKIR010000105.1 GCA_021154325.1 Gemmatimonas sp.
AGGACATGGAGTTCGTACAATTCCACCCAACGGGAATGATCTGGCCGCCGAGCGTGCGCGGCATTCTCGTGACGGAAGGAGTGCGCGGCGAGGGCGGCGTTCTGCGGAACCGCGACGGCAAGCGGTTCATGTTCGAGAACATCCCCGAGAACTACCGTTCGCAGACCGCGGACAGCGAGGAGGAGGGTTGGCGCTACACGCAGGGCGACAAGAACGCGCGCCGTCCGCCCGAGCTGCTGACGCGCGACCACGTGGCCCGCATGATCGTGCGCGAGGTGAAGGAGGGCCGCGGCTCGCCGCACGGCGGCGTCTTCCTCGACATCTCGTGGATCAAGGAGAAGCTGCCTAACGCGGCGGAGCACATCAAGAAGAAGCTGCCGAGCATGTATCACCAGTTCATGCAGCTCGCCGGCATCGACATCACGCAGGGACCGATGGAGATCGGGCCGACGACGCACTACATCATGGGCGGCATCCGTGTCGACGGCGACACGCAGATGTCGACCGTGCCCGGCCTCTTCGCCTGTGGCGAATGCGCCGCGGGCCTCCATGGCGCAAACCGGCTCGGTGGCAACTCGTTGTCCGACCTGCTGGTGTTCGGAAAGCGCGCCGGCGAGCACGCCGCCCGTTTCGCGCGCGAGAGCGGCACGTGCTCCATAGACGAGAGCGATGTTGCGGCGGCCGCCCGCTACGCCCTCGAGCCATTGGAGCGCAGCGGTTCGCCGGAGGGTCCGTATCAGGTGCAGGAGACGCTGCAGGAGAACATGCAGGATCTGGTGGGCATCGTCCGCACCGAGCACGAGATGGAGCAAGCGCTGGCGTGCATCGACTCGTTGAAGCGTCGGGCGGCGACGGTCGCGGTCCGCGGCAATCGAGAGTACAACCCCGGTTGGCACACCGCGCTCGATCTGGACAACCTGCTGGTCGTGGCGGAAGCGATCGCGCGTTCGGCGCTGGCACGCCGCGAGAGCCGGGGCGGACACTTCCGCGACGACTTCCCAGACAAGGATCCATCGTTCGGCACGTTCAACTTCGTGGTACAACAGGACGGCGACGGAGGGATGCGTCTCTCTCGTGAGGCGCTCCCGCCGATGCCAGCCGAGCTGGCGGCCGTGATCGAGGAGATGAAATGACGGAGAGAGTTACACCGTCGAGGGGCGCGGGCGTGGGCGCCACGGTTGGCGGAGCGCCGGCACCGGCATCGCACGCCGTCGACGCGTACACCGCCGCCCAGGCGGCGCAGGACGCGGCCGCCGCGCACAGCACGCGGACGTTCAAGATCTGGCGCGGCGAGGGCGGCACTGGCGGGTTCGTCGACTTCTCGACCGATGTCGTCGAAGGAATGGTGGTGCTCGACGCGGTGCACGAGATCCAGGCGAAGCAGGCGAACGACCTGGCGGTACGGTGGAATTGCAAGGCCGGGAAGTGCGGCTCGTGCTCCGCGGAGATCAACGGCTCGCCGAAGCTGATGTGCATGACGCGGCTCGATCAGCTTCCCGACGACAAACCGATCACTGTCGAGCCGATGCGTGCATTCCCCCATGTGCGCGATCTGGTGACGGATGTTTCGTGGAACTTCCGCGTGAAGCAGAAGATCACGCCGTTCTCGCCCCGGACGCCGGACGCGCCGGATGGCACGTGGCGGATGTATCAGCGCGACGTCGATCGGGTGCAGGAGTTCCGGAAGTGCATCGAATGCTTTCTCTGCCAGGACGTCTGCCACGTTCTTCGCGACCACCACAAGCACGAGGAGTTCATCGGCCCGAGGTTCCTGGTGTACGCGGCGGCGCTCGAAATGCATCCGCTGGATACGGCGGATCGCGTTCCCGAGCTGCGGAAGGACGACGGGATCGGCTACTGCAACATCACCAAGTGCTGCACGAAGGTGTGTCCGGAGCACATCACGATCACGGACAACGCGATCATTCCGCTCAAGGAACGCGTCGTCGACGAGTTCTTCGATCCGATCGGCAAGCTCGTGAAGATCTATTCGCGACGAAAGAAGTCGAGCACGGAGCGATCCGAGGCGCGGAAGTCTGAGAGGTGACCGATGCAATTGAAGCCGATCACGAAGGAAGGAGTGCCGGCAGCGCTACAGAAAGCGGAGCGCTATCGTCTGCTGAATGATTCGTCCGCGGCGGAGAGCATCTGCCTCGACATTCTGCAGGTGGAACCGGAGAACCAGAGCGCGCTCGTGACGCTGTTGCTCTCGATCAGCGATCAGTTCGCGGAGGAGCTGTCGGACGGCGTGCATCGCGCGCGCGACGTGCTGCCGCGGCTCACGGACGACTACAAGCGGGCGTACTACGCCGGTATCATCTGTGAGCGGCGGGCCAAGGCCTTGCTCCACCGGTCGTCGTTAGGCGCGGCGGACGTGGCGGTAGAGTGGTTTCGCGAGGCGATGTCGTGGTACGAGCGCGCGGAGTCGCTGCGGCCTGCCGGCAACGACGAGGCGATCCTGCGATGGAATACGTGCGTTCGCCTCCTCGGCCGTCACGAGCCGAGCGGCCGATCCGCGCCACGCGAGTACGAGCCCGCGCTCGAGGAATAGCGCGACGACCCGACAGTTGTGCCTCTCAGGCCGCCGCGGCGAGCTGACTCGTGCAGTGCGCGCAACGCGTCGCCCGGGCGTCGATCGTCTGCCGGCAGAAGGGGCAATCACGCGTCGCCGGCTTCTCCTCCGCCTTCGGCGGCTTGATGAGCGCAAGCGTTAGGCGCCAGCAGATCAGGCCGACGATGAGGAACTTCAGCAGCACGCTGAGGAAGTGGCCGTAGGTGAACTGAACTGGGCCGGACGCCGGAAACCGGAGCTCCTGCCAGGCCTTGGCTGGAGACACGGCATTCACGATGGGCATGATGAAGTCATTCACGAGCCCCTGAATGACGTCGTTCGTTGCGGCGCCGATCACAACGGCGATCGCGAGCGCCAACATATTCTGCTTGACGAGAAATGCTCTGAACTCTTTCCACATGGCTCACTCCGCCGGTGCGTGCACCGGTCCGTTGGGGGAATCCAGCCATCAGGCGTCAGAGGGCGGATTGATAGTAGCATCATTTGGCCGCCGCGCTTGCGTGTCGCGTGAGCAGAGCACAAGCTTGCGCCGGGGTACGATGAACGCGGGCGCCGAGCAGGACGTGCCAACGGGGAATCGACAGAGGGAATGAGCGGCGAAGCAGCGTTATCTCGGATGTCTCTCGCGCGGAAGCTGTCGCTGCTCATGGGAGCCATCATCGCCGCGTGCCTGCTCGTCGTGCTGGGCGCGGCGTACGAAGTCCTGACGTCGTCCGCGATCAATGGTGCGAGCGAGAGTCTGGAACGCGCAACCCGTCAGCTCGCGAGCACCGCGGAGACGAGCATCCGCCAATCCTGGGTGCGGTATGACTCGATAGCCCGAAGCGAAGCAGTACGCCGGGCAATACTAGCGGCGCCCGCGCGGCCCGGAAGTGTCGGCGGCGACAGCATTTCGGCGGCGGCGGAACGCGAACTGACCCGGTTGACCAACCCCGTGGATTCGGGGTTGCCGGTCGAGCTATGGAGCGCGAATGGGCGGCGGGTAGCGGTGGCGGGCCTGCCCGCCCAAGTGGCGGAGCCCGTCCTGCCGGAGTCCCAGACGAACGGCCAATCGCTGGGGGGCGCCAGGCGGCTCCAGCGCTTCGGCATCGAGGACGTGGGTCGCGGCGACTCGTTGCGGCTCGGAAGGCTCTATGCCTCGGGTGGGCGGGTCTACTTCTGGATCGTGAAGCCGGTGATGGCGGAGCGACGCGCCATCGGCTACGTCGCGCAGCAGCGGCGTATCGCCGCCAATCCGGAGGCCGAGCGTAACGTGCGCGCGCTCGCCGGTGAGGGGGTGAGCATCTTCTACCGCAACGCCGATGGCAGCGTGTGGTCGAGCGTCGGCGGTGCGCCGGCATCGCCGTCGCGGCCGGCGCCTAACGACTCGAGCCGCGCGACGCGAGGCGCGGGGGATGAGGTGCTCGTCGCGCAGGCGCCCATCCGCGGCACGCCCCTCGTGATCACGATGGAGTCGCGCCTGCGGAACGTGCTCGCCACCCCGCGGAAGACGTTGCGAAAGCTCTTGCTGGTCGGCCTCGCCCTCCTCATCGCCGGGATGGGCACGGCGCTCATCATCGGCAAGGACGTCGCGCGTCCGATCACCACGATCGCCGACGGCGCCGAGGCCATCGCGCAGGGCAAATACGAGACTCGAGTCGCGGGCTCGGGGACGACGGAGATCGATCGGCTCGCGAACAGCTTCAATCACATGGCGAACGAAGTTGCCGTCGCGCATCGAGCGCTCGAGCAGAAGACCGCCGATGCTCAATCCGCGAACCGCGCCAAGACGGATTTCCTCGCGACGGTGAGCCACGAGCTGCGCACGCCCCTGAATGCGATCGCGGGCTACACCGAGCTCCTCGAGATGGGACTTCGTGGTCCCCTGACAGACGCGCAGCGGCGCGATCTGGCGCGTATCCGCGCCAGCGGGCAACATCTGCTCGGACTTATCAGCGGTGTGCTCGATCTGAATCGGATCGAACGCGGGCAGGTGAGTTACGCGTTGGACCAGATCCCGATCGAGCCCTTTCTCGCCGATCTCGATGCGCTCGTCTCGCCGCAGGCGGCGGCGAAGTCGCTGACCCTTGAATATGTCCGCACGACGAGCTCGCTGACGGTGATCGCGGATCGCGAGAAGCTGCGTCAGATAATTCTCAACCTCCTCTCGAACGCGATCCGCTACACGCCTCCCGGGGGCCGGATCACGCTATCGGCTCGGCCGGAGAGCCTCGAGCGAGTGGAGATCTGCGTCGAGGATACCGGGCCGGGCATTCCCGAGACTCGGCGTGAGGAGGTGTTCGAGCCATTCGTGCAGCTCGATCGATCTCTGGCACAGCCGCAGGAGGGGCTCGGCCTGGGCCTCGCTATCAGTCGAGATCTCGCGCGCGGCATGGGCGGCAATCTCACCGTCAACGGCAACGCCACGGGTGGCGCGAGCTTCATGCTCCTGTTACCGCGCGGACCGGTGGATCGGCGCGCCGGCCTGACGACGAGCGGCGAGCCGGCGATCTCCCGATCGGCCTAGCCGATTGTCGCCGTAAGCGAGTAGGGATGTGTCGCGCATGTGCAACACAGTTTGCCGCGCGGTCGCTAATCGTCGGCTCGATTCTCCTCGTTCCGGTGAAGCGTCAATACTCGGTAGGTCGTTACGCCATCGTGAATTGGCTCCGGTCGAGGTAGCGGTGAAAACATATCGTTAGACCGGCATGCGTTGCGCAATTACTTTGGACGCCTCACGCACCGGAGATGGTGTGACCCCCGACGTCCTGGAGCCGCAACACGCGCACGCGCTCCGCCCCGGAGTAGTGCTCGCCGATCGCTTCCGCCTCGTTCGTTCCGTGCGCGGAACGAGCCCGTTCGCGTTTAGCTACCAGGCGGAGGACCTAACGACGGGCGAGTCCGTCGTCGTCAAGGAATTTTTCCCGCGCAGTCTCGTCTCGCGGGCGGCCGACGGGTTATCGGTGCGCGCGCACTCGCCGGAGTGCGAGCGCGACTTCCTCCGTGCGCTCCATCGCTACGCTCTCGAGGGCGCGACCCTCGCCGAGAGCATGCATCCGAATCTGGTGCGGGTCCGCGCCGTCGTCGACGCGAACGCGACCGTCTATCTCGTGATGAATCGCCACGAGACGCAGCCGCTCGCCGACTATCTGCGCGCCGCCGGCGGCCGTATGGCATCCGCGGAAGCGGGACGCATAGTTCAGCATCTGCTCTCTGCGCTGCAGGTACTGCACACGGAGAGCATCATCCATCGCGATCTGTCGCCGCGCTCGGTGCACGTCGGCGCGGACGGTTCGGCGATCCTGCTCGAGTTCAGTGCGCGCCGGCATCTGCCTCTCCATGCAACCGATTTAGCGTCGGGGTTTGCCGCGTTCGAGCAATATGGAATGCGCGACATCGGCCCGTGGACCGACGTCTATGCGGTCTCGGCGTTGTTGTACTACATGCTCACCGGCGCGGTGCCGCCATCGGCGCTCGACAGAGCCGCTGGGGAAGCAATAGTCTCACCGCTCGCGTCCATTCCAGGCGTCGCTCCCGGACTCGCGCGTCTCGCGTTGAAGGGGATGGCCCTTTTGCCGCAGCAGCGGCCGCACGCCGTCTCCGAACTGCGCCGCCTAGTTGATGCAGCGCTGGCCGAGGCAGCCACTGCCACGCTGCCGCGAAGTACGCCGGCTGCTCCTGCTCTGTCGGAGGTGGCGCTCGCAGAGAGTGCGCCGAGCGGCGACGATTCGATCGTGAATGACTACGACCGCGCGGCGCCGCTGCGTCTCGCCGCGGGCGGAATCGTGGTGCCCGGCGAAGAACGCGGCGTGAGATTGCTGCGCATGCTCGCCGACGCGGCATCGCGGCTTCGTCGCTCGATGACGCCGAACACACGCGCGACGGGCGAGCAGGGCGCCGCGGCGCAGGACGCGCCGCTGGCGCGTGCGACAGGCGAGATCGAGCCGGAGCCGGTTCCGATCTTCCAGCGTCCCGCCCCGATCGCGGCGACGCCCACGTTCTCAGCGGCGCGAGTGGCGCCGCAGCCCGAGACGCGAAGGTCGTTGGAGGAGGAGCAGCCGCGTGGACTCGACCTCGCCGCGGAGCTTGCGCTCGCGACGGACGTCATGCAGTCGACCATGCTGGAGCGCGAGAATAGCCGGCGTCGATACAGCATCGCCGCGGTTGCGGCACTGATTATCCTGGTGGGCGGATCGCTCGTGCTTCTCGCGCGGAGCAGCAGGGCCAGCGGCATCAAGCCGTCCGAGCAGTTTACACCCGTGGGAAACAGCGCTGCGACGGCGGCGGCATCGCCAAGCGCCAGCGATCCGCACGTGTCGGTCGAGAGCGGGGCCGTGCAGCAGAGCACGACGCGCGGCGTGGCGAATACTTCTCGCGTGGAATCCGCCCCACCGGCGAAGCACGCGCCTGTGGTTGCGCGGCCTACCCCGGTGTCCGCGGCGTCGAACGTGGACGCGGCGCCCGCGCGGGAGCCGGTTCTGCCATCGGCGCGGATGCCGAACCTGAAGATCGCGGTCACTGGAACGACGTCCGATCTCAAGATCGTGCCGCCGGAGCTGCTCGTCGATTCGCGCACGCGCCTAACGAATGGCGAGGATCAGGTCGAGCAGGGCGAGTACGTCACGGCCCGGCGCACCTTCCGGTCGGCGATTCTCCAGCTGGACAGCGTGGCTGTGCGTTTCCCGGAGTCGCAAGCGATCAAGGGCCTGAAGCGGGATCTCGAGCAGGCGGATGCCCGCGCGGTGCAAGCGTGCGCCGCTGAGAACGACATGCGCAAACGCCGCGGCGAGCAAGCGAGGGTGTGCCAATGATGGCGAGGCCGTCGGCACTCAGTGTGGCGCCGTCGTGTCGCGCGTTGCTCAGCGCGACAGCCCTCCTTCTCGCCGCAACGCCGCTCCGCGCCCAGTCCGCCGTGAAGGCGCTGTCGCTCACCGAAGTCATCGACCTGCGGCAGCACGGCGTCTCGTCGCGTCAGATTCTCCGCAGCGCTCGCGAGTATTGCATCGCGTTCTCGGTGGATGACAGCGTGCGTCGTCAGCTCACGGTTGCTGGAGCCGACACGCTGCTCGTCGGCGGGTTGAGCAACGTCTGCTCGACCGTCAAGCCGCCGGAGAAGCCACCGCCGCCGCCGATCGTGGATGACGAGTTCGCAGTCTCGAGCACGTCACAGGGCTTCACCTGGGCGAATCCACGCTGCAAAGCGCGGTTCGAGAGCGAAGGCGTGCGAATGGAGGATGCCTCTGCCGACGCGTTGTGCATGGTCCGGTATCCATCCGGAGACATGCCCGCGGACGTGCGTCTCGATCTCGAGATCGCGCAGCTTGGACTCACGCAGCATGGCTCGGTCCTTCTCGGCTTCGGCCGGCAGGAGCGATCGGGGAATTACTACTCCGTGAGCGTGAGCGCGGATCGACAGGTGGAGTTGTGCTGGAACTCGGATCGGGCCTGCAGCTCGCTGTTCAAGGTCTCGTCCGTGGATGCCATCCAGACGGACGCGAACGCGACGAATCACGTCATCGTCGAGCTGCGCGGTCAGGAGATCTCGCTCCTCGTCAACGACAAGCGCGTTGGGGAGTTCAGCGCGGACGGGCCGATCGCCGGCAAGCTGATGGTCGGCGTCGGGCCGCAGACGAGTCTCGTCTTCGTCCGACTGCGCGCGACACCGCTGCGTTAATCCGCGCCGCCACGACGTAGCACGATGACGGCGAGCGGCGCGGGCTCGCCCGCGTCATCGCTCGGTTTCTGTCGCCTCTCCGACAATGCGGCAAGCTCATCGAGCGCGCGCGCGTCGAATCGCGGGGCGTTCGCCAAGGCGGCCAGTGCACGCTCGGCGCCCGCACCTAACGAGCGGGCGAGCGTGCGTCGTGCTGCCGATGCGACTGGAGCGAGGGAGGCGCGTTCGTGTCGCGGCGCCGCGGCGACGAGCTCCGTGATCCGCTGGGCGAGTCGCGCCCGGCACCGCGCGCCGGCTCGGCTACTGAGCGTCAGCTGTCGTCTCGCTGTCCAGTGGACGGTCCATGAGCGCACGGCCGCCATCGTTTGCGCGATCTCGAACTCGTCCGGAAGAATGGCTGGACCGTCGCACCATGCAAGCACGCGCGCGGCGACGCCAGCATCGAGCGAGAGGCCCATGGAGCCAGTGGACGCGAGGAGCAGGCGCTCCTCACCAGCGGCAAGGAGGATGAGCAGGCCGTCCTCCGGCGCGACGACACCGGCGACAAGGGCCGATACTTCCGTTGTCGGCTCGGCGCCGCGGTCTCGCCGCCAACGTTCGAGAATGGTGAGCGCATCGCTCGTGAGCTCCGGCGGCGCGAGCGGCGCGACGGCAGGCGCGGCGTCGAGCGATGTCGAATCCAGGCCGACGATCGTAGCGGCGAGACGCAGCTTGGCGCGGAGGCGCGCCTCAACCCGGAGCACGCGCTCGGAGCGAGCGGGCGGTGCGATGGTGTAGACGTGAACTTCGTCGTGCGGGGAGCCGAGCCTCCGCACGCGACCGACGCGCTGCTCCAGCCGCGCGGGATTCCACGGCAGGTCGAGGTGAACCACGACCGACGCGTTCTGGAGGTCGAGTCCCTCGCTCAGAACGTCGGTCGTCACGAGAAGCGAGATGCGCTCGCACGTTCGAGATGGCGGCTGACCCACGTGGGGAGTGAATTGCGCCAGCACCTCACGTCGGCTGATGCGACCTCCAGCGACGCGGCCGCCGCGTCCCGTCAGCTCGGCGACGCCGCCGCGGCGGGGCATGAGCAAACGAGCAATCGCATGCACGGTCTCGGCGTACTGGCTGAACGCGATGACGCGCGTGTCGGGATGCGCGCGACAGATCTCGCCGACCGCCACCGCTCGGCATTCGTCTGGATCGCGGCGAGCGCGCACCCGCGAGAGAATCAGGCGAAGCCCACCGGTGTGTTGGCGAAGGGCGGTGAGGAGGGATGAGAGATCCGCCCCGGTATCTCTGCCTAACGGGGAGAGCAGCTCGGGAAGGGCGAGCTGAAGGGTGTCGTCCCCGAACGACCACGCCATGAGCTCCTCGCGCGACGGCCAACGTCCCGCCTCGAGCGACGTAGTCAGGGCGAGTGCCTTCGCCAGACGCTTGCGGAGCCCGCTGAGGAGTGCGGCTCGACTCGACGACCACTGACGAAGCAGCGTGTAGGACACGAGGGCGGCTGCCTCTCCTTCGTCGCGTCCGAGCACCGGCGGCGGCAGCGCGAGCAGCTCGTCGAGTAGATCGTCGTCGATTGGAAGATCGACGCGGCGCGGTCCAATCACGGACGGAAGCTTCAGTCCCGCGTCCGCGACGCGCCGTCTGACGACGAAACGCGCCAACTCCTCGTCGCTCGCCGCGGCTGCCGCGTCACCGAGGAAGAGCGCGAGCTCCGCGACGAGATCGTCGCGACGATTCTGGAGCGGCGTCGCGCTCAGCAGAAGAACGCGCGATCGATCACAGACGGCGGCCAGGATGGCGTACCGCTTCGTACGCGGATTCCGGAAGTGGTGCGCCTCGTCGACGATGACGAGCTCCGGATTGACAAGCGGCGGCGCGCAGCCGCGACTCAGCTTCTCGGCAGAGATGAACGATGCTTCGATGCCCGCTCGTGTGGCGGAATTCTGCCAGGCAGCGGCGAGTGCCGCGGGCGCCACAATGAGCAGACGCTCAACTGCCGCGCCCACCGCGAGTGCGACGAAGGTCTTGCCGAGACCTGTGGCGTCGGCGAGCATGGCGCCGCCGGCGAGTCGGAGCAGCTGGCGGATGCGGGCGACGGCCCGCCGCTGGTGCGGGTACAAGGTGAGATCCCCGAGCTTCGCCGACGGCAGCTCCGCAGCGAGGAGTTCGCTGGCGACCCGCGCGCGAGTGGAATCGAGCAGCGCGGCCGGCCCGCTCTGGACCGTCGTCGTCATGACGAGAGCCAGGCGAGCAGCGGCGCCACCTCGTCATGGCTGACGCCATACGCTGCGAGCGTCTCGTGGAGGAGCATGTCGCGGAGCTCACCGCCGGCGGATGTTCCGCGCAATGCGGCATCGGCGATGGGCGCGAGGATCGAGCGCGCGCGTGCCCAGTCTGAGGGCAGCGGGAGGAGCGCCATCGTCCAGCCGAGAAAGCGCCGATACCCGCCGCGCGCCGGCTCCGCGAGTGCCGCCAGCCACGCTTCGGCTATCGGCGAGTTCAGAATCGCCGCGAGCGTCCGAGCGTCGATGTCGTCCGCGCAGATGGCAACGTAGCAGCTGTTGAGCGGCACCGTCGGATCGCCGCGTTCGAGAATCGTCGCGCGTGGCGCGCGTCCGAGGTCGGCCCAGAGAACTCGAGGCCGATCGCTTCGTGCGGCGTCGGTGCGGAAGAGCGACCACCACCGATCGGTGCGGCTGTCGGCGCGCGCGTTGAGCTGGCGGCGCCACGGCGTGAGCCAGCGTGCAGCGGATGGTGGAAGTCGGTCCAGCGGCATGCCTCGGAGATTATGAGTCCAGACGACGTATTCGTTCGCTCGGTCCATGCACCACGGCTGGATGCTTTCGCCGCGCACGACCGGCCGCAGGAGCGTCGTCTCCAGTCGGCCGCGACGACCGTTGGCTGCGGTCACCTCGGTGACGTCGCCCGCCACCAGCGAGCCGAGCCTAACGAGAAAGGCGAGATTGAATCCCGTCTTCACGCCGAGTCGCGGCCGGCCGACGGCGCACTCGGCGAAAGGGACGCCCACCGCACGCAATCGATCGAAGGCCTGTCGCACATCGGGCGGCAGGATCAGCCAGGGACTGCCCGGCGTGTCATCGAACGCCAGCTGACGACGCGGCAGACGCCAGCGCAGCGCTCCACACCCGCGATGATACGCCGCGGCCACGATCTCACCCGGATGATCGTCTGCCGCACCGTTCCACCGCTCGGCGACGATCAGTGACGGATAGACCGCGGCATCGAATGTCGCCGGCGCTTCCGCGAGATCCTCCAGAATTGCGATGCGTGTCTCCTCTCCGATCAGGCGCCTAACGCCGCCGCCCGCGAGCGAGCACCAGAGCTTGGCCGGAACGAGGAACGAGAGCACCGCGCCTGGGCGCAATAGCCGGACTCCGCGCTCGATGAAGAGCGCGGCGAGATCGACCTGAGTCGCGAAGCCGACACCTGCGTGTGCCTGTTCCGCGCCGCTCTGCCACGCCCCGGAGCGAAAGACGCGATAGCGCTCTCGAAGGAGCTCCCGCTCGCGCGCAGGAATGCGATGGAGGCGGACCCACGGCGGATTGCCGAGGACGACGTCGAACCCGCCGCGCGCCCGCACATCGGCGAAGTGCACGACGAACGAGAACGGGAGCGCGCCGCCCGCCGCGAGTCGCCGCTGCTCGGACCGCAGCGTGGCGGCGCGGATGCGCAACATGCGCGCGTGCAATCGCGTTTCGGTCGACGCATGCCTCCGATCGCCAAAGAGGTCGCGCGACCGCAGCGCGACGAGGAGATCGCGACGCTGAGCGGCAAGCGCGGCGAGCTCGCGATCGATGGCGTCGAGGGCGAGCCGGCGCTCTTCCCGATCGAGCAGCCTGACGAGCGTCTCTTTTCGCCGTCCCGTTGCCCGCGCGTATCGCTCCCGAAGTCGCCGGAGTGCCACGGCGCGCTTCGGCAGCGGAGGAAGATCGACATCGGCCGCGAGCGAATCGCCCACGCGAATGTTGTGATCCAGATTGGGGAGCGGCTCGACACACAACGGATCCGCGACGTCGGACTCGATGACCACGGAGAGCCAGAGGCGCAGCTCGCAGAGCCAGACAGCTGTTGGATTCTTGTCGACGCCGAAGATCGATTGCGTCAACACGTCGCGCCGAATGTCAGCGACGGCGCGCTCGTCGCCCGCGGCGCGGCGCAGCGCGGCGAGCTGCTCCAGCGCGTAGACCAGAAATGCGCCCGAGCCACACGCGGGATCGAGAATCGTGATCTCTTCGAGTCGCTGGCGCTGTGCTTCGCGCCCGGTCTCTGTCGTCTCCGCAAGGCTCCGCGATACGCAGGTGTTCGGCGATAACGTGAGCACCCGGCCGAGCGCGGCGTCGGTGACGCGTGCGACGAGCGCGTGCGGCGTGTAGAAGGATCCGCTCCCCTTCCGATCGCCGCTCGCCATCAATGACTCGAATGCCTTGCCGAGCATCTCCGGATCCACGGCCAACTCGGCCCAATCGGTTCCTTCCTCTCGCGCGGTAAATCGATAGCGGGCGAAGAGGTCGCCGAAGAGCCGTCCGATCTCCTCGTCGGGGAAATGGGCGCCGCGCAGGCGACGCTCGTTAGGCGTTCGCGCGAAGAGTCCGCCATTGAGAAAGGGGATGCGCCCAAGGGCGCGAGCGGCCGGCGCCCGGCGCGCGGACGGCGTGTTCAGCGTGCCGAAGAAGAGGGGCGAAAGCACGCGGCGGTGAAAGCCGCCACCGGTCGTCATGCAGGCGTCGAAGGCGCGATTGAGATACGCCCGATCGCCATCGAGCCACCCCTTTGCCTCGAGAAAGCAGAGGAAGAGCAGGCGAGAGCTGTAGAGGAGTGCGAGATCCCGGCGTTCTTCTCGTGTTCCACGATCGAGCGCGGCGGCGAGCGATTCGACGCGAAGCTCGAGGGAGCGATAAAAGCGGCGGGTGAGCGCTTCGCGTCCCAGGATCTCGACCCAGCGCTGATGCGTGAGGACGTCGGCATCGGCGCGAGGATCAGCGGCGGCGGCGAGCGTCGCGAGCGTTTCCGCATCGCTGTCCACGATTCGATCACGTTGCGCGACGAGCGCGGCGACGCGCGGGGGGCGGCGGTCGGCACTCCAGGCGGCGATCGCGACGGACGACGAATCCGGCTGCGTGGCGAGGACGATCCAGAGCACGTGCGGCGTGTGCTGCGCCAACCGATGCGCCGCGCGGCGCAATTGGTCGGCGAGGGGCGCGCGTCCATCGAGCTCGAGGAGTAGCGCGCGGAGCGCGCCGGGACCTCCTGCGATCCGTGCCTGCCTGGCAGGGTCGAGGCCAATCTCGTGCAGGAGCGCGTCGTCCAGCGGCACGGGCGGCGCCGCGCACCTCATCGCGGCGGCGATCGGCGTCAAACTGTCGAGGGTGGCGGCATCAGCGAGAAGTCGCGCCGCGGCGCGGAGGGTACGCACGCGGGCACGATGCCGACGTGCGCCGAGGATACCGGGATCGTGTCGTTGCGAGGCGCGGCGGAATCACGCCTTCGGGGCAAACCAACGCCCAGCCTAACGAGCGAGATATTCTCGCCCTTTCCATCCCACGCGTCGCCCACGACCCACCGCCCGCCCGATGATGTACAGCAGCATCGCCGCACCCAGCGGGGCAAGGAGCGAATACCAGATCCGCTGCCGGAAGCCACGATAGATCAGCGCCCACCAGACCACGTTGGCCGCCGAGCTGACTGCTGACCAGAGGAGCCAACCGTTACCGAGCAGGCCCGCGAGCGCCAGCAGCAGAACGATGACCGGTGCGAGCGTCATCAGCGGGAGGAGCGGCAGAACGAACGGGAAGAGGACGCGCCCAATACCGCCGCCCGGCATCGCGTGAATGCCACCGGCGAAGATGTTCTTCCCCCAACCCGCGATCAGCTCCGATAGCGACGCGTACATGTGCGTCGACAGCTGCTCTTCACCACGCACGAGTCGGACGCCGAGGCCGGCGCGATGGAAACGCTGCGCGAGCGCGAGGTCCTCGGCAACCTTGTCGCGCACCGATGCATGACCGCCGACCGCATCGTACGCCGTGCGTCGCGCGAGCAGAAACTGGCCGTTGGCGATTACGTCCTCCGCACGCCGGGCGCGACTCACGCTCTCCGTGCCGCCGTAGCGAACGAGGAGCATCCAGAATACCTGCGGCTGCAGCAGGCGCTCCCAGAAGCTGTGCGTCTCCTGGTGCCCAGCGACGGTGAGCAGGCCCACGTCGTCCGCGAGGAGCGCGTTGACCGCGCGTGGCAGAAGATCGGGCGCGTGCTCCGTGTCGGCGTCGGTGAAGAGCAGCAGATCCCCGTGCGCCACACTGACGCCGGTCGCGCACGCCCACTGCTTGCCGAACCAGCCGTTAGGCAGCGGCGGATTCGAGATAACCTGAAGCCGCTCATCGCGGCCGGCGGCGTCGCGCGCAAGAGTCGCGGTATCGTCATCAGAGTGGTCGTCGACGACGATCAGCTGCAGCGAGGGATAGCGAGTTGCCAGGATCGACCGAACGCAGCGACCGATGTTGCGCGCTTCGTTTCGCGCTGGAACGATGACGGATACCTGCGGCGCCGCTGGCGGCGCGATTCCGGATTCGTGGTCGAGTGAGCGCGAGCGACGAACGCGCAGCATCGCCAATGGAGGAAGCACGACCCACGGCGCGGCGGCAACCAGCGCCCATGCGAACGACATCAGCCGCGCCGGCGCTCCGCGATCACAGCCGCCGCCATCTGTCCCGTCACGTTGGCCGTCGTCCGAAACGCATCCGGAATCGTGTCGACGCCAAGGAGGACGCCGATGCCCTCCGCCGGTAGACCGACGCTCGCGAGCACGGGCACCATGGCGATAATCGATCCGCCGGGAATGCCGGGGATGCTGAAGCTGGTGAGCACCGCGGTCGCCGCGGCAGTTACGACTTGCGCGGTGGTGAGGTCGGCACCGTACAGGCGTGCGATGAAGACCGCGCCCACAGTGAGGCCCATTGCCGCGCCGACGCGAAAGAGCGCCGATGCAAGCGGGAGCAGAAAGCCACTCGACTCGGCGGTCATCCCGAGCTTGCGCTGTGCGCCCTCGATGAGGGCGGGAAGGGCGGCGAGCGAGGTACGGGACGAGAACGCGACTGCCTGCGCCGGAAAGACGGCGCGCGCGAAGCGTTCGATCGGCACATGTCCGAAGATTGCCGCCGCGGGGTAGAGCACGAGGAGCGCGAACACCGTCGTCGCGACGGCGATGAGCGCGACATACGCTGCCAACGCCCCGATCGCGACGGCGCCGAGCCGTGCCACCAGGGGCAGCGAAAGCGCGAACACGCCTAACGGTGCAAGGACGAGGATCCATCGAACGAGGCGGAGCATCGCTTCACCGACACCGCGAAAGAACCGCACGACGGGTTCGCGCTGGTCCACGTCTATCGAAAGGAGCGCGAGGCCGAACAGAACGGCAAATACGATCAGGGGGAGCATCGCTCCATCGGCAGCGGCACGGATGGGATTGGCGGGAACGAGATCGGTGAACCATCTCGTTAGGCTCGCCTGCGCCGGATCGACGCCACCAGCGACGCTCGAGGCGCGGGCGCGCAAGGCGGCGATGGCGCCCGGATCGATGCGGAGCCGTGAGAACGCGATCGGGGCGAGGATGGCGCCAACGGACCCCGAGAGGCAGAGGAACAGGAACGCGACGACGAGCGCGCGGGTTCCCATCCGCGCGATGCGGCTCGCGTCGGCGCCCGCGATCCCGACGACGACGAGCGACACAACGAGCGGAATCACCGTCATGCGGATGGCGTTGACGAAGATCGTGCCAAATGGCTCGACGTACGCGACGACTCGCTCACTCGTTGCCGCGTTCGCGCGGCTGAGCAAGAGACCGAAAGTCAGCCCGGCTACGAGCGCGAGGAGGACGCGCGTACTGAGCGAGAGGCGCGACACGCGCCAAAGCTACCCGGCACCGATGATCGAGCAAGGCAGAAAGACGAAGAGGGCGTCCACCGTGGACGCCCTCTGGTCTACGCGAGCTGCACTTAGTGAGACGAGCCGCTCGATCCGCCCGAGCCGGAACCACTGGAGCCGCGCGAGCCACCCGAGCCACCGCTCGATCCACCGCTCGATCCACCGGACGAGCCAGAGGAGCCGCTGGAACCACCCAATCCACCGGACGATCCGCTCGAGCCACCCATGCCGCCCGACGAGCCGCTGGATCCGCTCGATCCGCCCATGCCACCCGAGGAGCCGGACGAGCCGCCGAGACTACCACTACCGGAGCTCGATCCCGAGCCGGACTTCGACGAGCCGGACGAGCCGCTCGTGCCGAAACCGGACGAGCCGCTGCTGCCTGACGAACCCGT
Source organism: Gemmatimonas sp. (assembly GCA_021154325.1). Classification (GTDB taxonomy): domain Bacteria; phylum Gemmatimonadota; class Gemmatimonadetes; order Gemmatimonadales; family Gemmatimonadaceae; genus AG2. The sequence goes on from JAJKIR010000105.1 coordinate 16,553, forward strand.
GCTGCCTGACGAACCCGTGCTGCCTGACGAGCCGCTGCCACTGCGACCGCTCGTCTGCCCGCTGCTGAGATCAGGATCCGTCATGTCGCCGTCGCCCTGACGGCCGCGTGTCGCCGAGCTGCCGATGCCTTCATCGTTCTGATTGCCGCGATCCGTACGACCCTGCGAGCTGCTGCCGGACTGCTGCCCGAAGCCGCCACTCGAACTGCCCGAGCCAGCGTTGCGTCCCGAGGTGCCGCTTCCGCCGCTGCCCGACATCGAGTCGCTACCAGAACTGCCTGACGAGCCACTCGACCCACTCTTGTTGAGATCGTCTTTGCGGTCAGCCATCGTTTGCATCCTCCGAGTGTGTGATCCGCGGCGCAACCGTCCGTGCCTCGCGCCGCGCCCGGGTATGGCTGAGCAGGTACGGTGCCATCTACCGTACTTTTGCACGAGTTGACCGTGCTCGAGCAGAGGTCTACGTTGCCTCGCGTGACGCGAGCACGACCATTCACACAAGCCGCTCGGCTACTGCACGTCCCCGCCGGCCTCGGCTGATGCGTCGTCCATCCATACGCGCTGACGCGCGCGTCGCGCTCGTCGCGCCAGCGGGCCCGCTCAATGGCGAACGCGATCTCGAGCGCGCGAAGGAGAACGTGCGATCCTTGGGCGGGGTCCCCGTCGTCGGCGCGAACGTGCTCGCGCGCGCCGGCTACCTCGCCGGTGACGACGGCGCGCGGCTCGCGGATCTGAACGACGCGCTCGTCGACGACGCGATCGACGCGGTCTGGTGCATTCGCGGCGGCTACGGCGTGATGCGCATTCTCGAAACCATCGACTACGCAGCGTTGCGGCGCCGCCCCAAGCCAGTGATCGGCTACTCGGACATCACGGCCCTGCACGCCGCGATCGCGACGCGATGCGATGCGGTGAGCTTTCACGGTCCCACGGCGCGAGCGGAGTTGAGCATCTTCTCACGGGAGTCGCTGGGGCGCGCGCTCACCGGTGGCGATCCGGCGGGCCTGGCCGAAGGGGCGCGGCGGCTCGCGCCCGGGCGCGCGCGGGGACGGCTCGTCGGCGGGAACCTCGCGATCCTCTGTGCGCTCGCGGGCACCCCATACGCACCCGACTATCGCGACGCCATCGTCGTGATGGAGGACGTGAACGAGGCCGTGTATCGAATCGATCGGATGCTCACGCAGCTGCGGCTCACGGGCGCGCTCGGCTCGTGCGCCGGCATCGTCTTCGGTCAGTTCACCGACATTCCCGGTGACGCGCCGGAAGAAGCGCTCGGCGCACGCATCCTCGAGGATGTGCTTGGGGAGGTCGCGAGCGCGGTGGGCGTCCCCTGTATCGCCGGCGCGCCGGTCGGGCATGTCGCCGACCAGTGGACGCTGCCGCTCGGAGCTCAGGCCGAGCTCGACGCGGATGCGCGGACGCTGCGTATCTTGGAGTGACCTTCACGCACGATTGAATGCCCCAATACAAGACCGGACAACAGCTGCTCGACGAGGCGCGCGCGCGCGTCACCGAGATCTCGGCACGAGAGGCGATCGCGCTGCGTGCAGCGAACCCCGCGGTCGTGTTTCTCGATATTCGGGAGCAGCCGGAAGTGAATCTCGGGATGATTCCGGGAGCGGTGCATCTCGCCCGCGGCTCGATGGAGACCAAGATCGAGGCGCTGGTGCCGCGCGAGAAGCGCGTGGTCATCTATTGCGCCAATGGCAACCGGTCCGCCTTCGCCGCCGACACGCTCCAGCAGATGGGTTATGCCGACGTCGCGTCACTCGCAGGCGGCTTCCGCGACTGGGTCGCGCTGGGCGGCGAGGTCGCGGGTTGAGCATTTGCTGGACTGACCGGCCCGACCGATGACGACGATCGACGCGCTGCTCGAGCTGCCCGACGTGCGGCGCCTGCGTTCCGCGCTGGCGGCGCGCCCAGGGCTGCGGATCGACCCGAGCGACGGGCTCCGCCGCCTCGCAGCGATCGCCCTGGTTCTGCGGCCTGGCACCGCACCGGGCGATGCGGCGGATCCGGAGCTGCTCATGATCAAGCGCGCCGAAGCGGAGGGCGATCCGTGGAGCGGCCATGTCGCCTGTCCTGGCGGGCGGATGGAGCCCCGTGATCACGATCTCGAGCAGACGGCCATCCGCGAGACATGGGAGGAGACCGGCGTCGATCTCGCGCGCGACGGCAGAGTCCTGGGGGCGCTCGACGACATCAGTCCTCGCACCCCGACGCTGCCGCCAATCATCGTGAGGCCGTACGTGGCCGTGGTGAAGCCGGAGCTCGAGATCGTGCAGAGCTCCGAGGTCGCGGAGGCGTTTTGGGTGCCGCTCGCGGCTTTACGCGAGCGGGCCGCCTGGGGCACGGCAATGGTTCCGATCCGCGGAGCGGGAGAGCGGCAGGTCGCGGCCTTCCGCCACGGCGCATACACCGTGTGGGGCCTGACGGAGCGGGTGCTCCGTCAGTTCCTCGAGTATTTGGACGGGCCGGGGTAAGTCAGGTCTTCCCGACCTCGGCCATGAGCGCGAAGACGTTGTCATCCGGATCGTGGAAGAACGTCATCCACAGATCGTGATCCGGCATCCGCGCGATGATGTGCGGCTCGTCCGCGAAGGCCACGTTCCGTGATCGCAGGGTTTCATACGCGCTCTGAATATCCGAGACCCGGAAATACAGGATCGAGCTCGGGTGGTCGAACTCTTTCTTTTCAGCGCGGCTGAGCATGAGCCGCACGCCGTCGCAATCGAAAAACGCCAGGCCGGGAAAGGCGAAGAGAAATCGCATCCCTAACGTGTCGCGATAGAACGCGGTCGCGCGTTCCACGTCTTTGACGACGATTGCGATCTGACCGATGCGCGACAGGGAGAGCGTCGGCGTGTTCATGGCAGCAGCGGCGACTGAAGAGGTGGCGGTCATGGGATCCTCGGACCGTGGTTGCGAGGGCGAAATACTTAGCAGAGCTAATTATTCTGCTCATCGTCTCAGGGCGCAAGAGGGACCTTGCGTTAATCGAACCTCAAGAAAATATTAGGCAAGACTAAATCTTGCCCATGGCTCATCCAGAACGAATTCCCACCCCAGGTACTCCGACTCCCGACCACGGCTGGCGACGAGCGCGCGTTGCGCCGAGCCTCGCCGAGGTCTATCGCAGCATTCCGGTCAGCGATGGTCGCTGGTGGCGAAAGATCCTCGTCTTCGCAGGGCCCGGATACCTGGTCGCCGTCGGTTACATGGATCCCGGCAACTGGGCAACAGATCTCGCCGGCGGATCTGCATTCGGCTACACGCTGCTGAGCGTGATTCTGCTCTCGAATCTCATGGCCGTGCTGCTGCAGGGGCTGGCCTCCAAGCTGGGGATTGTGACAGGACGCGATCTCGCGCAGGCATGTCGCGATCACTACTCGCCGGCAACCAACTTCCTCCTCTGGGTGCTCTGCGAAGCCGCGATTGCTGCCTGCGATCTGGCAGAGGTGATCGGCGCGGCGATCGCGCTCAATCTGCTCTTCGGCATCCCGCTCACGTGGGGTGTCGTGCTCACCGCACTCGACGTGATGCTCGTGCTCTTTCTGCAGAACAAGGGATTCCGGCTGCTCGAGGCGCTGGTCGTCGCGCTAGTCGCCACGATCGGCATCTGCTTCCTCTTCGAGATCATTCGCGCGAAGCCGGATCTTGCGAGTGTCGCCGCCGGCTTCATTCCGCGGACCGAGGTCATTCGCAATCGCGACATGCTGTACATCGCCATCAGCATTCTTGGCGCGACGGTCATGCCGCACAACCTCTATCTCCACTCGTCCATCGTGCAGACGCGGCGCTACGAGGAGAGCGTCGCCGGCCGTCGCGAAGCCGTTCGTTATGCATTCGTTGACTCCACGATCGCGCTGACCTTCGCGCTGTTCATCAACGCCGCTATTCTGATCGTTTCCGCCGCGGCGTTTCACACCCGCGGACAAACGGGCGTGGCGGAAATTCAGGATGCGTACAAGCTTCTCACCCCACTGGTTGGCGCGGGGGCGAGCGCAGTCTTCGCCGTGGCACTTCTTGCCTCGGGATTGAATTCGACGCTCACCGGCACGCTCGCTGGTCAGATCGTGATGGAAGGATTCCTGCACATTCGCCTGCGGCCCTGGGTGCGTCGGCTGTTGACGCGCGGGATCGCGATTGTTCCGGCGGTGGTCACGGCTATCTTGTACGGCGAGAGCGGGACGGCGAAGCTGCTCGTCTTGAGTCAGGTCTTCTTGAGCTTGCAGCTCTCGTTCGCGGTGTTCCCACTGGTGCGATTCACCTCCGAGCGCGCGAAGATGGGCGCCTTCGTGAATCGCGGCTGGTTGAAGGTCCTGGCGTATACCGTGGCGGTCGTGATCGCCGCGCTGAACGCGTGGCTGCTCGTGCAAAGCATCCACGGTTTCGGAGCCTAACGAGGGACGGAGCGCCCATGTACAAGCGCATCCTGGTACCGCTCGAGCACTCGCCTTACGACGAGACCATCCTCGCGCACATCCGCAAGCTCGCGCGGCACTGCGGGGCCTCGCTCGTCCTGATCCACGTCGCCGATGGTTGGGCGGCGCGCAACGTGAAGCAGCTTCACCTGCGCGAATCGGAGGAGATGCGCGAGGATCGCGAGTACCTCGAGCAGATCGCCGAGTCGCTGGAGACCGAGGGCGTCACGGCCGAGTGCGTGCTCGCGGCTGGCAACCCCGGCACGGAGATCGCCGAGGCGGCGCTCCGCGAGGACTGCGACCTCATCGCGATGTCGACACACGGCCACCGCTTCCTCCAGGATCTCCTGTATGGGAGCGTCGCGAACGAGGTGCGGCACATCTCCCGCGTTCCCGTGCTGCTCGTCCGCGCCGAACGTCGCCCATCTGGGCCGCGGCCGGCAATCACGAGCGCTGACGAGACTCAAGGCCGTCCGACGCCGCTGCGGGGCGCGCCGTGATGATGGAGAAGTCCGGGCCGCCGCTCACCGCGCCTGTTGAGGATTATTTAAAGACGATCTTCGAGATCGAGGTCGCCGATGCGGCGGGCAGCGGCCGCCGGGAGCATCCACCCGCTGCCGGCACGAACGAGATTGCGCAGGCGCTGGGCATCGCGCCGGCATCGGTGACGGGAATGTTGCGCCGACTCGCGGAGCAGGGGCTCATCAGCTACGAGCGCTATCGCGGCGTACGGCTATCGGATGCGGGCCGACGCGCGGCACTCCGCACCATCCGCCGTCATCGGGTCATCGAGGCGTATCTCACGAGTGCTCTGGGTTATCCGTGGGACCGAGTGCACCAGGAAGCGGAGCGACTCGAGCATGCGGCGTCCGACGAGCTCATCGATCGGATGGCGGCGGCCATCGGCGAGCCGACCACCGATCCGCATGGCGCGCCGATCCCGACGCGCGACGGCACCCTGGACGCCAGACCGCTTCTGGCGCTCGTCGACGTCGACGTGGGTCACGTCGTGCGAATACGGATGGTTGGTGATCGCGATCCCGAGCGCTTGCGGTATCTCGCGGAGCTCGGTGTCACTCCAGGCGCTGACGTGCGGGTGGTCGCGCGGGCTCCGTTTGGCGGTCCGATTACTTTGCGCATCGTGCGCGAAGGGAGCGAAGGTTCGCGCGTCACTGGTCGGTCGGGTCGCAGCGACCGCGAGAGCGCTATCGGACCAAGCCTCGCCGCTCAGGTCTTCGTCGAGAGCCGTCGCAAGCGCGAGGCGTAGCCAACGGAACAAAGATTGCCCGAATCCACGCCGAATCCAGCAGCGGAGTCTGCGCGTGGCTATCGAACGAATTCCGACCGACCCCGACGCGGGGATTCCGGATCTCATCCGGCAGCTCGGCGACGACTCGAAACGGCTCGTTGCCGACGAGGTGCGGCTGGCGAAGCTCGAGATGAAGGAGAGCGTGCAGCGTGCCGGCACTGGTGCGGTGCAGCTCGCGGTTGCCTTCGGCATCGGCGTCGTGATGCTAGTCGCGCTCACGATCTTTCTCGCGACGTTGATTGGCCGTATCGCGGCGGGCCACATGTGGGTCGGCGCGCTCGTCACCGGATTGATCGAGCTGGCGGTGGCCGTGGTGCTGTTGCGTCGCGGCATGGGCGTGCTGCGAGAGCCGTCGTACACGCTCGAGGAGACGCGAGCCGCTCTCAAAGACACGGCCGTGTGGGCACGGAGCCAGCGCAGCTGATCCCTCCAGGTCGCGGGTGACCGCGGCCTTGTTATTGATCGCGGCGCTCTCCGTCGCGACGCAGGGGATCGATTCGCTGCCGCCGCGCCATTCGCCGCGCACGGTGGCGATCGACGAGCGACTGGCGCAGGACGCGGGATTTCGCATCGGAGACACGCTCGTCCTCGCGGCGACACCTGGTGGCGCTGGCGACACCGTCATCGTGTCGGCGCTCGTCAGGCGTTCGCGTGATCCCTCCGAGGTAGCGAAGGGGGCGTACCGGATTCGCGTTCATCTGGACGCACTGCAGCCGCTTGTTGGCTATGGCGATCGGGTGGAGCGATTCGCCGTGGCGACGCGCGGTGCGGCCGGCGCCGACTCGGCACGTCGCGCCATCGACGAGGCGGCGTTCGGGTTTCGCGCGTACTCATCGCATGAGATCGCCGTCGAGAGCTCGACGACCTTTCTCGTCGTGAGCCGCTTCCATCGCGCGATTGGTGTGATCACGATCGTCGCGAGCGCGGTCTTTCTGTTGTGTATCATGCTGCTCAAGGTGGACGAGCGACGCCGCGATGTCGCGGCGCTGCGCCTGATGGGGATCTCGGCGCGGACGATCGTCCGTAGCGTCGTCCTGGAGTCGGCGCTGATCGCGACGCTCGGGAGCGTCGCCGGCGTGGGGCTCGGAGCGCTGGTATCGGCATTCGTCAACTGGCATTACCAGCGCGTCTATCGCACACCGCTCACTTTCTCGCTCGTGACGGGTGAGATCGTCGCCATCGCGGTGGTGCTCTCGTTAGGGCTCGGGCTCGGGGCTGGCTGGCTCGCGGCGCAGCGGCTCGTGCGCAGGCCGCCCCTGTCGCTCTTCGGGCGGTGACGTACCGATGATCCTCGCTCTGGCTCGCGCGTCGCTCGTGAGGCAGCGTGCGCGAACGCTGCTCGCGGTTGTCGGGGTCGCGATCTCGGCGGCGATGCTGCTCGACATGGTGATGCTGGCGAGCGGGATGCGCGTCTCGTTCGGGTCGCTGCTCCTGGCGCAGGGATTCCAGATCCGGCTCGCGCCGAAAGGGACGCTGCCATTCGACACGGACGCGACGATTCCGGACGCGTCTGGCATCGTGCAGCGCCTTCGCGCGCGGTCCGACGTCATCGCGGTGAGCCCCGTCCTCGGCGCTCAGCTGCATGTGGAGCACGGCACCGCTTCCGTGAGTGCCGCGGCGCTGGGCACGATCGCCGCGGTTCAAGGCGATTACAAGCTGCTCGAGGGCGAGCTCCCCGCCCAGGACGAAGAGATTGCGGCGAATGACGCTCTGCTCGCCGCGGTCGGCGCTCACATTGGGGACACGTTGCGCGTCGCGGCGGGTTTCGACCCGCAGCTTCGTGCCTACACCGGCCAGCGCGCGCTCCGCATCGTTGGGCGGGCGCACTTCATCTACCTGTCCGCCGGCGAGCGCGCGATGGCGCTGCCGCTCGCAACATTGCAATCGATGGAAGGGTCGAGCCGCACCGATCGCGCGTCGCTGCTGATGGTGCGGCTACGCGCGGGCGCCGACGTCGAGGCTGCGCGCGCCGCGATCGAGCGCGACGTGCGCACCGTGAGCGCGATCTCGACCGCGACGGCAATCGAGCAGGTCGAGCAGCGGCTGAGCTATTTTCGCCAGCTCGCCTTCATTCTCGGCACGGTGAGCCTCGCGGTAGGATTCCTTCTCGTGACGACGCTCGTCACCGTCTCGGTGAACGAGCGCCTCGGGGAGATCGCGGTGTTGCGGGCGATCGGTGTGCGCCGGGTGCGCATCGTTGAGCAGATCCTCATCGAAGGATCCGCCATCATGCTCGTCGGCGCATTCCTGGGCCTCGGGCTGGGGCTCGTCACGGCACGCTATCTCAATTCGATTCTCGCCGCGTTTCCGGGACTGCCGGAGGCGATCGATTTCTTTCTCTTCCAGCCCCGCGATGCATGGGTGGCGTTAGGCCTGCTCGCAGGGTGTGGGATACTCGCTGGCGTGTATCCGGCATGGCGCGGCGCGTCGCTTCCGATCGCCGCGACGCTGCGCGAGGAAGCCGTCGCATGACCGGCGACGAGATTCTCGTCGCCGCGCGCGACCTGCGCCGCGACTACGCGATGTCGGCTGGTGTGGTGCATGCCGTGCGCGGTGTGACGCTCGATGTGCGCGCCCGCGAGTACGTTGCGATCGTCGGGCCATCGGGGTGCGGCAAGTCGACGCTGCTCAACCTGATCGGCGCCATCGATGCGCCGTCGTCGGGCACGCTGGCGATCGCCGGCCAGCGTCTCGATGGTCTGCCCGATCGCGACGCGACGCTCTTTCGACTGCGTCGGATCGGCTTTGTCTTTCAGCGGTTCTATCTCATGCCGGTGCTGACGGCTCTCGAGAACGTCGAGCTGCCGATGTCGGAGGCCGGTCTCGGCAAGACGGAGCGGCGGACCCGCGCGCGCGAGCTGCTCGCGTACGTCGGCCTCGGCGAGCGGCTGCACCACCGGCCGACAGAGCTCTCCGGCGGCGAGCAGCAACGCGTCGCCATCGCACGCGCGCTCGCGAACAAACCGGCACTGCTGCTCGCCGACGAGCCGACGGGCGAGCTCGATGCTCGCACGGGCGAGGAGATGATCGCGCTGTTCGAGCGCCTCAACACGGACGGAACGACGATCATCGTCGTGACGCACGATGAGGATCTCGCGCGCGCGGCGCATCGCGTCGTGCACATGCGCGACGGTTTGATCGTGGACGACCGCCGCCGATGATCACGCTCATCGCGCTCCGCAACTTTCTCCTGCGGCCCTGGCGCTCGCTCTTTCTGCTCCTTGGCTACAGCCTCGGCGTGGCGGTGATGATCGTGCTCCTCTCGATCGGCGAAGCGCTGCTCTCGCAGGCGAGTCAGGAGCGTCTCGTCGGCGGTGGGCAGGTGACGGTGCTTCCCGAGGGAATCGATGTCGAGGTGCTCAAGACCGGCGGTCTCGGCGGCATGTTCTTCTCCATCGACCATGCGCGTTTCATCTATCGTCAATTGCTCGCAGCCCCACGGCTGTCGCCATGGATCGCCGTCGCGGCGCCGCAGATTGGCTCCAAGCTGCTCTATCTCCGCGCGCCTAACGGGCGAGAGATTGCGGTCGAGGCAACGGGCGAGATCCCGTCGCTGACGCACACGGTGGGCGGAGCGCCCGATCTCGCCGCAGGGCGCTGGGAGGACGACGACCTGGATCGCCGCTGGCGCGACCCGACACCCGCTGAACTGCGCGACGATATCGATCACTTTCACCTGCCGCCGGCGAGTGCGCGCGGCGACACGACCTGGGGCGAGTGGCACTATTTCAACGTCGTCTCCAGCGATCACAAACGGTGGGCGTATGTGTCGCTCATCGTCGGCGGGCTGGTGCCTTATGGACCATGGGGTGGGCAGGTCCTGATCACGCTTCACGAGCAGGGCAGGCCCTCGCGGCGCTTCGTGGCCGCCGTTCCCGCGTCGGCGGTCACTTTCTCGACCACTCGCGCGGACCTCAGCATGGGCGAGTCGAGCGTGCACGTGCTGGGCGACGGCCGATACGCCGTGCACGCGCGCGCGCGCGAGGAGGCCGGCGGCGCAACCGCCGAGGTCAAGCTCACCGTGACGCCTACCCCCGGCGCGTACTTTCCCGGCGCCGCGCTCTCGAGTGGCGAGGTGGTATCGGGCTACGTCGTGCCGGCGTTGCGCGCGGACGCGGACGGCTCGATCTGCGTCAGCTCCGCCGGCTCGTCGTTAGGCTGCGAGCAGTTGCACGCGGTTCAGGCATATCACGACCACAACTGGGGTGTCTGGCGCGGCGTGAGTTGGGAGTGGGGCGCGGCGCGGGCGGGGCCGTTCGCGATTCTCTACGGCCGGGTCGAGCCTCCCGATAGCGTCGCATCACAGCCGTTGTTCGTGTACGTTGTGGACTCGTTAGGATTTCTGCGCGTCTTTCGTCCGCGCGCCATTTCCTACGTGGACGGTCCGGTCCGCAACGGCGTCCATGTGCCGAAGGCCGCCGAGCTGTTCGACGCCCGCGGCGACGACACACTTCGACTCTCGTTATCCGTCGAGGATGCTACGGTCACGGACACGCGCCGTCCGCTCATCGAGCGCGGCGACTACATGAACGCGCGCCGGATCGCGCGGCCGTTCTTCATTCAGATGAAGGGGAAGGCTCGACTCGAGGGCCGCGTCGCCGGCACGCTCGTTCGCGCGGAAGGCTACGGCTTCTTCGAGACGTACCGCTAGGCCGCTCGACTGAAGAGCAGTCGATCGGTGATGGGACCCGACGGTAGAGATCTCGACCAAAGAGCAGTCGATCGGGCGTGCACGGCGGCTTCATACCAAATTTGGAATGCGCGCACCGGAGCGCGGTCCGAGCATCATTGCTGGCATTCCAAATTTGGTATGGTGCCGCCTAGCACCCCCGATCGACTGCTCGTGACTGGCGCATCGAAGCGTTCGGGCACCCCCGATCGACTGCTCGTGGGTGGCGCAATTCAGCGCTACATCACCTCGCCGAAGCCCTCCGCGCGACGCTCCTCGAGCCGCCGCTCGAGCTCCTCGACCCGCTCGACCGTACGGCGATCGGTGCGCTGCCGGCGGGCGCCGCGGCGATAGCCCTCGCCCACGAATGGGCGCGCCTCTTCCCACGCGCAGGGCGGGTTAAGGCAGTTGCGCCAGCCGCGGGCCAGCTCCGGCTCGACCTCGGTGAACTCACGATCGGTGAAGTTCGGGTTCTGACTCGCGATGTGGCCGAGGTAGTACGCGCCGCGCACGTCCTCGAAGTTGCGGTCGACCACACGCGTCTCAGACGACTCGTAATGCGTCCGGAACTCCGCGTCGTCGTCGGTGCTCAGCTTCTCCGCGGCCTCGGCGATCGCGCGACCGGTCCACCACCCGCCGATTGCACCCGCGATTCCACCGAGCAGCGTGCCGACCGGACCGGCGGACGAACCAATTCCGGCCCCGAGGAGGACGCCGGCGATTCCACCCGTGGCTTCGCCGATCTCGTCACCCAGACTCGGCTCGCCGGTGTGCGGTCCGAGGGCTGCCTCCTTCGCGCGCTCGATGCGTCCATCGGTCGAGCCGCTCTCGACGCGTTCGTCTCGTTCGTCCATCGGCCTCGTCCCCTCTGAAATCGTGGCGATGCACAGTCGGCAAGTTCGGGACCCGCTTGACACACCCCGTGAGCAGTTGCCGATTGTGTCGACATGGTCGACACGAGTAGGCATGCCCGAATTCGCATCGGCACGCAGGGGTGGAACTACGAAGCCTGGGTCGGTCCGTTTTACCCAGTGGGAACGCGACCAGCCGACTTTCTCTCGATCTACTCGCGCGCATTCGACACCGTCGAAGTCGACTCCACGTTCTACGCGATCCCTCCGAGCAAGACGGTGCGCGGCTGGGCGGATCGAACCCCGCCGGGGTTCACCTTCGCGCTCAAGATGCCGCAGGAGATCACTCACGAGCGCCGACTCCGCGACGCGACTGACATCGCCAGGGAGTTCTACGATCGTGCAGCGGAGTTGGAGGACAAGCTCGGGCCGATTCTCATTCAGCTCGGGCCGGACTTCGCTCCCAACGAGCTCCCGGCGCTCGCGCAGTTCCTACCGACGCTGCCGCGCGACATGCAGTTCGCGATCGAGTTCCGCCAGCGCGGCTGGATTCACGAGGGCGTGCTCGCCCTGCTCGCGGAGCATGGCGTCGCGCTCGCGCTCACCGACGCGCGATGGATCCCGCGCAAGCAGATGATGCAGCTTGCCGCGCAACCGACGGCGGATTTCGTTTACGTACGCTGGATGGGGCCCGACCGCGCCATCATCGACTACTCGCGCATTCAGGTAGATCGGGCGCAGGAGCTGGAGCTCTGGTCGGGCGTCCTCTGGCCGCTCGCGGTGAAGGGGCGAGAGGTGTTCGGCTACGTCAACAATCACTTCGCGGGCCATTCGCCGGAATCGGCGCGTCAGCTGCAACTGCTGCTCCGCCAGACGCCTGTCGATCCAGCCCGGCTCGGCGAGCAGCTCACGTTGTTCTGACGGATCATGACGATTGCGATCGACACTCTGCCGCGAGCAGCGGCCGGTGACCGGGACGTCTCGACGGTAGTCACCGAGGCATGGCACGCGCGCGCGGTGGTTTTTGCTGCGGCGTGCGTGATGGTCGGCGTCTACTGGGACATCTCGTGGCACATGACCATTGGCCGCGACACGTTCTGGACGCCGGCGCATCTGCTCATCCAGGCCGGCGGATTGATCGCCGGGCTCAGCTCCGGCTACGTCGCCCTGCGGAACACCTTCGCGGCGTCGGAAGCACAGAATGCCGCGTCGGTTCGCTTCTGGGGGTTCCGCGCGCCGTTAGGCGCGTGGGTCTGCGTCTGGGGTTGCGTGGCGATGCTGGCGTCGGCGCCGTTCGACAACTGGTGGCACAACGCCTACGGCCTCGACGTGCGGATCATCAGCCCGCCGCATATGATCCTCGCCCTCGGGATCGTCGCCATCACGATGGGCGCGCTGCTGCTCACGCTCGCGCGACAGAACCAGAGCTCGGGACGAGACCGCGAGCACTTCGCTTGGCTCTTCACCATCGCCGCGGCATTCTGGCTCATGAACGTCTGGGTGATGCTCTCCGAGTACTCGTACAAGGAGCTCATGCACTCGGGGCTCTTCTATCGTGTGGCAGCGACGTACTACCCGCTCGTGCTGCTCACGACGGCGCGCGCGAACACGCTCAAATGGCCGGCGACAAAGGCGGCGGCGATCTACTTCGCGGTGACGCTCTCGTTGATGTGGACGCTCCAGCTCTTTCCCGCCGAGCCGAAGCTCGGGCCGATCTACCAGCGCGTGACGCACATGGTGACGATGGACTTCCCGATCCTGCTGTTCGTACCGGCGTTCGCCCTCGATCTCGTTAGGCAGCGGTGGGACGGCCGGCTTCGGGACCCCTGGCTCGCGGCACTGCTCGGCGCCGTGTTCGTCGCGGTCTTCTTTGCTGTCGAGTGGCCGTTCGCGAGCTTCCTCATCACCAGCCACTCGCGCAACTGGTTCTTCAACGGCGCCAACTACGTGTATTTCATGTCGCCGCAGTGGGTGGCGCGCACCTACCACTTCCTGGATACCGAGCCCTGGTCGCGACCACTCGCGCCGCAGCTCGCGATTGCCGTCGCGATGGCAACGCTCTCCAGCTACCTCGGCCTCAAGTGGGGACGCTGGATGACGCGCGTTCGCCGATGAGTGCGCGGCTGGGTCGGCTCGTTGCTCTCTCGCTGGTGCTTCTCGTGAGCGCACCGGCGCTATCCTTCGCGCACGTCGGCAGCCCGAACGTCATCTTCGACGGCAAGGCCGGACCGTACGACGTCCGCGTCATCGTGCGCGTCCCATCCGTGGTGCCGGGGCTCGCCGAGGTCGATGTGCGCGTCCTGCACGGCGACGCGACCTCGGTGCGTATCCAGCCCGTGTTCTGGCGAACGGGCGCGAGCGGCTCACCCTCGGCAGACGAGGCCAAGCCGGTGAATGGCGCACGGGGTCTCTACTCGGGGCAGCTCTGGTTGATGGCACGCGGTGCCTACAGCGTCTACGTCACGGTCGACGGCCCGAACGGACATGGCACGGCAAGCGTGCCTGTGATGTCCGTCGCGACGGGACGTCTCGGCATGAGCGCGGGCCTCGTGGCGACCCTCGCCTCGTTAGGCATTCTTCTCGTGGCCGGGTTGATCACGATTGCGTACGTGGCCGCGGGCGAGAGCGTCGTGGAGCCGGGACTCACCATCCCGGCTGCAGGCCGAAAGCGCGCACGGCTCGTCGGCATCATCGCCGTGCCCGTGCTGGCGATCATTCTCTTCGGCGGGGCGAAGTGGTGGCAAGCGGTGGATGAATCGTATCAGCAGCGGATCTACCGACCGTATGTCGCGAAGGCGGCCGTCGTTCGCGAAGAAGGGAAGCCCGTGCTGCGGCTCGAGGCGGTCGTCGACCCGCTCATCCCCGATCACGGAAAGCTGATGCATCTCTTCCTCATCGACAGCGCGAGGATGACGAGCTTCGCGCACCTCCATCCGTCGCTCGTGGATTCGTCGGTTTTCTCGACGGTGCTGCTGCCGCTCCCTCCCGGAAGCTATCGGCTCTACGGCGACATCACGTTCGAGACGGGACAGACGCACACCTTGGTCGGTACCATTCGCCTAACGAGCGACGATTCGGTTGCGGCCGCGGCAGCCGGGCCCGTGGATCCCGCTGATGCATGGCGCGTCTCGGACGGTGCCGCCCGTCGCGACCGGCTCGAGGACGGATCGACAATGGAGTGGCTCGCCGACTCGACGCCACTCCGTGCTGGCGAGGATGTGACGCTTCGCTTTCGCGTCCGGGATCCCAATGGCGCGCCCGCGACGCTCGAGCCGTATCTCGGCATGGCCGCGCATGCGGTGATCGCGAAGCGCGATGGATCGATTTTCGTCCATCTGCATCCCGCGGGAACGGTGTCGATGGCCGCGCAGGAGGTGTTTGCCCTGCGCGATCGCGGCGACACCACGCCGACCGGACATCTGCGTCTCCCAGACGACACGATGACCGGCCACACAATGCCGCTCGCCTCGGAGTTTTCCTTCCCCTTCGTCTTTCCGCGCTCTGGGGCGTACCGAGTGTGGGTGCAAGTGCGGCGGGGCGGCCGGGTGCTGACTGGCGTCTTCGACGTGACGGTGTAGTGCTCTTCGGTCGAGATCTGTCCATAGGCAGAGGCGACTAGCTTACGAGGACATGCCGCGCCGCCTCGTGCTCTTTCTCCTGCTCGCGGTCGTACTCGCCGCCGCTTTCATCCGGCTCGGATTCTGGCAGCTGAGCCGTCTCGCGCAGCGCCGGGCGCGCAATGCCGTCGTCGCCGCGCGTCTCGCGCAACCTCAGGTGGCGCTCACGAGCCTCCGGCCAGACAGCGCGAGCATGCTCCGGAAAGCCGTCGTGACCGGCACGCCCGACTTCGATCACGAGATCCTGCTTGCGGCGCGCACGTATCAGGGCTCGCCGGGCGTGTATCTGCTCACTCCTCTTCGTGTCGCGGGGCAGGACACTGCCGTTCTCGTGAACAGGGGATGGATCTACGCGCCGGACGGTGTGAGCGTCGACGTGGGCCGATGGCGCGAGGCGACCACGTCGTTCAGTGGCTATGCGGAGCTGCTGCCGCGAGGAGTCGGGTCGAAGCCGGAAGGCGTTCTCCGGCGAGACGAGCGCGTCGCCCGCCAGCTCGATCTGGCAACGGTGCAGAGTCTGTTGCCCTACCCCGTGTCCCCGCTCTACCTGGTCGCGACGATTCCGGACACGACCAAGCCGCAAGGCGAGCGCGTGGCGCGCCTGCCGCCCCCGGCTTTGGACGAAGGGCCACACCTCAGTTATGCAATTCAATGGTTCTCTTTCGCGGCGATCGCGCTAATCGGCGGTACCGCGGTGGCCGTGCGCAATCGTACGCTGTGAGCAAGCGCACGGCGCGGAGGATGCATTCCAAAGCCGTGCGTCGTCGGGGACTCACCGCAGCGTAACGGCTGATACGCCCGATTGAACGGCGCGTCTTAAGACGTGTAGTATGCGAGCAGCGCCCGTTTTACAGTCACTTATCCGCGAGTTCATCAATGGCTGACAAGTCAGCGGCCCTCGCTAGCGAGAAGGAAGCGCGCGACGTCGCCGAATCCGCCCGCGAAAGCGAATGGTCCGGTCCAAGCTTCGTGCGGGAGCTCTTTCTCGGTCGATTCCGACTCGACCTGATTCATCCGCATCCAGCGGAAGATCCTGAAGAGGAGGCCCGCGCTCGACCGTTTCTCGAGAAGCTCAAGGGCTTCCTGCAGCGCGTCGACTCCGACATGATCGACCGCACCGGCGAGATCCCCGAGGAGTACGTCCAGGAGCTCCGCGAGATGGGTGCGTTCGGCATCAAGATCCCGCGCGAGTACGGTGGACTTGGCCTCTCTTACACGAGCTACGTGAAGGCGATGGCGATGGTCACGTCGAAGGACGGCTCGCTCACGGCACTGCTCTCGGCACATCAATCCATCGGCCTGCCCCAGCCACTCAAGCTCTTCGGTACGGAGGAGCAGAAGCGGCGCTTCTTCCCGCGACTCGCGAAGGGCGCCATCTCGGCCTTCGCGCTCACGGAAGTCGACGCCGGCAGCGATCCGGCGAACATGCACGCGACCGCCACGCCGACCGAGGACGGCAAGCATTTCATCCTCAATGGCGAGAAGCTCTGGTGTACGAACGGCACCCGCGCCGAGCTCTTCGTCGTCATGGCGCGTACGCCGGATGCTCCAGGGCGCGACGGCAAGCCGCGCAAACCGATCACCGCGTTCATCGTCGAGGCGAGCTGGCCCGGCGTTCAGGTCGCGCACCGCTGCCGGTTCATGGGCCTCAAGGCGATCGAGAACGGCGTCATTCGTTTCACGAACGTGAAAGTCCCTCGCGAGAACATCATCTGGGGCGAAGGGAAGGGTCTGAAGCTGGCGCTGATCACGCTCAACACAGGTCGCCTCACGCTGCCCGCGAGCGCCGCCGGCGGCGCCAAAGCGCTGCTCAATATCTCGCGCTGGTGGTCGAACGAGCGCGTGCAGTGGGGCGCGCCAATCGGCAAACACGAAGCGGTCGCGCAGAAGATCGGCATGATGGCGGCGAACACCTTTGCCATGGAAGCGATCTCCGGGCTCACCGTCGGCCTCGCCGAGCACGGCGGCTACGACATCCGGCTCGAGGCGGCGATCGCGAAGATGTACAACACGGAGCATGGCTGGCGAATCGTCGACGAGACGCTCCAGATCCGCGGCGGACGCGGTTACGAGACCGCCGACTCGCTGCGAGCTCGCGGCGAAAAGCCGATCCCGGTGGAGCGGGCGATGCGCGATTCGCGTATCAATCTCATCTTCGAGGGTTCGTCCGAGATCATGAGATTGTTCATCGCGCGCGAAGCCGTCGACCACCACTTCAAGCTCGCCTTCCCGATCGTCGCGCCGGAGTCGTCGTTAGGCACGCGGATGAAG
>JAJKIR010000106.1 GCA_021154325.1 Gemmatimonas sp.
CCACAGGCGCGTGAGATCATCCGTCGATTGGCGAAGGTGCCCAACCAGAACAGTGCTGCCGGCGCTGCAGCCCGGGTCTATCTCGGCATCGGTGATACCGCCCAGGCGCTGACGATGCTCGAGCGTGCAGCGACGCAGCACGACATGTCGTTCAGCACGGAAGTTCTGGCCGAGCCGTTCTTCGATCCCATCCGCCATTCGCCGCGCTTCGCGGCCGTGGTCGCACGCGTCGGCCTCGACAAGCGGCTGCTGCAGTAGCGTTGCGACGTCGCGCGAATCCGATCGTCATTCGCAGGATGACCGTCTGCTCAGCTAGACTTTCGCGGCGCGGTTCGCGCCTCCCGCTGGCGGCGATTGCCCTGGTTCTCGCCGCCTGCACGCGGCCCCGCATCCCAATCGTGGCTTCGCCCACGCCCGCGCCTACCCAGCGGACGTCGCGCAATCCCTCGACCAGTAGCGGCAATTCGTCCGGCTCCACCGTTCCGCTTGCGACGGCGGCGGTACTCGGCGAGTCAGCGGAAGCCGACGTCGAGTACGTGCGCTCTCGTCGGCTGCAATTGCCCGTAGCTGGAATTCATTCAGATCAACTCGCGGACTCGTTCGAGGAGCCACGGGACGGAACGCGTCGCCACCGCGCCATCGACATTCTGGCGCCGCGCGGCACGCCCGTACTGGCGGCGGACGACGGGCACGTGCTCCGCGTGAGTTGGAACAGCGCCGGCGGAAACACGGTGTACGCGACCGACGTGGAAGGCCGGATCGTCTATTACTACGCGCATCTCGACCACTACCGCGAGTCGCTGGCGGCGGGCATGCCGCTCGCCAAGGGCGACACGATCGGATTCGTCGGCACGACGGGGAATGCGCCGAAAGACATCCCGCATCTCCACTTCCAGATCATGCGGATGCCGCACGACGGCAAGTACTGGAATGGCGAGCCGATCAATCCGTTTGCCATCCTGCGCGGCGAGGCAGAGCGGCCTTAAGTTTCGGGCCATGTTGTCGTCCAAGGCGCGCGCCGCTCTGCGAAAGGAAGCGCACCATCTTGCGGTCACGGTTCACGTCGGGCATCAGGGCGTCACGGATGCCGTGCGCCAGTCGCTGGAGGACGCGATGCGTACGCGCGAGCTGGTGAAGATTCAGTTCTCGCGCAACGACGACGTCAGCGTCAAGGACGCGGCGAACGATCTCGCTCGGGCGATGGTGGCGGACGTGGTGCAGGTCATCGGCCGCACGGCGACGTTGTACCGGGAACTTCCGGAGCTCGAAAACGGTGAACGGTGAACGGTGAACTGTGCACCGTGCACGGTCCACCGCCCTTCAGCATTCCAAAGCCGCGATTATCTTAGGCCCATGCCCTACGTCATCACCGAAGCCTGCGTCGGCGTCAAGGACAAGGCGTGCGTCGACGTCTGTCCCGTCGACTGCATTTACGAAGGCGACCAGCAGCTCTTCATCCACCCCGACGAGTGCATCGATTGCGGCGCCTGTGAGCCGGAGTGCCCGGTGACCGCGATCTTCCCCGAAGAGGATGTGCCGGGGAACATGAAGCAGTTCGTGCAGATCAATCGGGACGTCTTCAAGAGCGAAACCCCGCCCGGACGGCCTTCACGGTAGACAGTAGAGAGTGGAGAGTAGAGAGCAGAGAGTGAACGGCTGGGCAGTTACTCTCCTACTCTCTACTCTCTACTCTCTACTCTCTACTCGTCCACCACTGCTTCACCACGAATAGCACCGTGAGCACCGCGTATTGGAGAAAGGTGCTCACCTCACTCCGCCATGCTTCGGGCCAGTCATGCGGGCCGTCGGTGGGCGTTGACGGAGGCCGCGGAATCCAGCGCGGCGTCGACTGCTTGTACGCGAGGTACTCGGCGCCGAAGATCGATTCGAGCACGCCTTCCTCGTAGCGCACGATGAGCGAATACTCAATGGCGAAGATCACGATCGCCAGCGGCAGGAACCAGTATACGCCGGAGATGATCGTGAAGCCCGTCCAGATGAGAAAGTTCCCCACGTAGAGCGGGTTCCGCACCCAGGCGAAAATCCCGTAGGTCACGAGACGCTGCACGGTGCGCGAGCGGCGGCGCGTCACCGTGCCGGCAGCGGCCACTCCCGCGAGACGTATCCACTCGCCGGCGATCACGACGATCGCGCCGACGATCCACGCAGCCGTGGACATCCGCCCCGGCACGAGGAGCGGCACGCCAATGAAGAGCACCGGCAGCCAGCTCCGGTTGCGGAAGAGCAGGGCGCCGATGCGCGCGCTGCGCGTCTGCTCGGCCGCTGAGAGCGGAGGGGCCGCATTCGGCGATGACATGACTACAACCTAATGGAGCACGATGCCGTGCAACCGGAGCGTCGAGTCGCGAAGGAATTCGCTCAACACCGCCGTGAACGCGGCCGGCGCTTCGAGGTTGCTGAGGTGGCCGGCGCGCGCGAGGATCTCGAGCCGGCTTCCGAGCACCGCGTCGTTCATCGCTCGCGCGTCCTTCGGCGGTGTGATGACATCCTCCTCGCCGGCGATGAAGAGCGTCGGTACCGAGATCGTGCCGAGTGTCGCCGTCGAATCTGGCCGCGCGATCATCGCCTCGAGCGCACCCACGATGCCATCCACTGTTGCGCTCTCGGCAATCGTGCGCGCTGTCGCTTCGACTTCGGGGCGACGCTCGCGCGTCGTCTTCCCCAGGAGTCCGACCAGCTGCCGATCGGCGACGGCGAGCACGCCTTCGGAGCGCGCAACTGCGATCAGTGCGCGGCGCCGCTCGATGGTTTCGGGAGAGTCGGCTCCGGCCCGCGTGTCGGCGAGCACGAGCGCTCGCACGCGCTGGGGCGCGCGACGCCAGAGCGCGAAGGCCACGTAACCGCCCATCGAGAGCCCGACGACCGTCGCGCGGTCGATTCCGGCGTGATCGAGTATCGCAACGATGTCGTCCGCATAACGATCCATCGTGAACGGAGCGGAGCTCGGCGATTCGCCGAAGCCGCGCGTGTCGATCGTGAGGCAGCGCCACTCCGCTGCGAGCGCGCTCGTCTGCGGGGCCCACATCGTGCGGTTCAGCGGAAAGGCGTGGAGAAACACCACGGGCTCGCCATGCCCGATGTCATCGTACGCGATCCGCGCGCTGTCAACCGCTGCGATCATCGCTGCGTCGCGCTCCTCGTCACTCCGAGTCTGGCCACTGCGGCAGCATCTGGCGCCACGGGTCAGGCACGCGCACCGGCCGGCCGTCGTGGCCGATCGTGACGAACACGATGTTGGCGCGCGCGACGAGCGTACCCGAGCCCACCTTCAACGCCTCCTGACGCACGATGTAGCTCGTGTTTCGGACCGCGAGCAGGCCCGAGCGAATGAGCAGATCCTCACCAGGAAGCGATTGCGCGAGATAATCGATGTCAACGTGGCGTACGACGGAGAAGACCGGCTGCTTCGTCCACTGCTTCACATCAATCTGCGGCTCGAGCAGCGCCCACCGTGCCCGCTCGAGAAAGTTCAGCATCGTCGCATGATTGAGATGCCCCAGCATGTCGCAGTCGGTCGGATAGATGTGAAACTGCACCTCGGCGAGCGTCGACATGTCTCCATCGCAGGAAGGGGTCGCGAACGATGGCACCGGCGGCGATCGATATCAACGAGCCATCCATCGCCCATCGAAGGAGAGCCAGAAGAGCGTCGTTCCCCGTTGCTCATTCGCGAGCATCACTGCCGCGGCGAGTGTCTTGGCTCCGTACGTCGGATCCACGACAATGCCGATTCGCTCCAGACAATCGGCTGCAACGCGGTCTCCTACCGTGGTCGACCGCCCGTAAGCGCCGCCGAAGAAGTCGTGCACGAGTCGCACGTTGTGCGCGCCCGGTTGCGGTATACTCGCGCCCGTAACGCGCTCGATCAGGCGCGCCGTGCGCGACATGAGAGCTCGCACGTGGCGGCGATTGGCGACGACGCGCGGTACCACGCGCACTGCCACGATCTCGGTCGCGACATTCCCGATCGCGAGCCCCAGGGCGAGCCCCGCGACGGTGCCGCCAGTGCCCAGTGGCACGACGACGCGATCCGGATGCGGAAGAACGCCTTCGTCGATCTGCTTCGCGAGCTCGAGCGCTGCGTTCACCTGCCCAAGCACACCGAGAGGCGAGCTGCCGCCGGCGGGCACCCAGTGCGCGCCGCGAAGTCGCGCGACGAATGCGCGCCCGTACGCGCCGACGACCGTGCGGGACAGCCCCGATTCGCCCGTCTCCTCGCTCGTCCGGGCCGCGACCCGATGCGCGGCCGGGTTCATCTCCTGACGCCAGCGAAAGCATCGCACGCGCGCGCCGAGCTGCCGCGCGTAGATCGCGGTCGCGAGAGCATGCGTCGAACCGGCCGCGCCCACGGTGACGACGGTGTCTCCGGCCACGACGCCGCCTAAGAGAAGCTCCAGCGCGCGGACCTTGTTCCCGCCTAACGGTTCAGCGTTCAGGTCCTCACGCTTGAGCCAGAGTCCCGCCGCCAACGTTTCGGCTGAGGTCACCGGCGAGGGGAATCGCCCCAGCTTCGCCCGCGGGAACCGCCGCAGCGCCGGAAATCGCTCGAAGAGTGGCAGGTCGGCCGGCGTCGCCATCAGGCGGGCGCGGCGTCCTTCGCTGGGTCCTCGTTCGTCACCGAGACGTTCTCGCCCACGACCCCTTCGACGTACAGCATTTTCACCGCGACCAGCACCGCGGCGAGCAGCGGCACGGCGCACATCAGACCGATGAATCCGAACAGCAGTGCCATCAACGCCTGCGAGAGGATGGTCAACGCCGGCGGCACGTCGACGCCGCCTTTCATCAACAGCGGAATGAGTAGATGGTTCTCAGCGAACTGAATTCCCCAGAATGCGAATGCGACATAGAGCGCCTTCTCGGGCGAATCGAGGAAGCCCATCGCGATCGCGGGCAGCGCGCTGAGGATTGGACCGACCGTCGGAATGAACTCGAATAGGCCGGCGAGAATGCCGAGCGCGAACGCGGCCTTCACGCGCAGCACCAGCAGCACAATCGTGGTCACGCTGCCGATGGCGACCATCGCGATGAGCTGCGTCACGAGCCAGCGGCGGAGGGTGTTCGCCATCGCAGTGAGCACCTCGCCCGCGCGGCCTCTCGCCCGCATTGGAAAGAGCGCGATGACGCCGCGATGGTAGAGCTCCGGGTCGGCGCCGATGTAGATCGCGAGGAAGATGATGATCAACACGCCGCCAAGCGCAGCGAACGTCGATGAGAGAAATGGAAACAGATATCGACTCGCGCCGCTCAGCTGCTTGCTCATCCGCTCGCGGAGTGGCGACGACGTCGTATCCGCGGTGGTCGTCGCGGGCGGTGTGGTCGAGGCGCCACCGGTCGTCTCCGCGGAGTCGCGTCGTGCGGGCGTGCCCGCTGGACCGAGCACGCTTCCGAGCAGGCCGCTGTTGTGCCGGCTCGCCCAAGCCTCGAGGCGATCGATGGACTCCGGAAGCCGGCGTCGGAGCTCGACCGCCTGGGAACGGATCGTTGGCGCCACCCACGCCCCGAAGCCGACCAAGAGCCCGATAAACGAGAGTACCACGAGGGCCGCACCGACTCCTCGTGGGATTCGCCATCGGGTGAGATGGTCGACGCCACTGGAGACGGCGAGCCCGAAGAGAATGCCGATGAACGCGGTGAGAAAGAGCGCGTTGGCGAACCAGAGGAGCCGCAGGCCGAGGTACATCGCCATCACGAGTGCAGCCGTGCGCAGGATGTCCTTGCTGCGCCATCCGACGGCCCGCCGTCGGCGGTCGCGCGCCGGGTCGGCCAGGACCCTGACTGGGGCCGCCGCCGGACGAGATAGGTCGGGGGGTTCTCTACGAGCAGGTTCTGTCATTGACGCTCGACGGGGCAAGGGAAGTGCCCGTTCGGTTTTGCTCGGCCGCTACATTTGACTCCGAACCTCACCGCATACGATGGCGCATCAGGCGATCTACCTCGACACCGCTCAGGACACATCCCGCTTCCTCCGCTCGATCGCGGACGTCGATCTACTCGCTATCGATACCGAAGGCGCCAGCTTTCATCGCTTCGTCGACCGAATCTATCTCCTGCAGCTCTCGACGCGCGATCGATCCGCGATCATCGATCCGCTTCCGATCGGCACGCCGGAGGAGTTAGGCGCACTCCTCGAGAGCCCGAAGGTGCAAGTCGTCTTCCACGACGCCGACTATGATCTGCGACTGCTGCATCAGGATTATGGCTGGCAGGTGCGGAACATCTTCGACACCCGTGTCGCCGCGCAGATCCTCGGCATTCGCGCGTTCGGTCTCGCCGCGCTGCTCGAGAAGTACTTCGGCGTGAAGCTCGACAAGAAGCACCAGCGGGCCGATTGGTCGATGCGCCCTCTGACGCGGGACATGCTCGACTACGCGGCACAGGACACCATGCACCTGCTCGCGCTGCGGGATCGACTCGCCGATGAGCTGAAGAGGGCGGGAAGATGGGAATGGGCGCGCGAGGAATTCGCGCTCCTCGAGACGACGCGATGGGACGCGGATGACGCTGCGAACGCATTTCTTCGAATGAAGGGCGCGCGAGACCTGAACCGGCGCGAGCTCGCGATTCTCCGCGAGCTCGTGTCGTGGCGCGACGACGTGGCGCGAAAGGCCGACCGCGCCACGTTCCGCGTCCTCGGCAACGAGCCGCTTCTCGAGATCGTGCGGCTGAAGCCGAGCACTCGTGAGGCGCTGGGCGCCATCAAGGGAATGCCTCGTTCTCTACTCGACCGAGCGGCGAACGATCTGCTCGAGGCCGTGAGGCGCGGGCTCGCTCTGCCCGACGCGGAGCTGCCGCGCTTTCCAAAACCACTGCGGTGGGAGCGCGATCCCGACTTCGACGCCCGCGCCTCGGCTCTCCGCACGGTGCGAGATGCCGCGGCGGCCCGACTGGACATGGATCCGGGCGTCCTCTGCTCGCGCGATCGCCTCGAAGCAGTCGCCCGCCGCAACCCGCAGACGATGGACGAGCTGCGCGAGATCCCAGAGTTGCGCCGCTGGCAGATCGAGGAGCTAGGACCGGAATTTCTAACTCAGTTATCAGCTATCAGTCGATAGTTATCAGGGAGTTCGGAACGAAGCGTTTGATAGATGAACGCTTCGTTCTTTGCTCCCTGATAACTATTGACTGATAACTACGGACTGCAGTTATGGACTGCCCTTAAAGTCCCATGTAAGCGCGAACGCGCGGCTCGATACGCTCGGGTGTCCAGTATGGCGACCAGACCAGATTCAGCTCGACGTCGCCAGCGCCGGGCAGCGCCCGCAGCACCTGCTCCACGTCGGTCATGATCTGCGGACCCGCCGGACAACCCGGCGAGGTAAGCGTCATGTCCACGTGGATGTCATTCGTGGGGTTCACCGCGATGTCGTAGACCAATCCGAGATCGACAATGTTGAGACCGAGCTCGGGATCCTTCACCTTGCGCAACGCGAGCTTCACCTGGTCGGCGCTGATCGACTCGTTGCCCGCGGCGCTGCCCGGCGCTTCGTTAGGCGGCGCGGCCGGGCACCCGTCCTCGGCCTCGGGAATCGCGGCGTTCGCCGCGCTCGGTATCTTGTCGTCGTCGCTCATAGTCATCGCTCCGTTCGTGCAAGATCGCCCGCTCGCGCGCGGCCGAGCAAGTCTGCTCAGGCTCGTTTGAACTCTATCCGCCGCCGCAACCAGCCTAGCTCCGTGCGCACCGCGCGCCAGATCGCTCGCGCGACGGTCGAGGCCGGAGATCGATCGCTGAACGCGGCAGCGATGGCGTACAGGGCCCGTGGCGAGAAGCGTGGCTCGCTCACGATCGCGTACACCGGTTCCCACTCTTCCGGTTGGAACTTCGCCTTGAACCTCTCGAGACCCTCGAAATTGTAGAAGCGACGCCCGTGCGCGCGCACCCACTGGAGCAGGACCCGCAGCCAGAACGGGTTCGCCGCCTCCCTGAGCCCATGCTCTGCGAGAGGCGCCAGGCCGAGGGTCACGTACTCGTACCCTTCCGCGGCCAGCGCGCGCATCGCCGCGTCGAGGAGCAGCTCAACCGTGCCGTTCGGTGCGCGCGCGCCGCGCACGAACTGCTCGATCAACCAGCCGCCGCCATCTCGAGCCGGTGCCGGAGACGCGACGAGAAAGGCGACCGTGTCCCCAGTCTGCCGCCGCGCAACGAAGACGCGGCGATCCAGGAGTCGCGTGAGCGTCTCCGGCTCCACCAGGAAATGCATCGGCGGCAGCCCGCGCGTGGCGAGCCATTCGTCCAGCACTCGCCGGAGCGACGGATCGCGCGTCGCGTCATCGCACGACACTGGCCCCACCGTCACCCCTTTGTTGCGGGCCCGATTGAGCTGGGCGCGCAGAGAGGCCTTGCTGGCTACGATCGAGGCCCAGTGCGCGGGATTCCACGACGGCTGTGACCCCAGAAGAACCCGCGCATGGTCCACCCGATGGCGAAAGACCGCCTCGAGCCGGGCTTCGGCGCCGAAATAGCAAATGCGGCGGCGCCGAGCCACGCACTCATGTTCGAACTCCTCCACCACCTCCGCGAGCCGCTCGAGCGGACAGACGGGCGCGCCGGCGACGACCCTCGTTAGGCGACGCTCGACATAGCCGATGACGGCATCGCCGCGCGTCGAGAACCAGAGGCTCATCCCCGGATTCACGATCTGGTACGCGGTAGCGTTCCACCCGTACGCGAGCACCAGCTCTCGCGCTCTCGCAAGCTGATCGGAGAGCCCTGGTGAGATCGAAGCAGTGTCCTGCATGCGCATGCAACGGCTACGTCAGGGAACCTCGAGTCTACGTCACGGCGCGGATTGGGTGCAGTTAGCCATCGGCGTGAGCTTCACGCGCTTCCTCCTACAGACCCACACCGAGCCTCGACCATGCGTCTCTCGACAATCATCGTGTTCGCCGGCGGAGCCGCCGTGGCCCTGTTGCCCGCGTTGACCAGCGCTCAACAGCGCGACGATCGAGCCGTCGCTCCAGCGGCGGCAAAAATTCCGAAGGGCTGGGAATTCTCAGGCGTTCCCGCACTCAACTTCGATGCCGACGAGGGATTCGGCATCGGCGCCGCACTCGAGCTGTACAACTACGGCAGCGGAGTGCAGCCGTACCGATTCACGATACAGCCGACGGTCCTCCTCACCAGCGAGGGGCGCCGCGATATCACGGTCTTCTTCGACGCTCCGGCGCTGCTCGGCGACGGCTGGCGCATGACCGCATTCGCCGGAAGCGAGCGGCAGCTCGCTCAACCCTATTACGGCGTAGGGAACGCTACGGAGCATGACGAGAGCCTCGAGAGCGCACCGAACTCCTATTTCTATCGATTTGGCCGGGCGCGGCTCCGCGCCTCCACGGACTTCCAGCGCCGAATCGGCCGGTCGTCGACGCGAGTACTTCTCGGCGCCGGCGTGTCCCGCTCGAAGTTCGACATCACGCCCTACGACTCGGGGACGACGCTGCTCGCCACGGAGACGGGTGGCCAGACGCCACCTGCCGAGCGCGCGAACTTTCTGCGCGCCGGTCTGCTCTGGGACACACGCGACCAGGAGATCGGACCGCATCGCGGTACGTGGGCCGAGGCTCTGGTTCAGCGCGTCGACAAGAGCTTCGGCGCCACCCAGGATTTCACACGTTGGACAGCAACGCTCCGGCAATACGAGCCGGTGTCGTCTCGCATCGTCTTCGCGCAGCGGCTCATCGCTCAGGGTATAGAGGGCGACGCGTCGTTCGACGAGCTTGCGACAATTCAGTCTTCGTTCAAGCAGCAGGAGGGCCTGGGCGGCTCGGGCAGCATTCGCGGGATTCCCAAAGACCGCTATATCGGCAAGGCGCTCTTCCTGAGCAATTCCGAGCTCCGCTGGCAAGCGCTCGATTTCACCGTCTTCAACCGACGAAGCTTTCTCGCTCTGAGCGGATTCGCGGACGCGGGCCGCGTCTGGAGCGACCGCTTTGACCCCTCCACCATGCTCAGCGATCTCCACGTCGGCTACGGCGGCGGCGTGCGGCTCGGGTTGGGGCCGAGCTTCATCATCGCGACCGATGTCGGCCACTCGAGCGAGTCGACCGCAGCGATCTATGTCGGGCTCGGCTGGATGTACTGAGGGGCCCTACTTTTTCGCGACGCGCTTGGTTGCGCTGTGCTTGGCCGCCGGCTTCTTCGCGGTTCTCGACTTCGACCGCGATGATTTTGATGCCGTGGACTTCTTGGCAGTCGCCTTCGGCCGGGCCTTGGCACTGCTCGACTTCGAGCGGCTGGACTTCGCGCTGCTCGACTTGCTGCCGATGCGACCCGCGCTGACCGTGGTGTGCACACGCGTATGGCGTGACCGGGCGACCCGCTCCGGACGATTCCAGCCGATGGCGCGATCGGCGCGGAACTTGGCCGGCATCTCCAGCATCCCGTCGCCGTAGTCCATCACCGCCAGAGCGGCCGCGTCCGAGAGATCGGCACGAACGTCGGAGATGACTTTCGCCGGACGGCGAGCGCGAGCGGCGTGGACGCGGTTCGTGAGCAGGATGACGAACATGTCGCGATCGGGATCGATCCAGAGCGACGTGCCCGTGAACCCCGTGTGGCCGTAGGCGCGCTCGCTGAGGTACTTGCCACAGCTGCCGTCGCCGGCGCAGGTGTCCCAGCCGAGTGCGCGCGTTCGTGCGGCGCGGGTGGTGAAGAGGGTGACCGTGGAGTCGGCGATGATGCGAGTGCCGCCGTACTGGCCGCCGTTCAGCATCATCTGGGCGAAGACCGCGAGATCCGACGCCGTGCTGAAGAGGCCCGCGTGTCCGGCGATGCCGCCAAGCGCGAAGGCGTTCTCGTCGTGTACCTCGCCGCGCAGCGGGTAACCACGGGGCGGGTTCACTTCGGTTGGGGCGATGCGGTCGCGCAGCGAATCAGCGGGCTTGAAGAACGTGTCATCCATGCCGAGCGGCTTCCACACGTGGTCGGCGAGGAACTGATCGAGCCGCTGCCCGGCGGCAGCCTCGACGACGAAGCCGAGCAAGTCGGCACCGAGGTCGGAATACTCGTAGAACTGGTCGGGATGGTAGGCGAGTGGGGTCTCGATGACTGCCTGACGCGCCTCGTCCGAAGTACGCGCGATGCGCCAGAGATCGCGGCCGGCAGGGAGCCCGGAGCGATGCTCGAGGAGCAAGCGGAGGGTGACGAGGTCCTTTTCTCCGCCCGCGAATTCCGATACGTATTTGGAGACGGGGTCGTCCAGGTGGACTTTACCCTCGTCGAAGAGAATCATGAGGGCCGTCGTCGTGCCGACGACCTTGGTGAGCGAGGCGAGGTCGTAGATGCTTTCCGTGGGGTCGACCGCGGTGCTTTCGTCGGACCAGTCGAGGCGGCCGAAGCCGCGCTGCCAGACGGCTGCACCCTTGCGACCGACAACCACGGCGGCGCCGGGATAGCCCCCAGCCTGAATGCCGCGCATGACGACGTGGTCGATCTTGGCGAGGCGGGCAGCGGACATGCCGACGGTGCGCGGCGCCTTGACGGGCAAGCCGTCGCCGCCGCGCGAGCCAGGACCATTGGCTGCGAGAGTCAACGCCGAGAACAGCAGAGTAACCAGCACTACGACTCCCCGGTCGGACGAGCTGAAGTCACCAGGAGACGCTAACGAGATGCTCGATAACGTCTAGAATGCAGATGCCGTGCAACAATGACAGCGAATGGCCGGATGGCGGGGGGAGGGCAAATCATCCGGTCCTTCAATGTGCCTTACTGCTCGAATGCGACCAATGTTCCAGAGGCGGGGGTCGCAAGCGGAAATAATGTCGTACGGAGTCGGGACGAGCAAGGGCGGTGATTCGTGACTGGTGGTTGGTGGCTGGTAACTGCTTACTACCAACCACCAGCCACCAACCACCAATCACAAGCCACCAGCACAAACCTTTTCCTCTCAGCAGGTGACCAATTTCCCGTGACTGTTGAGCTTCTCACGATCCGGCAGGCGATCGAAGGAGACGAGACGGCGCTGCGCGCGCTGTGGGCGCGTCATGCCCCGCACATCGATCTCGTCGTCCGCCGACTCGTGGGGCAGGATCACGATCTCGCGGCGGACATCGCCCAGGAGGTCTGGATCCAGATCTTCCGGGCCTTGCCGAGCTATCGGGGCGACTCGCAGTTCGGCACATGGGCCCATCGGATCGCGGTGAACCGGACGCTCAACGCACTGAGAAAGACGCGACGGTTGGCCAACCTGGAGACCGAAGTCGAGGAGGACAGCGCGTCCGTCGAGATGGACACGGATCGATCCTTTATCGCGGCGTCGATCGAGGAGGCAATGGCCAAGCTGTCGCCGGGGGCGCGAGCGGTGTTCGTGCTCCACGACGTGGAGGGCTTCACGCACGAGGAGATCGCCCGCGATCTCGGAATCACGGCGGGAGGCTCGAAGTCTCAACTCTTCAAAGCACGGGTGAAGCTGCGCAAGCTGCTCGCCCATCTAGTGGATAGGTCTGATGGACAGAAATCGAGGACAGACCGTGGACATGTCGCACCTGCCTGATGAGCGCCTGGCGGCGCTGTCCGACGAGCCGCCGAACTCGGCGGAGCTCGCGCATCTCGCGTCGTGCGATCGATGCGCGGCCGAGCGAGCGGCTCACCGTGGTCTTCGCGAGTTGGCGAGCGCGGAGGGAGCACAGATCGGTACTCCGTTGACGAGTTGGGAATCACTCGCGCCGGTGCTCCGCGCCGATGGTGTCATCGACACAGGTGAGTGGCGTGTCGCGCGACGTCCGCGCCGATTCACGGGCGTGTGGTCACAGGCGGCCGCGGCGCTCCTGATCGCGCTCGGTGGTATTGCCTATGGCCGCTACTCGGCCGTGGGCACGGTGCTACCGGAGTCTGCGAGCGCGATCGCCTCGCGTGCCCACGAGGCCGACTCGCTGCCGACCTTCTCCACCGTCGAGGAGGCGCGCGTGGCGCAGGAGCGGTACGAGACGCTGTATCAGAGCGCGGCGCTCTACCTGGCGGCTCACGACACGTCCGAGCTCGCGCCGGACAGCCCGGCGGCGATGCGGCACCGGCTGGCGACGCTCGACGAGGTCGGGGCAACGGTTCGTCAGGCGCTCACGGAATCGCCCGGCGATCCCGTGATCAACGGGTACTACCTAACGACGCTCGGGCAGCGTGAGGCGACGTTGCGGCAGTTGAATGCCGCGCTCCCCGCCGGCGTGCGCGTCAACAGCTTCTGATGGGAACTGCGATGAGTGGAAGGAAGGGCGCGATGCGGCGCCACGAAGGCTTCTGGATTCCGGGCGTGGCCGCCGCGGCCTTGGTGCTGCTTCCCGGAATGGCGTGGGGACAGGCCTCGACGGCGCGCGATAGCAGCCGCGTCTATCGGGTGCAGGTGCACACGGGCGATGCGGAATACGAGCGCACCCTGCGGAGAGCGCGGCAGCAGCTCGAGGAGCGGCTCGATTCGCTCCAGCGCGAGTTCGAGGGGCTTGGACTCGAGGCGCCCGACCGTGTCGGACTGTCGCGCCAGTTGCGCACTCTCATCTCGTCGCTCGACGATCTGCGGCAGCTCGAGCAGGAGATCAGCGTGCGCGTGAGCGAGTCGACGGCGCGGTCGCTCCAACGGGCGCAGATTCGCGTCGGCGAGCTGGCGACGACGCAGGCCTTTGCCGGGCGAATCCGCGCGTCCATGGCGAACCTTCAGCCAGGATGGATCGGCATCAATGCCGAAGCGCCGCATACGCGGCTCATCGTCCGCAACGACAGCGCGTACATCCGGTACCTGAGCTACCCCGAGGTCGTATCGGTCGAGCCGAACTCGCCCGCGGAGCGCGTAGGGATCAGCCGCGGCGATCAGCTCATCGCCTACGACGGCGCGGATCTTCGCGACCGGGAGATCAACCTGACGAAGCTGCTTCAGCCCGCGCGGCGATTGCGCGTTACCGTACGCCGCGATGGTGAGGAGCGTGAGTTTCCCGTGGTCGTCGGGAAGCCGCCGCTGCAGGTGATGGAGCGCCGGCTCCTCAGTGTGCCCGCCGGCACGTTCGGCGGCTCACCCGAGCAGGTTGTCGTTCTGCCGCCGACCACGCCCGGCGCTCGCGTAGGGCGCGGCATGGTGCTGTTCAACCGTCTCGATCCCGAGTCCGCGCCGCTCGTGGGAGCGCAGCTCGTCTGGATTCATGGCGACGCCTGGGAGAGCATCTTCGATGTCGCGAGCGGCGTGCTCGTCACCGACGTGTTCAGCGATCCGGCGCGCACGTCCGGTCTCAAGGTCGGCGACGTGATTCTGCGCGCGGATGGCCAGGACCTAACGAGCGTCGCCCAGCTGCGGCGCATCGTAGACACGCATCGTTCCGATCGCACCGTCGAGCTCCAGATCGTGCGTCAGAAACGCGCCCGAACGATCACGCTCCACTGGTAGCGACAGCGCGCTCGAGCGGCGTGAGCTTGCGGGCGTCCGGCACGAGCGACTTGTGGATCGCGAGCGCGGCGATCGCGCCGTCGGAGGCGGCCGTGACGGCGAGCTGCGGACCCGGCACGATGTCCCCCGCGGCGAAGACGTTGTACACCGACGTGTGATAGTGGGAGTCGACGATGACGTGTCCTTCCTCGTCGCGATCGCAGCCGAGTTGAAGTGAGAGCTTGGTCCCGGCGTCGTCGGCTGGAAACTGGCCGATGGCGAGGAAGACCTTGTCCGTGTCGAGATGCATGCCGTCGTGCAACTCGAGGCTGTGGATCGCGGAGCCCTCGCAAACGACGCGCACGATCGGTTCGCAGAGCACGGGAATGTTGAGCGCGTCGAGCTTCTCGCCGTACTCGGGCAGATCAAAGCCCGGCGGCTCACCGTTAGTGCAGATGATGATGTCGCGCGTCCACGTCGAGAGGTTGAGTGCCATGCCTACGGCTCGCCGGCCGCTGCCGATGACGACGACCTTCTTGCCGCGTGCCTCGTAGCCGTCGCAATCGGGGCAGACGTGCGCGTTGTGGCCGAACGTGTGCTCGAGTCCAGGGACTTCCGGCCAGATGTCGCGAATGCCGATCGCGAGCAGGACCCGGCGCGCGCGCACCGGCTCTCCGTCCTTGAGCTGCAGCGCGAACTCGTCGTCGTTGAGCTTGAGCGCCGCGACGACGATGTCGTCGATCAGTTCGACACCGTACGCACGGCACTCGTCGCGGCCGAGTGCACGGAGCTCGGGGGGCCGGATGTGCGGGAGTCCGAGGAAGCCGTTGACGCTGCGCGTCTCCCAGTTCCGGGGATCGCCGCTGTCGATGAGGACGACCGAATGAAGAAATCGCGCGAGCCAGATGGCGCCTGTGAGTCCAGCGGGCCCGCCGCCGATCACCGCTACGTCGAAAGTACGAACCATGGCGCCGACAAGGGCAAGTTTCGCGCTATTTCACTTTTCCCGGCGGCAGCGTGTAGAGCAGATGCAGCGTCTCGCGATCGAGATCGGTAAGATCGAGCTGCGTGTTCTCGGGATACATGATCGTCGCACGATTTCGCGAATGGCCAAGGCCGAGCGCGTGGCCGATCTCGTGTCGCAGAATCTCGCTGATCTCGCCCGGAGGGAAGGCGTCCCCATCGCGATCGTGGAGGGCGACGACGATATCCGCGTGCGTGACCCAGGCGTTCTGATCCGCGAGCCGCCTCGTCTTGCCAATGCGGAGCTCATCCGGGGGAAAGCGATCGATCCAGCGCAACACGATGTCCGCGTTGGCCGAATCATTAGGAAACGTGAAACGGACGGGGATGCCGGCCGTCTCCCACTCGAGAAAAACGTCTCGCGCGGACTGCACGTACCCGATCCACCAATTGGGAACGTGCGGGTTCGACTGGATCCAGATGCGAAGGCCGGCGCCATCGTTCGGATAGTCGGGCCAGCGGAAGAGCACGGAATCCTGCGATGCGAGCATGTCGAGGATGTACGTCCGCTGCGCGGCATCGGCGATTCGGCGCCGCACGTCAGCCGGATTGCGCGGCGGAACGGGGGCGCGCGACGGACGAACCGCGCTGTGGACGTCGACGGTGCTCGAAGACACCTCCGTCACCGCGCCGGAGTCGGCCCTTGCGCGCGGCGCGAGCGTGTCGCGTACGTGGCCCGCCTGCTCGATCTGCACCGCATAACGACGCGGCTCGGCCGGCTTCACGCTCTCGTAGGCAACGAAGCCGATGAGCGCGCCGACGACGCCGAGGAGCCAGAACTCGATGCGTCCCATGGAGGGAGCGTCACTGTGCGACTGAACACTCGGCGATCAAAGCGCGAGCGTCAGCGCACCGGTCCTGGCGGGAGGGAGTACAGCAGTCGAACGGTTGCTCGGTCCGCGGCCGAGAGATCGCGCACGCGAACCTTCGGCGCCATGATGCTCGTCGCGTCCTGGGTGTGGTCGAGGCCGAGAAGGTGGCCGATCTCGTGGAGCGCCATCGCGCGCATCGCCTCCTCGTCGAGCACCTCACCCTGATGGTGGTGCACCGCGAGGATGATGTTTGCGTCAGTGATCAACCACTCGTCGTCGCGGGCCCACTTGGTACGCCCACTGATCGGCTCACTGAAGTGATCGATCCAGTTCACGTGGACTTCAGCGTCGGCCGAGTCGTCGACAAAGACGAAGCCGATCGGGAGACCGACGCCCTGCCACTCCTCGAAGGCCTCGCGCACGCGATCGACATAACCGGGCATCCAGTCGTCGATCACCGCGGTGGGCTGAACCCATACAGTGAGCGGGCGCTCACCGCGATCGGGCCAACGCGCGAGCGATGAGTCGCGCTGCTGTAGAATCTCGGCGATGTACGTGCCCTGCTCATCACGACGCAACCGTCGGCGCACCGCGGCCCGATCGGGCTCGTCGGCGTCGGCGGGCTGCGTCGGGAAAAGAGCGCGACCGACGCTGCCCGCCGCACTCTGCTCGCGCGTTGCGGTGAGTGCGTGAACGACGGCGACCTCGGGTGAGCGCGTTTTCTTCACGGCGCCTAACGCGCCAACGCCCACCGCGAGATACAGAACCGTTAGAGACGCTCGCTTTGCACGCTTCATACTGATCGGCGAAGGGAGCCCGGTAGCGGGGCGGCCAGGAAGGATTCGACGGCGGGAAACAGAAGATCAGGGGCCTCCCAGAACGGCATGTGGCCGGCGTGAGGCACCAACAGACGTGTTGCACGAGGAAGGAGGTCGGCCAGCTCCGCGGAAACGGATGCGGGCAGTGCGTCATCCTCGCCGTGAATGACGAGCGTGGGGATGGAAAGGGCACGCAATCTGGAGCGCCAATCGTAGCCATCGCGCCTGAGACGAGCCAGAATGACTGCCCCGGTAGCGCTGGTCACTTTCGGCGGCGTAAACGTTCGCGCCATCTCCGGGTCGGCAAACCACGCGGGATAGACGGCACGCGAGTACGTGGCCTGGATCTCCGAATCGGGCCGCTCGAGATCCGCGTCGGTGATGCGATCGAAGTCTTCGCGCTGCGATCCCGTGAGTCGCATGCCCACCGCTTCGCGGAGCGGCGTCATCCACGCGTTCGTTGGGCCCACCCCGTTTACGGTGACGAGCTGGCGCGTCCCTGCTTCGTCCATTGATGCCGCAAGGAGCGCGATGCCACCGCCCCAACTATGGCCGAGCACGTCCCAGCGGCGAATGCCGAGCGCGCGCCGCAGCGCCGCGATGTCGGCGGCGTCGTCTTCGATGGACGCACTCGCCGGATCCGACGGAGCCTCGGTCAGACCGCGACCGCGCTGATCGTAGAGGATGAGCTGGCGCGTCTGCGCGAGCGGCGAGAGCGCTGGCCAGAGCATCGAGTGGTCGTAGAGCATCCCGCCGTTGACGCAGAGCAGCGGCACCGCGTCTCCGTCACTCGGCGGCGGCGTCGTGAATACGGCGAACGACAAGCCCCGCGCGCGAACAGTTTGTCGCTCGAGCGGTGGAGTGCGGGGCAGCGATCGCCTGAATGCGACGAAGCGGTCTCTGATCGTGGCCAACGGGTGTGCGAGCGAGCACGCGCTCGCTAGGCGCGCGTGGGGTGGGGCAGGAACTGTGCGGAGGAATGCCGCGGATGCGAGCTCGTCACCGATCCACTAGTAGTGTGCTCGGCTTCCAAGCTGCTCTCTGCGAGTAGATACGCGGTGGACCAGCGACAGGAAAGGGGCAAGGCACGGAGTTCGCTTGTCGCACGGTTCCCCATAAACCGCACGTCGACGATGACACGCTGCACCGGGATTTTGATTCTCTTGCTGCTCTCGCTCAGTGCCTGCGACCTGCCGCGCGACAGCGACGGAACGCTCGACCGGGTACGCGGCGGCACGATGCGCGTCGGAGTTGTGATCGATACGCCGTGGACGAAAGACTCCGCTGGTGTGATTGGCGGAATCGAAGGCGCGATGGCTCGAGCACTGGCCGAGAGTCTCGGATCTCGCATCGAGTGGATCCGCGCGAGCGAAGGCGAGCTCCTCGCTTCACTCCAGCATCGCGAGCTGGACCTCGTGATCGGCGGCCTGCGCGCGACGTCACCGTGGAAGCAGCAAGTCGCGCTCACGCGTCCATTCTATGCGGACACGGTGAGCGTCGGCGGCGCGCCCAACGAGGCGCCGCCCGCGAGCCTCGAGATGGTGCCGGTGTCACTCGAGCAGGGGGACGCCGCCGCGGCGGAAGTCCGAAAGAAGGGCGGCGTGCCGAAGTTCGTTCCGCGGCTCGACTCGGTGCGTGGACCTGTCGCGGCGCCGACGTGGAAGCTCGCCCAATTGGGGCGTCGTGAGAATACGGCGCTGCGCCTGATGGAGGACCAGCACGTGCTCGCCGCCGCTCCCGGGGAAAACGCGTTTCTCATGCGAGTTGAGTTGATGCTCATCGCGCGCCAGGCCGAAGTGCCGGCGCTCCTGAGGCAGAGCGGACAATGAAGATCGGTGAGAGCTTCACGTACCCCGAGGAGCAGTGGCAACTCCGCGAAAAGGCGAAGACCCTCTCCTGGCTCAGCATCGGGCTGCTGGTCTCCGCCGCGATGTTCCTGTTCTTCGCGCTCGGCTCGTCCGAGGCGATGAAGACGGCCTGGGTGAGCGACGTCCTCACGGCGATCCCACCGATCGCGCTTCTCGGCGCCATGCATGTGGAGCTCCGCGGTCGCTCCCAGCGCTTTCCCTACGGCTTCACGAGATCGATCTCGGTCGCGTTTCTTGTGACGAGTGGCGTGCTGTCGCTGGTCGGTCTGTACCTGCTCTACGATTCACTCTCCAAGCTCGTCGCTCAGCAGCGACCGCCAATCGGCACGACGCAGATGTTTGGGCACACCTTCTGGTCGGGGTGGCTGATGATCGCGGCCCTCAGCTACAGCCTGCTCTGCGGACTGACGCTCGGTCTCCTCAAGAAGCCGGTGGCGATGGGCCTGAACGACAAGGCCCTCCGTGCGGAAGCGACGATGAATCGCGACGAGTGGCTTTCCGAGGGCGCTGCTATCGTTGGGATCGTGCTCGTCGGGTTCGGGCACTGGTGGGGTGATGCCGTTGCCGCCGCCTTCATCTCGATCGAGATCGTGCACGACGGCTGGATCAACATGCGCCTGGTGCTCGGCGATCTGATGGACGAGACGCCGACGAAGATGGGCGAGAAGGAGCTCGAGGACATCACGGACAAGGTGCGCTCGCGCGTTGAATCCCTGTCCGACATTGCTGTCGCCGGGGTCCGCTTGCGCGAGCATGGCCGCGCGGTGACGGGAGAGATCTTCATCGTTCCCCAGGATCACGCAGACCTCATGAACCTCGTCCGCGAAGTCGCCGACGAGGCAAAGGACATCGACTGGCGGCTGCACGACATCACTGTGATGCCAGTGCCGAAGCTCGACAGCATCACGCCGCCGAGAGTGAGCTCGAGCTGAGTGGTGCGTCGCGCCATTGGGTGTACGGGGCGCGACTACAATGCTTCATGGACAATGTCACCCACTCGCTCGCCGGTCTGCTGCTGGCGGAGTGCGCGGTGCGTCTTCGTTCCCGGGCCACTGGCGTCGAACCAGCGACGCGTGTCGGCACGGCAGCAGCGGTGGCATCGGTGCTCGCAGCCAACCTTCCCGATGCGGATCTCTTCTACACGGGCGCGGGCGGCGATCGGCTGACGTACATGCTCCACCATCGCGGCTACACGCATACGGTGATCGGAGTGCTGATTGGTGCCGCACTGGTTTGGGGCGCGGTATTGGTCGTGTTGCGTTGGCGCTCGCGAGGATGGCCGGCGCGTGGCGACGTCCTCTGGCTGCTCGCGCTCCTTGTCGTGAGCACGTCCAGCCATCTCGTCCTCGACTGGACGAACAGCTACGGCGTTCACCCCTTCTGGCCTGTCGACGACCGATGGCGCTACGGCGACTCGGTGTTCATCGTCGAGCCCTGGCTCTGGGTCGTTTCCGTGCCGGCACTTGTCGTGGGGAGCGGCTCGCGCCTGTTGCGAGTGCTGTTGTCACTTCTGTTGCTCGCCGGTCTGGCGCTCGCGTGGCGCGTCGATCTGGTGTCAAAAGGCGCCGCAGCGGCATTGACGGCGGGCGCGGCGGCATCCGTGGCCGTCGCGTTGCTGTTGGGCTCCATGCCTCGCGTCGCGACTGCGGTTGGGGGTTGGCTGGCGGTCACTCTCGTCATGGCTCTGAGCTCGGCAAAGGCGAGGGATAGCGCGTTCCGCGCAGTCCGTGCTTCGGACCCCGACGCCGAGGTGCTCGACGTCGTCGTCTCGCCGCTGCCCGCGAACGCCGTATGCATGGCGGTCATAACGGTCGAGCGCACTGGAAGCAGCTACCGTGTGGTGACAGCGCGGGTGAGTGCCGCGCCGTCAATCACGGAAGCGTCGGGTTGTGGTGCGCGGAGCGGTGTCGGCGCGATCTTCCAACCATCGACGCGAATCTCGACGCGTGCCGTGCGATGGGACTCCGAATGGAGCGCACCCATCAACGAGCTGGCGACGCTCGCGCGCGAGGGCTGCCCCGTGCTCGCGGCATTGCGCTTCATCCGGGTGCCGGCGTGGCAGCACGAGAGTGCCGACACAGTTCTCCTCGGCGACGTCCGCTATGGCGGCGGCTCGGGGACCAGCTTCTCCGACGTTCGTGTGCCGGTGCGATCGTCTGTCTGCGCGCGGGCGGTGCCGCCATGGACGCCGCCGAGGGCCGAAATCCTCGGCTTCGCAGTTCGCTGACTGGAGATTGTGAAGTGGCGCTTATCGGCTCGTGAATCGCAATCGAGTGGATCACGCTTCCAGGTCGCGTTTGATTCATGGTACCGCGTCGGAGACGCACTGACCTGTCGCATGACAATCGAATCGAGAATTGATATGCTGCCCACACGCAAGCTCGGCTCTCAGGGCCTCACGGTATCGGCGATCGGCCTTGGCCTCATGGGGATGTCTCATGCGTATGGCACGGCCGACGAGCGCGACGAGCGCGAATCCATCGCGACGATACATCGCGCGATGGAGCTGGGGTGCACCTTCCTCGATACCGCTGAAGCGTACGGGCCGTATCGGAACGAGGAGCTGCTCGCGCGAGCGCTGCAGCGGCTCGGGAGCGGTGCTCGCGACCGAGTGACGATCGCGACGAAGTTCGGCTTCACGTTCGAGGACGGTAAGATCGCCGGCGTGGACAGCCGGCCAGCGCACATTCGCGAAGTCGTGGAGGGATCGCTTCAGCGGCTCGAAACGGATCGCATCGACCTTCTCTATCAGCATCGCGTCGACCGGACGGTGCCA
This sequence comes from Gemmatimonas sp., assembly GCA_021154325.1. GTDB lineage: Bacteria > Gemmatimonadota > Gemmatimonadetes > Gemmatimonadales > Gemmatimonadaceae > AG2. Next base: position 21,658 of record JAJKIR010000106.1, read on the forward strand.
ATCGAGGACGTGGTCGGCACGATGTCCGATCTCGTCCGCGAAGGAAAGGTGCGCTACCTCGGTCTCTCGGAGGCGGGCGAGCAGACGATCCGTCGCGCCCACGCCGTGCACCCGATTTCGGCCCTCCAGAGCGAGTATTCGCTCTGGGAGCGGAATCTCGAGCCGCGCATCATCCCACTGCTCCGCGAGCTCGGCATCGGCCTCGTTCCGTTCGCGCCGTTAGGCCGCGGCTTTCTCACGGGCACGATGAAGCGCGCGGAGGAATACGCGGAGGGCGACTTCCGCCGCGGCGATCCTCGCTATCAGGGCGAGAACTTCGACGCGAACATGAATGCCGCGCGCGCCGTGCGAGAGGTGGCGGCAAAAAAGGATGCGACGGCGGCGCAGATCGCGCTCGCCTGGCTCCTGCACAAAGGCGACGACATCGTGCCGATTCCCGGCACCAAGCGACGGAAGTACCTCGAGGAGAACGTCGCGGCCGCGGACGTGACGCTCACGCATGATGACGTCGCCGCGCTCGACCGCGCCCTCGCGCCCGACCGGATCTCGGGCCCGCGCTACGGTCCGGCACAGCAGGCACAGGTCGATCGTTAGGCGATGCCGGCGCGTACGGAGGTTTCGAGCGCAGATCGGCCACGCGTGATCTGCCACATGATGACGTCGATCGACGGGCGCATCGTGACTGACGGATGGCCGCTCGCGCCGGAGGGGCGCCGCCAGTACGAGCAGATCCATGCCAGCTACGCTCCCGATGGGTGGTTGTGTGGCCGCGTGACGATGGAGCAGCATTTCGCACAGGGCACGCGCTCCAAGGCGGAGGTCGCGCGTGAGCACCACGGCGCGGCGCGCGCGGACTTTCGCGCGCCGGGTCAGCATCGCAGCTTCGCGTTCGCGATCGACGGAAAGGGCAAGCTCGCGTGGGCGACGAACGACCTCGACGGCGATCACGTCGTCGCCATACTCTCGGAGCGGGTGTCTGACGAGTACCTCGCGTCGCTCCGCGAACGCGGCGTCTCGTACCTCCTCGCCGGCGGGCGCGAGATCGACCTGTCTCTAGCGCTGACGAAGATTGGCGCGCAATTCGGCGTCCGCACGCTCATGCTCGAGGGCGGCGGATCGATCAACGGCGGGATGCTGCGCGCAGGCCTCATCGACGAGGTGAGCGTGCTCGTCGGCCCTGTGGTCGACGGACGTGTCGGAACCGCGGCTCTCTTCGATGTCGAGGGCGACGGCGTTCAGCCATGGCGACTCGCGCTCGAGGCGGTAGAGCGTCGCGCGGACGACACGCTCTGGCTGCGGTACCGCGTCGTGCCACGTTAGGCACGAAAAGGAGAGGATATGGCCGTGTTCGAGGTGGTCGTCGCGCTGCTGTTGGGAGGTGCGGCGCTCGCGGCCCTGGCGCGGCGCTGGGGCGCGCCGTACCCCGCGCTCGTTGCGCTTGCCGGAGCCGCGCTCGCGCTCATTCCCGGTGTACCGACGCTGGTCCTCGATCCGGAGCTCGCGCTGGCACTCTTCGTCGCGCCGGTGCTCGTGGACGCCGCGTTCGACGCGTCGCCGCGCGACATGCGCGCGAACTGGAAGGCGATCACGAGTCTTGCCCTCGGCGCCGTCGCACTGACGGTCGTCGTCGTCGCGATTGTCGCGCGCATGCTGGTCCCCGATCTGCCGTGGGCGGCGGCGATCGCGCTCGGCGCCATCGTTGCGCCGCCGGACGCCGCCGCCGCTACCGCCGTGCTCAGACAGCTTCGCCCCCCTCAGCGACTGCTCGTGATTCTCGAGAGTGAGAGCATGTTCAACGACGCGAGCGCACTGCTCGTGTATCGGCTCGCGGTCGGTGCGACGATCACCGGCTTCCTGTCCGGGTGGAGCGTGCTGCCGACGCTGCTCATCGTCACGCTGGGCAGTGTTCTCCTCGGCGTGGTCATGTCACCGGTCACGCTTTTCATCAACGAGCGGATCAAGGACGTCTCGACGGCTGTCGTCTTCCAGTTCTGCACGACGTTCGGCGTGTGGATCCTTGCCGAGCGGCTGCACCTCTCGGGCATCATCACGAGCGTCGTCTTCGCGATGCTCGCGTCCCGCCGCGCGCCCGCGATCCTTCCGGCACGCATCCGGATTCCGGCGTGGGCGGTATGGGAAGTGGCGGTGTTCGTGCTGAACATCCTCGCGTTCATTCTCGTGGGGTTCCAGCTCAAGTCCATCTCCGAGCGCGTGACCGGAGCGACGAGAGAGCGGTACGTGATAGTGGCGGCGGCGGTCTGCGTGGCGACGATTCTCGCGCGCATCGTGTGGGTGACCGGGGCCGCGGCGCTCAGCCGTTGGCGCCGCACGAGCTCGCGCGATGGCCGGCAAGACACTGTCGATCTCACGGGACGTGCGGCGGCCATCATCGGCTGGTGCGGCATGCGCGGCACCGTGACGCTCGCGGCCGCGCTGGCGCTGCCGACCGGAGGAGGCGATGGCGCACCTTTTCCGTATCGCGATCTAATCCTCGTGACTGCGTTCGGTGTCGTGCTTGGAACGCTCGTCGTGCAGGGGCTGACGCTCCGGCCATTGATGCTGCGCCTGCATCTCGAGGAGGACGATTCCGTCGATCGAGAGGTGCGGCTGGCGCGGGTGGAGACGTTGCGATCGGCGGTGGAAGCGGCGGCGACCTGTCCAGGCGCCGCGACGGCGGAGCTCGTTAGGCATCGCTACCAGCTGGAGCTGCAGCGCGCGGAGAATGAGGTCACGCGCGACGGCACCGGAGGCGAAGGCGGCATGCCGCCGGGGGAAGCTGCCGGCTCCACCGATGAGGAAGATGCGGACGCCGCGGTTGTGCGCGCCGCGACCGAGGCGCAGCGCAAGCGTCTGATCGCGCTGCGTTCGGATGGCACGATCGGAGACGCCGCCTTCCAACGCGTGCAGGAGGAGCTCGACTGGGCCGAGTTGGATTGGGCGCAGCTGCTTCGCGCGGGCGCCGCGACTGATGGGAGCGCGTAAGCGCATGGCGACAGCCGTCACCGTTCGACGAGCCGCGCCTGCCGACATGTCCGCGGTTGGTCAGCTCGGGGCGCTACTCGTCAGGCTGCACCACGAGTTCGATGCCGCGCGCTTCATCGCCGCGTCGGCGGGTACCGCGAAGGGGTATGGCGCCTATCTCGGCACGCAGCTCCAGGAGGCTAACGTGGTCATCCTCGTCGCGGAGAGCGACGGAGACGTGATCGGCTACACGTATGCCGGTGTGGAGGGGTGGGACTACATGGCGCTCCGTGGACCGGCGGGTGTGCTCTACGACATTGTCGTCGATCCGGCTCGGCGCGGTCAGGGCGTAGGCCGGCAGCTACTCGAGGCAACGCTGGCGATGCTCGCCGAACGTGGTGCGCCGCGCGTCGTGCTCTCGACCGCTGAGCAGAATGAGCCGGCGCAGCGGCTCTTCGCGAGCGCGGGATTTCGAAGGACGATGATCGAGATGACGCGCGAACTGACGAGTGGGGAGTAACGAGTGGCGAGTGACGAGTAACTCGGCACTTTCTAGCCATTACTCGGCACTCGCAACTCGCCACTCGTCGCTCTCAGTTCATCCGCTGCCTCCATCGCGATCTCATACGATCTGAGGCGAGCTGCATGATCGAAGATCTGCGACGCGACGATGATCTCGTCAGCGGCCGTCTGGGCGGCAACCTTCTCGAGCCCCTGCCTAACGACATCGGGAGAGCCGACGGTCGAGTACGACAGCATCTGCGACAGCCCAAGCTCGTCCATGGGTGTGAGTGTGAGCGCGTCGACGTCCACGGGCGGCGGAAGTGGAGCTGGCTGGCCGCGACGGATATTGACGAACGCCTGCTGCAGCGACGTGAAGAGTCGCTTCGCTTCGGCGTCGGTATCGGCGGCGACGACGTTCACGCCGACCATGAAGTACGGCCGCTCGAGCGTTGGGGACGGGCGGAATCGAGCGCGGTACGCCTCGGCCGCGTCGAGCAGCATCGCGGGGGCGAAGTGCGACGCGAAGGCGTACGGCAATCCCAGCTCGGCGGCGAGCTGCGCGCCGTAGAGACTCGAGCCAAGGATCCAGATCGGCACGTCCAGGCCGACGCCGGGCACGGCTCGGACGCGCCGTCCAGCGGCCGCCGGCCCGAAGTACGCCATGAGCTCGACGACGTCCTGGGGGAAAGTGTCCGCGGCCTCCGGCGAGCGACGGAGCGCGCGCGACACGATCTGGTCGGATCCCGGGGCGCGACCGAGGCCGAGATCGATTCGGCCGGGGAATAGCGACTCGAGCGTGCCGAACTGCTCGGCAATGACGAGGGGCGCGTGGTTAGGCAGCATGATGCCGCCCGCGCCAACGCGGATCGTGGACGTGCCACCCGCGACGTGCGCGATGACGACGGCGGTCGCGGCGCTGGCCACGCCGGGCATTCCGTGGTGCTCCGCCAGCCAGAAACGACGGTAGCCCCACCGTTCGGCGTGCTGCGCGAGGTCGAGCGAGTTCCTGAGCGCGGTGGCGGCGTTGCTACCCTGAACGATTGGTGCGAGGTCGAGGACGGAGAGCGGGATCATCTCGAATCGATATGTAGAAAGCTTGCTAAAGGCCGGTCTCCGATCGCTCCCGAATCCGTTCGAGCGCCCACGCGGCATGTTCGCGCACGAGCGGCTCAGGGTCCGCGAGCGCATGCGTGAGGACCTGACTGTCCTCAGGCGTGCCCACATTCGCGAGCACCACGGCGGCGTTCCGCTTCAGTCCGCGCACCTTGGCGCGCTTCATCGGCGAGCCCCTGAACGCCGCTGTGAACTCGTCCGGCGACATGCCGAGGATCTCGCGCGCCAGGGTTCCGGCATCCTTTCCGCCTAACGACTCACGTACGGCGTACGGCGAGTCGGCGGACAGGGCGCGCGAGAACTTGACGTTGTAGGGGCAAACGTCCTGGCAGATGTCACAGCCGTACAGCCGGTCGCCGATCGGTTCGCGGAGCGGCTCCGGAATCGATGCCTTGAGCTCGATGGTCAAATACGAGATGCAGCGCGTGGCGTCGAGCACGCGTGGCGCGACGAAGGCGTCCGTGGGGCACGCGTCGAGGCAGCGTGTACACGTACCGCATCGGTCGGCTTCGAAAGGCGCATCAGGCTGGAGCGCGACGTCCACGAGCAGTGCACCGAGAAAGAAGAAAGAGCCTAACGAGGGATTGACGAGGTTGGTGTTCTTGCCGAACCAGCCGAGTCCGGCGCGGCGGGCGAGGTCACGCTCGAGGAGCGGACCCGTGTCGACATACGCTTTGCCCGCGGTTTGATAACCGAGCTCCTCGTCGAGCCAGCGGTGGAGAGCCCGCAGGCGCTCGAGCATCACGTCGTGGTAATCCTCGCCGCGTGCATAACGAGCGACGGGCCCACTCGGCTCACGGCCACCGTAGCTCATCGCGACGACTATGGCCGACATGGCGCCGGGTACGGGCAGGCGAGAGTCGCGGCGCTTGTCGCGGCCGCGGGGGAGATAGTCCATCGTTCCCGCGTAGCCCTGGTCCAGCCACTCCTCGAAGGCGTGCGCCGTCTCGGCCGGACCGAGCGCACAGATCCCGGCGAGATCGAAGCCGAGACCGAACGCCTGCGCCTTCGTGCGCGTCTCGAGCGAGAGCGAGGTGGCAGTGCTCATCGGCCGCGCACCGCCCAGCGCGCATAACGAGCCACATCCTCCGCCGGGGGTACGGCGTTCGCATCACCGTAGACCGTGAGCATGCGCCAGCGCAGGTAGTCGCGATCGGGCAGGGGCAGAAACGGGGCGCGCCGGAACCAGCGTCGCCGGCGAAAACGCCAACCGACACGCACCAGCGCCGCCGCGAGCGGCGGGTCGCGCAGAGCGCGGAGAGCGAGTGTCAGTGTGAGGCGGGGCCAGCCCATTGTCTTCGCAGCATGGTGACGCTGCGAAAAATAACGCGCGGCCAGCCTCCCTATGGCGCCCTCGACCACCGATTGCGCCTACGTCAGCCGGCGTATGGGGTGGTGCGCGCACGCCGTCGAGCTTCCTCGAAACACCAGTGAGGAATCGCGATGCGCCATACCAGCTCGCCCGCCGGAAGCGACTCGTTCCACATCACGCGACCATCCGGATCCCAACCGCACTACTGCGCGGAAGTGGTCAACGACATTCATGCGCGGCTCAACGCCACGCGCGTGCGCGCCGTCGTCGACGTGCGGAGTGCCGCCGACGCCGGCGACATCATCCGCGCCGCCGGACCTAACGACGCGATCTGCGTCGCCGGCGGACGGCACGCGATGGGCGGGCAGCAGTTCGCCGAGAACGGCCTTCTTCTCGACACGCGCCGATTCGATCGGGTGATCGCCCTCGATACGGCGCATGGTTTGGTCGAGGTCGAGGCGGGGATCCAGTGGCCCGCGCTCGTGCGCCGCCTGCACGAGCTGCAGCCGCGGAGCGCGGCTCCCTGGACGATCCGTCAGAAACAGACGGGGGCGGATCGGCTCAGTATCGGCGGTGCGCTCTCGGCGAACGTGCATGGGCGCGGCCTCACGATGTCCCCGTTCATCGCAGACGTCGATTCATTCACGCTCATCGGCGCCGACGGGGTGTTGCGGCGCTGCTCGCGCATGGAGAACCGGGAGCTCTTCCGCCTAACGATCGGCGGCTATGGGCTCTTCGGCTTCATCGCGACGGTGACGCTGCGGCTCGTGCGTCGCCGCCGGCTGCGCCGCGACGTCGCGGTGATCACGACCGAGCGTCTCATGGAGGAGTTCGACGAGCGCATCCGCGCCGGCCACCTGTATGGCGACTTTCAATTCGCGATCGATCCGCGCTCGTCGGACTTTCTCCATCGCGGCATTCTGTCGACGTACGCTCCCGTGAGTGAACGACACGGTGCGCCGGAAGCGGGGCTCACGCTCACGGCGGCCCAGTGGCGGCAGCTGCTGCTGCTCGCTCACGTCGACAAGACGCGAGCGTTCGAGCTCTACGCGGCTCATTACATCGCCTCGTCTGGGCAGGAGTACTGGTCGGACGAGCACCAGCTCTCCGTCTATCTCGACGACTATCACACAGCCGTCGACGCCCGTCTCGCCACCCATGGTTACGACGCCGCGGGAACCGAGATGATCACGGAGCTGTATCTGTCGCCTGAACGGCTCGGGGCCTTTCTCGGCGCCGTCCGTGATGACTTTCGGCGGCAGGACGTCGACGTCATCTACGGAACGATTCGGCTCGTCGAGCGGGACGACGAGAGTTTCCTCCCATGGGCACGCCAGCGTTCCGTGTGCGTGATCTTCAACCTGCACACGGCTCACACGCCCGACGGGCTCGCCTGCTCCGCGGAGACCTTCCGCGGATTGATCGATCACGCGATCGCGGCAGGCGGGAGCTTCTATCTCACCTACCACCGCCATGCACGCCGAGATCAGCTCCTCGCGTGCTATCCGGAGCTGCCGGAGATGCTGCGCCTGAAGACGGCCTACGATCGCGATGAAAAATTCCAGAGCGAGTGGTACCGCGCCGTATCGGCGATGGTTCGTTAGGCGGCTCTGGTCCGCCGCGCGCGCTCCAGGAACGAGATGCCATCGAGTCCCGCGGGAGCGTCGATGCCTAACGCGGCCAACGCGCTTGGCATGACGTCAACGGTGCGGCGTGGAACGCGCGCCGGCGGCCGGTTGACCACGAGGGGTACGAGCATGTGCTCGCGGTGGAGCGCGCCGTGCGAGCTCACGTGGGGGATGGGCTCGTAGCGGGCGCGGAAATCCCAGTCCCGAGCGGCGGAGAGAATCAGGTCGCCGGCGCGCGGCGCTCGCGCGATCGTTGCGATCTGAACCACGCTGTCGGGATAATCGGTGTCGATCGTAGCGTCATACGCGGCCTGGGCATCGGCGCGCCGAAGATCGGCGCCGAGGGCGAGCGGGTCACCGGTGATGCGGCGATAGCCGAAGCGCGCGCCATCGAAGGTGACGACGGCGGTGCCGCGGTCGCGGGAGCGGACCTCGCAGCCGTGCGATTCGTTAGGCAGGAGCAGGAGGTCGACCGACGGGCGGTCGAGAAGGGCGCTCGCGAGCGACTCCCATCGCGGCCGGAGCGCGTTCCAGAACGGTCGCCGGCGCTGCTCGAGCTCCAGGTACACGTGCGCCATCGCGTTCCCGCTCACCATCACGGCCGCCTGCGGCGCGAGGGTGAGGATCCAGGGATGCGACATCACGCGGAGCCCGAAGTCGGCGATGCCGCGGGCGAGATCGTCGTGTGCCCGCACGGGTGAATGTCCGTGGTCGCTCGTGATCCAGATGTGGGTGTCGTCCCAGTAGCCGCCCTCCTCGGCGTCGATGCGGAGCCGCGCCACGAGCTCGTCGACGATGCCGATGGCGTCGCCAACGATCGGGGCGTCGTGGCCCTGCGCGTGCGAGCTCTTGTCGATACCGGTGAGCGCCGCGAAGACGAAATCGGGCCGCTCGTCGCGCACACGCCTAACGACTTCCTCGACCACGTCGCGGTCGATGTCGAGCCAGCCGCGGACATTGCCGCTGAAGTGGGTGCGCGCGACGCGCGCGGTCGACGTCGTGACGCGCGCGCTGGGCGCGAGGCCGCGGCTGATCACGCTCAGCGCGCCGACGCTCCGTGAGGCGAGCTCGAACAGTGTCGGCGCCGTTGGGTCGAGGTCACGATCGACGCGCCGCATCTGATGACCGACGTAGCTCCGCGCGAACGTGGGAAACGAACAGGTCGCGCGGCTCCGGTCGAACCACCGCAGCCCTGGCAGACCAATCGCGCCCGGATAACGGCCCATGAGAAATGGCGCGTACGCCGGCCCGGTGACGGTCGGGAAACACGACGTTACGGTGAAGAAGGCGCCCTCCTCAGCCGAGCGCGCGATCGCCGGCGCAACGGGCGGCCGGTCGTTAGTGCGCGCGAGCGCGGCACTGAGCGTGTCGGGCCGCACTCCGTCGGCGATGATGATGATGACGGGCACGTCGATTACAGGTGCGAGAGTCGATTGACGAGCGTCTGGACGAGGCAGCTTTACGCAAGCCGCGATCCCTGGCGTCGCGGATCGCGCACAACTTGCTGGCGAATGCACCCATTGGCCCGATAGACTTGTGACATTCCGCCACGCGGTCTCGGGCCTCGGTTGCGCTCGCCATGTCAGATCAGCACTTGAATGCCATCCAGAAACAAGACTAACGGCGTGCGCGGCGCGAAGTCGCGAAAAGCGTCGAGCAAAGAACAGCCGACGGTCTCAGCGAAGGTGGTGGAGCAGCGAGTCGCGAACGAGAACGGCTCGGAGCTGCCGAACGTGGAGCGACGTCGACGTCCGCGCGGCCGCAGCCGCTCACCGCGCACCGCCTCGGGTAAGCGCTCCGATCCACAGTTGCTCGCCGCGGCCGCGCTCGAGGCCCAGGAATACCTGAAAGAGCGAACCGAGGCCGGACACCGAGCGGCGGGACGTACGCCGCCGTCGGAAAAGACGCCGGCTCGCGCTTCTGGCGCAACGCGCATCGTCGACGACTCCATTCGCAGCTTTGTCGGGCCGGTGACGGAGGACGAAAAGCTCCTCCAGCAGCCAAGCGAGGCGGCTGATTTCACACGAACCGATCCGTGGCGCGTGCTGCGCATCATGGGCGAGTTCATCGAGGGTTTCGACAACCTCGCCAGTGTCACCAAAGGCGTAACGATCTTCGGCTCGGCGCGCACGCATCCCGATGACCCGCAGTACCAGCTGGCGCAGGAGACGGCACGGCTGCTCGCCGAGCAGGGCTTCGCCATCATCACCGGCGCGGGCCCAGGTATCATGGAGGCGGCGAACAAGGGGGCGCGCGACGCGGGCGGCCGGTCCATCGGGTGCAACATCGAGCTGCCGTTCGAGCAGGGGGCGAATCCCTACGTCGATACGCTCATCAACTTCCGCTATTTCTTCGTGCGGAAGACGATGTTCATCAAATACTCAAACGCGTTCATCATCTTCCCCGGCGGCTTCGGAACGCTCGACGAAGCGTTCGAGGCGTTGACGCTCATCCAGACCGGGAAGATCTATCAGTTCCCGGTGATCATGTTCGGACGTCACTACTGGGCGGGGCTGATCCGGTGGCTGCAGTCCCGCGTGCTCGTGGAGCGAAAGATCTCGCCCGGCGACCTGAATCTGATTCTCCTCACCGACGATCCGCAGGAGGCGTGCTCCGCGGTGGTCGAGGCGTACGAGTCGCAGCAGCGCGCGATCCAGCCGCGGGCCGACGCGCGGCGGGCTGCCGGCGACGGGTCGCCACGTCGATGAGCAAGATTTAAACAGAGACGAAGCATGGCGAGCAAGAAGCGCGGAAGTCCCGCATCACCGCGAGCGTCGGCGCGCGCGTCGGCGGCCGGCCCGAAGGCAGATCAAAAACGCGCCGCCGAGGAACGCGAGCGCTCCGGGGTCAAACACACGTCGCACGACGGCAGCCGCTTCCTGAAAGGCGAGCGGATCGATCCGCGCCGCATCGATGGCAGCGAGCGCGTCGCCGATCTCATCGACGGGTGCTTCCTCGCGTACAACGCGGCGCGGCTACGCGAGGCCTGTCAGCTCTTCACGCAGAAGATGCTCGACGCCGACGTGACGGTGGGCCTCTCGCTCACCGGCGCGCTGACCCCGGCCGGCCTCGGGATGGCGGCGATCATCCCGCTCATCGAGAGCGGCTTCGTCGACTGGATCATCTCGACCGGCGCGAATCTGTATCACGACACGCACTTCGGCCTCGGCCTCGCGATGCACCGCGGCAATGCCCAGGAGTCCGACGTCGTGCTCCGCGAGGAAGGCGTCGTGCGCATCTACGACATCTTCTTCGATTACGACGTGCTGTTGTCGACCGACGCCTTTTTCCGGACAATCATTCAGGGGAAGGAATTTCAGCGGTCGATGTCGAGCGCCGAGTTCCATAACCTGTGCGGGAAGTACGTGCGTGAACGCGAGAAGGCGTTAGGCATCGGACAGAAGTCGCTCCTCTCGGCAGCATACGCGGCCGGCGTGCCGATCTACACGTCGTCGCCGGGCGATTCCTCGATCGGGATGAACGTCGCGGCGCTCGCGCTGGACGGGAACCGTTGCGTCATCGACCCGAATCTCGACGTCAACGAAACCGCGTCGATCGTGCTCGACGCGAAGCGTGGCAGTGGCAAGAAGGGCGGCGGCCGCTCGGCGGTGTTGATCTGCGGCGGCGGAAGCCCGAAGAACTTCATGCTGCAGACGGAGCCGCAGATCCAGGAAGTGCTGGGGATCGACGAAAAGGGCCACGACTATTTCCTCCAGATCACGGACGCGCGACCCGACACGGGAGGCCTCTCGGGCGCGACGCCGGCTGAGGCGGTGAGCTGGGGGAAGATCGATCCGGATCGTCTGCCGGACGCCGTCGTTTGCTACCTCGACTCCACGGTGGCGCTGCCGCTGCTGACGTCGTACGCCCACGCGCGACACGCGCGCCGGCCGCTCAAGCGCTTGTTGGACCGCCGCAAGGAGATGCTCGATCGCCTAACGAGCGAGTACCGGCGCGCCGGCGGTCGCAGCGCCGCCGCCGAGGACGCCGAGGCGATGCTGCCGATGCACCGCTAGATCGCCTCCTCACCGGTCCTCGAGTGGCAGAACGGCGACTCAGCGACCGGCTCGCTCTCGCCGGACCGCCTTCACGAAGTTCATTCGCGAATACTCTCCTCGCGACGCAATCGCGACCGCCTCGTCACCGTCGAGCACAGTGCGGAGGATCGCGCGGTCGCTCCAGCCAGCCGCGATCTTCGCTTCGATCGCGGCGATTGTTTCCTCGAGATAGCTGATCTTCGCGCCGAGCGCGGTTATCGGGTCGCGAACCGGACCTCGATGTGCGTCGAACATTCGCGTCGGCCGTAGCGCCATCGCCGCACGCAGGCTTTCCAGAATGCGATACGGGTTCTCGGCGCTGTGCATCACGCGGGCGCGGACGCCGAGCCAGAGGTCGCCGGAGAAGAGCGTCGCGCGCTCCGGAGCCCAGACGACCTGGTGGTCCGGGCTATGGCCAGGCGTGAAAACAAACTGGAGGGGCGCGGCCTCGACGGGGGCGTGGGGAAGCGAGGTGACCGCCCGCGGCGTTCCCCAGACGACGCGCCGATACGCGCGAATTCCGGCCGGTGCGCGAAGGCGCTCGCGGGTGATCGCGTGCATGAGGACGGGAATTCCACGAGAGGCGAGGAGCTCGGCGTTCCCGGCGTGATCCTCGTGATAGTGCGTGAGCATCGCGGCGCTGACTGACCGCTCGTCGAGGAATCGCGCGAGCGCGCCTCGAGAGCGGGGAAAGCCGCTGTCGACGAGGGTACCGTTGACGAGATACGCGCTGACGTCCATGCCGGCGATCCGGCTTCCCCAGCTCGCGAGCCTGATGCGCTCGACGTCGTCGTAGCGCTGGATCTCGATCATGCAGGAAGGTAGCTGTCGGCGATGCGTCCTCACGGTTGGGGCCGGGTGGGTCCGCCATTTGCGGAACCAGCTGAGGCGGCGTACGTTGCGGTAACGGCGCCCGGCCCCACGGCCGGGCGTTCCATTTGTTGTACTGGACCCG
>JAJKIR010000107.1 GCA_021154325.1 Gemmatimonas sp.
GACTTCCGTTCCACCGTGGTGCGGTTCTTCACGGGGCCGGGCTTACTTTCGATTCTTGCGTTCATCGCTCTTCTCCTTTCGTGTGAGTTCCTCGACAACCTTGTCCAACGCGTCGAAGCGTTCCTCCCAGCGCTGGCGGTGCCTCTCGAGCCACTTCGTCTCTTCCTCCAATCGGCGCGGGCCCAGCCGGCACGTCCGCACGCGCCCGATCTTCTTCGTGGTGACGAGCCCCGCCTGCTCCAGAACGCCGACGTGCTTCTTCATGCCCGTGAGCGTCATCTGGAACCTCTCGGCGAGGTCCGTGATCGAAGCGTCGGCTCGTCCGAGCTGCTCCAGAACACCACGCCGCGTGGCGTCCGAGAGCGCGGCGAATGAAGTATCAAGTCGGGCCGGCAAATACTGAACCATATGGTTCAGTATTTAACGCGAGCGTTGCGGTATGGCAAGAGGCGAAAAACGATGCGTCCGCCGGAACTCGGCGTTATACGACCACACCCTCTTATGAATGACTGACTGGAGCGCCGTACCGACATTTGGCCGGAATGCTTCGCCAGAGACCGCGATAGTCCGACCGAGTGCCTACGGTCTCATCACGGACGATCGTACACGGCTTGCTATCGTTCGAACTCCGTCCGGCGTGTACCTGCCCGGTGGCGGCATCGACGCTGGAGAGGCTCCCGAGGCCACCGTCGCGCGCGAGATTCGCGAGGAGTGCGGCCTTGTCGTCCAACTCGAGGGCTGGCGACGGATGGCGATCGAGTTCGTGTTCTCCGCTGCGGAACGCACGCACTTTGCGAAGCACTGCACGTTCTGCAACGGCCGCGCGATCGGAAAGTCTGAGACCGATCCGGAAGCCGACCACACCTTGGAATGGGCAAATGCCGCGGATGCAGCCACGCGCGTCACGCCGGCAAGCCATCGATGGGCCATCGAGCAGTGGCTGGCCACGATGTCTTGAACGCACATCGAAGCGTCGTCGCGAAGACTGAACTGGATTGAGCTCGCTCCGGTTAGTCTCTATACGCGACAGACTTGAGTGGACGATCCGCGTCTCCACCTCGCCGTCGATTGCTTGGGCCGACCCTCAAAAATCTTACGACGATTGGATGCGCGCACTCAATGTCATTTTCCTCGGGCTCTTGCTCGTGTCCTCCAACTTCTCGCGCCCGCTCGCGGCGCAAGCGCCCGCTCCTCGGAACCAGCTCACGCTAGACGTCAGCCCGTTCGCGGGAGGGCTCAGCTATGCTCATCTGACCAGTTCCGGCAAACTCGTGGGAGCCGGCGCCGGCTTGGGAGACGAGTTCAACATCAGGATGGTCGCTGGCGAGAAGGGCGGGAAGAAGTCCACGGAAATTGCCCACCTTGAGATCTTCACTCGGCTCCAGCCACCGGGGCGTTGGCAGTATGACCTCGGCGTCAGGGCCGCCGCTGACCTCCACAGCGCGCAAGTCGCCTCTGAGCCCGAAATCGGCGGGTTCCTTGGCGGCTACATCGCGCCGATGTGGGGCTGGCGTCACTTTCGGATCGGGCCCCGCGTTGAGGCGGGAGCATACTGGTTATCTCCCGTCCCAACCTTCGGAATCTTCGTCACGCCGCTCACGGCAAGACTTCTCTTCTAGTTCTGCCACTCGACCGTCATTGAGAAAGTGCTCAATGCTTCGCGTTGGCATGGTCGACCTTCGGGAGCCACGCGGCGAGCATACCGATAGCCGGCAGGAACGCGCATACTCGATAGACCGTCTCGATGCTCGTGCGGTCGGCGAGCCAGCCGAGCACCGCTGCGCCGAGTCCGGCCATGCCGAACGAAAATCCGAAAAAGAGTCCGGAGATCATCCCTACTTTCCCCGGCACCAGCTCCTGCGCAAACACGACGATCGCCGGGAACGCTGAGGCGAGGATCAGTCCGATCACGACCGTCAACGGGCCCGTCCAGAAGAGGTTTGCCCCTGGCAAGAGTAGCGTGAACGGCAGGGCGCCGAGGATCGAGAACCAGATGACGTAGCGACGGCCGAAACGGTCGCCGATCGGGCCGCCAATCAGCGTGCCGGCGGCGACCGCCGCCAGGAACACGAAGAGGTGCATCTGCGCGCTCGCGATCGACAGGTGGAAGCGATGAATAAGATAGAACGTGTAGTAGCTCGTGAGGCTCGCGAGATAGACGTATTTAGAGAATACTAAAATAAGCAGCACGAGTATGCCGCGGGTCGCCTGGCCATCGTCGCTCGAGACCACGGCGGCCGCACTGAGCCGCGCGTTGCGCAGTCGCTCGAGCCCATGTCGCTTGTACCAGAGGCCGACGTTCCACAGCACGGCTCCCGACAACAGCGCGAGCAACGCGACGGCCCCGAGGCCGGACCGTCCCCAACGCATGACGACGATGGCGGCGACCAACGGTCCGAGCGCCGACCCGGCGTTGCCGCCGACTTGAAAGAGCGATTGAGCGAGTCCGAATCGTCCGCCTGCCGCCATCCGCGCCACGCGCGACGACTCGGGATGGAAGACCGAAGATCCGACGCCGAGCAGACAGGATCCGATGAGCAGCACCTCGTAGCTCTTGGCGACGGAGAGAATGGTCAATCCGGCGAGCGTGAAGAGTGTGCCGCCGGGAAGGGCGAGCGGCGTCGGCCGGCGATCGGCATAGAGTCCGACGAGCGGCTGCAGCAGCGACGCCGTGATCTGATAGGCGAAGGTGACGAGGCCGACTTGGACGAACGACAGTCCGAACTGCACCTTGAGATTCGGATAGATCGCCGGAAGCAGCGACTGCATCATGTCATTGAGCAAATGACAGAAGCTGATCGCGATCAGCACGGCGAAGACGGTGTTGTCGCGCTGGCTGAGATCGGATGACACGAGCGCGTCGGCGACGATCCGATGCTCGCCGGTGTGTGAGGCGGCTTCCATGCGCAAAATGTAGTTAGTGCCGCCACCTTCACGGGATCGAGCGTCTGGACTCCCGCCACAACTCCAGGCAGGTTATCGCATGTTGAGTCGATCGGCTGCAACAGAGCTCCGGCGTTAGGCAGCTCCGGCCCTCATCAACAGGAGAGTCCTCATGGCAGTCGACGTCCGGCCAGCCGGCTCGCGGGACGTGCCAGTGCTTCTGTCCCTCATGCAGGCGTTCTACGCCGAGGCGGACTTTCCCCTGCCGTCAGAGTCGGCGACCGCCGCGTTCGAGTCGCTGCTGGCGGAGCCGCGGCTCGGCGGCGTCTGGCTCGCGCGGGACGGCCAAGACGCGGTTGGGCACATCGTGCTGACGGTGTGCTTCAGCATGGAGTACGGCGGCCTGCGCGGGTTCATCGACGACCTGTACGTCCGCCCAGCCGCCCGTGGGCGTGGGGCAGGCGCGAGCCTGCTGGCGGCGGCGAGGGCGGACGCGGCGCGGCGGGACGTGCGCGCGCTCCACGTGGAGGTCGGCCCGGACAATCATGTTGCTCGGCGGCTGTACGCGCGTGCGGGGTACGCCGACAGCGGTCACCTGCTCCTCACCCTTCCCCTCGCGGCGCCGGTGCATGCCGCCTAACGACTCCTTTGCACGGTGAACAAGTCGATGACTGCCAGGAAATCAGGCGCGAAGACGAAGGCTGCTCGCCCCACCACCGTGGCCGCGTACCTGGCCTCGCTCACTCCGGAGAAGCGGACGGTGATCGAAGAGGCCCGCGCTTTCGTCCACAAGCACATCCCCAAGGGGTACGCAGAGTTCATGAACTGGGGCGTGATCAACTGGGGGATCCCGCTCGAAGAGTTCTCCGACACATACAACGGTCAGCCGCTCTGCTACGTCGGCCTCGGCGCGCACAAGAGCTACAACTCGCTCTACCTGATGGGCGCGTACCAGAGCTCGAACGGCGAGTACACATCGCCGTTCTCCGAGAAGCTTCTCGTCGACGCATTCAAGAAAGCCGGCAAGCGGCTCGACATGGGGAAGTGCTGTCTGCACTTCAAGAAGCTCGATGATCTCGAGCTCACCTCAGTCGCGACGGTGATCGCCATGTCGACGCCGAAAGAGTACCTCGCGTACTACAAGCGCGTGAAAGGACTCGCGTAGCGCGCGCCTGTAAACGCGAGTCCCGCGAGAGCTACTTCATTGCCATCACGTGCTCCACGAGCTGATCGATGGCGATCTCGGTGCCCTGGTAAAAGCCCGACTCCTTGTTTTTCTCGAGGTCGGCTTGATCCCGGTGCAGCGCCGTGAATACATAACGAGTGCCTTTTCCCACGCTCTCCATCGTTACGATGGCGGTGATCGGAATGTCGTCGAAGACGGCCGGCCGATAGCCGGGGAACAACATGGACGTCCAGACCAGTCGCTCCATCGGAATGGCTTCCAGGAAGCAGCCGAGGTTGGGGACCTCCTGACCGTTAGGCAGCGCGATGTCGACGCGGAAGATGCCGCCCGGTCGCACGTCCATCTCGCTTCGCGACACGCGACCCCATGCCTTGGGCATGTACCACTCCTTGAGATGCTCCGGTTGCGTCAACGCTTCCCAGACGAGCCGCGCGGGCGCGTCGATGAACCGTTCGATGGCGAAGTCGAGCTTCGGATCGATCGTGACGTGCTTGCTCATGATTCTTCTTCCTTCTCCTTGAGGTGTTTGACGTATTGGTCGAAGCGGTCCAGTCGGGCTTCCCACAACCGACGACGCGCGGCGAGCCAGTCTTCAGCAACCTTGAACCGTTCGGGTGCGATCTCGTAGGTCCGCACTCGCCCGCGCTTCTTCGATTTCACCAGTCGGCTCTGCTCGAGCACCGACAGATGCTGCACGAACGACGGGAGCTTCATGTCGAACGGGGCCGCCAGCTCGCTGACGGTGGCTGGTCCACTCGACAGCTGCTCCAGCACTTTCCGCCGAGTCGAATTGGACAGGGCATAGAAGACATCGTCGGCGACCGCGGCTTGCACCATTTCAACACCAGTCGATTGATTGGTTGTGCATCACGGAGAGATCATATCACGGCGCAATACTAAGGTCAATACCTAAGTATTGTCTGTGCCTGTCTCGGCGGACCCAGGGAGCTCCATGAAGGCCGCAGTCATTCACCGATACGGAAGCAATGACGTCGTGAGCGTGGTGGACATCGATCTGCCGACCATGGGCGCCACCGACGTGTTGGTTCGCGTGCACGCCGCGAGCGTGAATCCGGTGGACATCCGGACGCGTGACGGAAAGCTGAAGACGCTGGTGAAGTACCGCTTTCCGTTGGTGTTGGGCAATGATCTCTCAGGTGTGGTTGTCGACGTCGGCTCGCGGGTGACGCGCTTCAAGCAAGGCGATGCGATCTATGCGCGATTGGACACCAACCGAATCGGCACCTTCGCGGAGTTCGCGGTCGTCCGCGATGGCGCTGCCGCTCTCAAACCCAGCAACCTGACGTTCGAAGAAGCTGCTTCCCTTCCCCTCGTTGCACTCACGGCGTGGCAGGCGTTGGTAGAGATCGGAAAACTCGGCGCCGCCCAACGCGTGTTGATTCACGCGGGCAGCGGTGGGGTTGGCAGCATCGCAATCCAGCTGGCGCGGCATCTCGGCGCAACGGTTTTCACCACCGTGGGCGCACGCAATGTGGAGCTGGTGACGCGTCTGGGCGCAGACGTCGCCATCGACTATCGCAGCGAACGTTTCGAAGAGGTGGCGAAAGACTGTGACGTGGTGCTGGACAGCGCGGGCGGTGACACACTCGTTCGGTGCTTCGAATGCGTGAAGCCTGGCGGTGTGGTGGTGAGCATCAACAGCAGCACCCCGTCACCCGCGTTTGCCCGAAGTTGGGGGCTCAATCCGCTCATCGTCTTCGCCATCAGGGTGTTGTCTCGGAAAGCGCTGGCCGCCGCACGGAAGCACAACGCTCGCTATGAGTATTTTTTCGTGCGCGCCGACGGAGAACAGCTGAGAGAGATTGCGGCGCTGGTGGAGAGCGGCGCCATCACCCCGCTAGTGGACAAGGTCTTTCGGCTCGACGAGATACGTGATGCACTGGCTTACTCGGAGTCCGGACGGGCAACGGGAAAGGTTGTCATCAAGGTTGTGTGAGAAGCTGGATGATTGACGGGGACAGTCCTGTTGTACGGCTCTGTGCCGCTGGCATGGCCGTCGACGGCGATGCAGCTGCGGCAGCTACGCTGTTCCGGCAGGCGTGGGACGCACGGCGCGATGACTTGGACGCCAGTATCGCGGCTCACTTTCTGGCTCGCCATCAGCCTTCGCTCAACGACTCGCTGTACTGGAACCGCCTTGCGGCTGAGCATGCCGAAGCGGTCACCGACGAACGGGCCAAGCCGCTGCTCCCTTCCTTATACCTCAATCTCGCGGACAACTTCCTCGCTCTCGGCCACTCGGCAAGAGCGAGCGTCGTCGCGGAGCGGGGCATCGCCGCGCTGGAGTTCCTGCCCGCTGACGGCTATCGCGAGTTTGTCTCGCGCGGACTGCAACGCGTACGCGAGGGCGCCTTACGGGAACTCGCAATAATCACGGGCCCTCTCATCCCGTAAGAGTCTCCTTGACATCGATGCGCCCACATTCGATTCTGCGCTCGTCCGTCCTGTCATTCGAACTGACCCCTTCATATCGGGAGGCTTCGTGCGTCGACCCCTCTCGCGCCTCGCCGTCACTGGTGCAGTGCTGGTCATACTGCTCCCGGCTGCGAGTCGCGCTCAAACTCGGACCATTACTGGGACCGTCACCATCGCGGGCACTTCGGTGCCGCTTTCCGGTGCGACTGTTTCGGTACCCGGCACTGCGGCGACCGCGCGCGCCGGCGCCAACGGGGAGTACCGCCTGGTTGCGCCCCAGGGCAGCGTCACACTCCTCGCCCGCGCGATCGGTTACAAGCGAATAACCAGGCCGCTCACGGCCGACCAGACTACCGCCGATTTCGCCCTCGAGAAGGATCCACTCCTGCTCGAGAGCGTTGTCGTCACCGGCCAGGCGACCACCGTCGATCGCCGGAGCGCCACCACGGCCGTCGCTCGCGTCTCGGGCGAGGAGCTCACGCAAGTCCCCTCACCGACGATCGAGAACGCGCTCGTCGGCAAGATCAGCGGCGTGAACCTGCAGTCGAACTCCGGCGCCCCGGGCGGCGGCATCCAGATGCAGATCCGCGGCAACAACACGATCCTCGGCGCGTTCGATCCGTTGTACGTGGTCGACGGGGTGATCTACGCCAACGAGCGCATCGCGGGCGGCCGCGGTGACATCACCGACGCGGCCTTCGCCACGGCCGAGGACGACGCGGTGAACCGCGTTGCCGACATCAATCCGGCTGACGTCGAGAGCATCGAGATCCTGAAGGGCGCGGCCGCCTCGTCGATCTACGGCTCCAAGGCGGCGAACGGCGTCGTGATCATCACGACGCGACGCGGGCAGGCGGGCCAGAACAGCGTCCGGCTTGTGCAGCGCCTCGGCGCGTTCAGCCCGATGAGAACTCTCGAAAGCAGGCACTTCACCCAGGCCGAAGCGGTCGCCAAGTACGGCTCGGGTGTGGCGCACTGGTTCGCGACCGATCCGTCGCCGTACTTCAACCACTACGATCAGCTCTACACGACCAGCAACCTCTCCTACGAGACCGTCGCTGACGTCGCGGGCGGTACGGAACGAACGCGCTACTTCATCGGACTGACCAACAAGCACGACGGCGGCATCGAGCGAAACACCGGCTTCGATCGCCAGGGCTTGCGTGTCAACGTCGACCAGGACCTCGGATCAAAGCTCGGCGTGAAGGTGTCGAGCGTGTTCAACCGCTCGGCCAACGATCGCGGCTGGAACAACAACTGTAACAACTTCGCGTGCAACGGCTACGCGTTCGCATACACACCGAGCTTCGTCGACTACAAAGCGCGCGACGCGAATGGGAACTATCTGGCTCCCGATTGGGGCATCAACGCCAATCCGATGCAGACGACGGACCTGGCGAAGAACCACGAGGTGACGAACCGCTTCACCGGCGGCGTGTCCACGAACTACGACGCGTTCAATTCCACCAGGCAGTCGCTGCGCTTCGTAGCCGCCGGAGGACTCGACGTCTTCCATCAGAACAACCAGCTCTGGTCGCCTAACGAGCTGTTCTACGAGCAGACACAGACGCTGCCGGGCACGGCGATCCAGAACGATGGGGATAGCAAGTTCTACAACTGGAACCTCAACGCGATCCACATCATCCATGGCAGCGGCTTCGGTGGCTGGTCCCTCAACACGTCGGGCGGCATGCAGTACGAGGATCGGCAAGTCGAGATCAGCCGCACCGAGACGGAGAACTTGATTCCCGGCCAGCGCCACGTGGGCCAGGGAACCAACACGACCGGCACGGACAGTCTGGCGCAGGAGCGCACCTTCGCCTTCTACGGCCAGGAGGAAGTTCGGCTGCTCGACGAGCTGTTGCTGGTGCAAGCCGGTCTGCGCGCCGAGCGAAGCAGCGTCGACGGCCTCGTCGACAAGTACAATATCTTCCCGAAGATCTCCGCGTCCTACCGTGTGCTCGGTCTCATGGGCGCTGGCAGCGAGCTGAAGCCGCGCATTGCCTACGGCGAGACCGGCAACCTGCCGACCTTCGGGCAGAAGTTCACCCAACTCGGGACGCCGCAGCTCGGAGGTCTCAGTGGCTTTACTGTGGCCGCCGGGTCCGGTTTCGCGGGCGTCGAACCTGAGCGCGTGAAAGAGGTGGAGGTCGGCATCGACGGCATCGCGATGCACAGCCGCCTCACGTGGGAGCTCACCGGCTTCCAGCGCAACACGACCAACCTCTTGTTACAGCGCGTGCCGGCTCCATCGACTGGCTTCAGCAGCCAGGTCTTCAATGGCGGACGGATCCAGAATCGCGGCATCGAGGCGATGCTCGGCCTAACGCCAATCCAGCGGTCGAACGTTACCTGGCTCGTTCAGACGACGTTCACGCAGTACAAGAGTGAGGTGAAGGACCTCGCGGGATTGCCTCCCTTCCGTCCACCGCTCTCCGGCTTCGGAGGTCTCGGAGTGACGTTCATTCAGGAAGGCAAGCCACTCACGCAGATCGTCGGGCGGGCGTTCGACGCGAACGGCAATCGCACTGCGACGGACGTGCAGATCGGCAATTCGGCACCGGACTACCGAATGGGCCTCGTGAACAACCTCACGTATGGACCCTTCGATCTCAACGTCGTGCTCGACTACCAGCACGGCGGCGACATCATCAATCTCACGCAGTTTCTCTACGACGACTCCGGGCTCTCGGCAGATTATGGTTCGGCGGCGTGGACGGAACGCATGAAGGGCTACAATGGTGGCGTGATGACGCCGTACATCGAGGATGCCTCTTTCCTCAAGCTCCGCGAGGTGAGCATCCGCACCGCGGTTCCGCGGTCATGGGTGAGCCGTGCTGGTCTCGGCGCGCGAACGATCAGCGTCGGAGTCAGCGGCCGCAACCTGCTCACCTGGCAGCGCTACTCCGGGCTCGATCCCGAAGTCGCGAACGTCGGCTCCGCCGCTATCCGCAACAATCTCGACGTGGCTCCCTATCCGCCGAGCCGCAGCATCTTCTTCGACTTCTCCGTGGGGTTCTGATGACGACGATACGACAGGTCCGCACGGCGAGGCGGCGAAGCCACCGTGTGACTCGCCTCGCCGCCTGCGCCGTTGTGCTGATCGCGGCGTGCAACAATTTCGATGTGCAAAATCTCAACGCGCCCACGGCCGAAACATTGACCGAAGCGCCGTCGCGTGAGGTGCTGGCGCGTACGGCAATC
This sequence comes from Gemmatimonas sp., assembly GCA_021154325.1. Classification (GTDB taxonomy): domain Bacteria; phylum Gemmatimonadota; class Gemmatimonadetes; order Gemmatimonadales; family Gemmatimonadaceae; genus AG2. The sequence goes on from JAJKIR010000107.1 coordinate 9,710, forward strand.
GGCATTCAGACGCAGGCGCTCAACGATCGCGGCGGGATCATCCAGCAATGGGGGATCTACGGCCGCGAGGGCTGGAATCTGCTCGGCAACGATCCTCGCGAGACCGGAGAGGAAATTCGCGGTCCCCAGGATCCTGGCGGACGCGCCGGCGGCATCTGGACCGGACAGTATCAGGCGATCCGCACGCTCAACGTTTATCAGGCGGCACTCGCGAACGCCAAAGCACTCACGCCGCAGGAAGTGAAGGCGTCGCTCGGATTCGCCAAGACGATAAAGGCGTGGCATCTGCATCTGCTCGCGATCCGGAGCGGGCCAACGGGCATCCCGATCGACGTCGATCGACCGATCTCCGAGCCGCCGGCTCCGCTCGTCTCGATGTCCGACGCGATGGCGGCGGCATCGGCGCTGTTCGACGAGGCGTATGCCGACCTGCAGGGAGGCGGCAGCAGCTTCCCATTCAGCTTCGTTCCCGGGTACACGGGATTCACCACTCCGGCCACGTTCGCGCAGTTCAATCGCGCGCTCGCGGCCAAGCTCCTCGTGCATCGGGCGACGTTCGTCAACTGCGCGGCGTGCTGGCAGCAGGCGGCGACGGCCATCAACCAGTCGTTCATTACCACGGCCGGCCTGCCGGCTTCGCTGAAGCTTGGCGTGTACTTCGGTTACACGGGAGCGGCCGGGGAATTGTCGAATCCTGTTTCCGAAGCGATGACGTCCGATCGGTACTGGGTGCATCCGTCGATCATCAC
>JAJKIR010000108.1 GCA_021154325.1 Gemmatimonas sp.
CTCTACGCTCTACGCTCTACGCTTTGTGCGCGTGGCCGAGGGCGGCTGAGACCTGAGCGGCGGCATGGCCGCGGTGCTCGAGCAGCTCGATCTGGTGCAGCACCTCGTCGCCGTAGAACGTGCGGATGTAGCGGGCTTGCGTCGGGGTCAGGCGACGGACGGCCCAGCTGAGATGCACGAAGTGCGGCTCGACCGGATGCGTCAACGGATGCATTCCGATCTCTTCCGGCAGGCGATTGCCCTTTCTCGTATTACAGGGGCTGCAAGCGGTGACGACGTTGTTCCAGTCGTTCGTACCGCCGCGCGACAGGGGGATCAGGTGATCGCGCGTGAGCGCCTCGCGGAGCTTGAGCTCCGTCGCATGGCGGCCGCAGTACTGGCAACGGTAGCGGTCGCGCGCGAAGAGGAAGGTGTTGGTGACCTGGCGTCGGAACCGACGCGGCACGTGAATGAACTTCGTGAGGCGAATGACGGCGGGTCGTGGCATCGTGAGGCGCTCGGAGCGGACAACCTTATCCTGGTCCGCTTCGACAATTTCGGCCTTCCCATCGATCACGAGGCGCAGAGCCCGCCGCATCGGGACCATGGTGAGAGGCTCGAAGGACGCGTTCAGAGCCAAACAGCCAACGACCACGCAAACCTCCGTTATTCGCCGTGCTCGTCTCGCTCGACAGCCCGAACTGAGAGGTGGTCGGCTCGCGACGGTACACGTCACCTCTCCTTCCTGACGACGAATGGAACCGTCGGAAGGTACGAGCACAACTGAAGCTACCCGAGCGCAAAATGGGCGACAAGAGAGCGACGGCCAATTTGGCCGATGAGAGGTGCCAGGTGCCAGGTAAGCCAGGTGCCAGGTGCTAGCGCGTTCTCGCAGCCAATCCAGTCGGGGACTGGCTAGGCGACGCGGTGCGGAGCCAGGATTTGAGGGCTTCTGCGCTCGCCTGCACCCGCTCCTCGAGAGCAGAATCGTCGTCCAGAAGGACGCCGTCTCGCACGAGCTCACGACCGCCCACGGCGACGACGCTCGCTCTGGTGCCTGGCAGACCGAAGATCGCGGTAGCTATTGGGTCGTGAACGGGGCCCAGATTGTCGAGAGGAAAGGCCGCGAGATCGGCGGCCTTGCCGACCTCGAGCGAGCCAACCTCACCGTCGATGCCGATCGCGCGCGCACCACCGAGAGTGGCCAACTCGATGGCGTCCGATGCGCTGACCTCGGAAAAGCCTCCCAAGCGCGCTCGCTGGAACAGCGCCGCGAGGCGCGCCTCCGCCAGGATGTCCATGCGGTTGTTGCTCGCGACGGAATCCGAGCCGAGGCCGACGGGGATCCGAGCTGACATGAAGTCGGTGAGCGGAGCGATGCCATGCCCCAACTTCGCGTTGGACGCGGGGCAATGGGCAATGGAGCAGCGAGAGTGTGCGATCCGCGCGATATCTGCGTCGTCTACGCGAACGCAGTGGATGAGCAGCGGGCGAGCGGAGAGGACGTCGAGATCGTGAAGGAGCTCGATTGGCGTGCGCGCGCGTGGAACCACGCCAATGGCGCGGCCACGGAGCCCGTCGGCAAAAGCGCCCTCGCCGCGTACGACGAGGTCGTGCTCGAGCGCACTCTCGGCGATGTGGATCGCGACGGGGAGCCCGGCGTCGCGGGCGTAGCGCGCGACAGCGGCGAAGAGCGGGTCGGAGACGGTGTACGGCGCGTGCGGCGAGACGCCGAGCCTAACGAGTGAGGTCTCGAGCGGACGGAGGCGCTCGATTTTTTCGCGGAGCTCGGCGAGCGAGGCCTCGCATTGCGCCGGATCGGGTCCGAACGTTTCCTGGTACATGACGCCGCGGACGCCGCGCTCAAGCATGGCGTCGAACGCGACGCCCGAGTCGCAGGTATCGGCGAAGGTGGTGATGCCGTGCCGGAGGCCCTCGGCAATTCCGTAGCGCGCCGCGTCGAGGAGCATGTCGCGGGAGAGCACGGAGCGTTTGGCCGAGGTGAGGCGGAGGATCCAGGAGCGGAAGTCCAGGTCCTCGAGAAAACCACGCATCCCGGTGAGCTCGAGATGGGTGTGCGCGTTGACGAGACCCGGAAGGAGAATCACGTTCCCGAGGTCGGTGGTGTGACCGGGGGGCGCCGCCGCGGCTGGGCCGACGTAGGCGATGCGATTCCCATCAATCGCGACGACGCCGTCGACGATGGGCGGCGTGACCACCGGAACGACGTAGCGGGCGCGGTAGCGGATCACGGGCGCGACGTCAGATCACGCGCGCGTGCCGGCATCGAAGAAGCCGGTTCGGGAGCCGTGGCGCTGTGGATCGTAGAGGTCCTCATCACGCACGCCGAGCGATCGCGCGACCGCGAGCGGATACGCGAGATTCGCGATCTGTTCCTCGGTGTGTCCGTCGGAGCCGAGGGAGATCCGCACGCCGGCGGCGGCGACCCGCCTCACGAATCGCTCGTGAGGCCGATAGCGATTCGAGATCTCGAACGCGATCCCGGCGGCAGCGAGGGCCTGCGCGGCGCGCTCCTCGCGCGGCTCCGACCAGAGCTCCTCGAGCGGGATGCGACGGAGCGTGAGTGGGAGAAGCGTCGGATGAGCGAGAATGTCGACGGGCATCTCACGGGCGAACCGCTCGAGGTTGGCGACGTGAGCCTCCATGTACTCGTCAGGCGTGACATCGGGAAACCGCCGCGAAAACGCGTAGACGAGCGTGCCGTCGGGCAGCCAGATGCCGTGGAGCGAACCAATGCGGTGAGTGAAGCGCCGGACAAGGTCGTCGGGCAGATCGCGCCAGAGGGTGTCGTGCCAGCAAAATTCGCCGCCGCGGAAAACGTCGTACTGCCCGAGGGCGTCGAGGTAGCCGCGCGTCGCATCCACCGTGCGCACCGCGCTCTCCATGTACGACGAGATGTGATCGGTGACACTCGGCCTAACGAGTCGCCGACGGGCGACGGCGATGAGCTCGTCGACCGAGAGGCGACCGTCGGAGAAGGTCGTGTGCGCGTGACAGTCGACAGGCTGCCACGGCGGTGGTGCCGTGGGACTCACCGCGGACGCATCAACGCCGGGCACCCGCCGCGGGCGGGGGCACTCGCGACGTGTCGCGCCGCACCCGGCTCGTGTCACGCGGCCGAGCGCGGGGAAAGACGAGGGAATCGCGCGCGCGGGCCGAGTCGCGTGACGGCTGCCTAACGCGCTGAGGAGTTGGAACGGCGCCAGGAACCACCACGGGGCTGGCGAACGGATTCGAGGGCTGCGCAGCAGGGGGTGCGCCGGTATCGGGCAGGGTCGTCGGCCCGAAGCCGGTCGTGTCGGGGAGCAACTGGACCTGACAGACCTGCGTCGGCTCCGTGCCCGGGATGAAGTACTCGGCGGCGCGAACGCCGCCACAGCCGTCGGCCCAGAGGGTGTTGGTCGTGACGTCGATGGACTGCGTCACAAGGCCGGAGGGACGCGGCCAGTCAGGGGGCGCCGGCTTCCGCTTGTACACCTGGTTCATGAACGCCGTCCACGCGGGCGCGGCCAGGACACCGCCCTGCGCGTTGGCCTTGATCTTCTGCGGGCGATCGAGACCCATCCAGACGCCGGCGACGAGGTCCGACGTGTAGCCGATGAACCAGACGTCGGTGCCGTCGTTGGTGGTGCCGGTCTTGCCGCCGGCCGGAAGATGGAAGACCGATCCGACCGTGCCGGCAGCGGTGCCGCGCCTAACGACGTCCTTCATCATGTCGACCATGAGCCACGCCTCCTCGGGGGAGAGCACGGCGGTCCGTTGCGGAGTCGGCGCCCAGAGCACGTCGCCCTTCTGGTTCTCGACGCGCACGATGGCCATTGGCGCGGAGCGATTTCCGAGCGTGGCGAAGGCGGAGTACGCGGAGACCATCTCGATCGGATAGACGGAAGCTGCACCGATGTGGATCGACGGATATGGCGGGATCGGTGAGGTCAAGCCAAACTTTCGCGCTTCGTCGATGACACTTGCCTCGCCGAGCTCCATGCCGAGGCGGATGGTCGCGAGATTGCGCGACTCGTAGAGCGCGCGGCGAAGTGGCATCTTCCCCTCGAACTTGTTGTCATAGTTCTGGGGCTCCCACGTCTGGCCGCCCTGTGGCGTGTAGCTCAGCGGCGAGTCGTCGAGGATGTACGAGGGCGGGCGGCCATTCTGAATGGCATCGGCATAGACGATCGGTTTGAAGGTCGAACCAGGCTGGCGCTGCGCCTGGACAGCGCGATTGAACTTGGAGTCGTCGAAGCTCCGACCACCGATGAGCGCGCGGATGGAACCATCGCGCGGATCCATCGCGACGAACGCACCCTGCAAGTACGGGGAGTTGGCCGCCGCGTTCTCGTTGTCGTTGTCGATGGCCCGCGCGGTGTAATGCTCGTAGGTCTCGTGCTTGTACGCGCCAAACTTGCCCGCCTCGATCGCGCGCAGCTGCGTCTCGAGGGCACGTTCCGCCGCCGACTGCAGCTCGACGTCGAGCGTCGTATAGACCTTGAGACCTTGCTCATAGAGCTGGCGGCCGAACTGTTCATCGAGAAGCTGACGCACCCACTCGACGAAGTAGGGCGCGAACTCACCAGCGTCGGTCTTGCGGGCGAGTCGGAGCGGGTACGCGCGGGCGAGGCTCGCGTCGGCGTCGCTGATGTCGCCACTGCGGCGGAGGAGCTCGATGATGGTGTTGCGCCGCTGAATGACACGATCGGGAAAGCGGCGCGGATCGTAGCGTCCGGGCCCCTTCGGAATCGAAGCGAGGGTCGCCGCTTCGGCGAGATTCAGGTCCTTTACCGATTTGCCGAAGTAGCGCTCCGCGGCGCTCTCGACACCATACGCTCCGTTGCCGAGATAGATCTGATTCAGGTAGAGCTCGAGGATGCGGTCCTTCGGATACTTCGACTCGATGGCGCGAGCGACCTTCGCTTCCTTGAGCTTTCTGACCAGGCTCTTCTCACGGGAGATTCGCTCGGGGAAGATGTTGCGCGCGAGCTGCATGGTGATCGTGGAGAAGCCCTGACTCCAGCTGCGCGTACGGAGGTCGTTGAGAATCGCGCTCGGCACACGGCGCCAGTCGACGCCGGCGTGCTCGTAGAAGCGCTTGTCTTCGGTGACGACGAACGCGTTCCGGACGACGGTCGGGATCTGGTCGATCTTGACGACGGTGCGGCGCTCGAGTCCGATCTCGGCGATGAAGCGGCCGTCGGCGGCGAACAGCTTCGATGTCTGCCGAGGCGTGTACTCGTCGAGAACTTCCACCGATGGGCATCGTCCGGCGCGGCAGACGAGCGCCCAGCTGGCGTAGAACAGACCGATGCCAAAGGAGAGCGCGAAGGCCCCCCCGATGAGCGAGCCACGCACCACGCGTGGATGTCGCTGCCGGAAGCGTCGATACGACGCCAGTGGTCGGAAGGATGCCATGGGAAAAAGATAGCTGCGGGCTCTGCATGACGCGTCTATTTTGACGATCATGGACACGATCACACATACACTCCTCGACGAGCTCCGGTGGCGCGGGCTGCTGTACCAGCACACCGACGGGGTCGCCGCACTGCTGCAGCGGGGCGTTGTATCGGGGTACGTCGGCTTCGATCCGACGGCGTCGAGCCTGCACGTCGGGCACCTAGTGCCGATCATGGGCCTGGTGCACCTGCAACGGAGCGGGCATCGCCCCATCGCACTCGTTGGGGGTGGGACGGGACTGATCGGCGATCCGAGTGGGAAGGCGGCCGAGCGAACGCTGCTCTCCGTGGAGGTCGTTGACGAGAACGTGCGCGCGATTCGAGCTCAGCTCGGACGATTCCTCGACTTCGAAGACGGCACCGACGGCACGGGCGCAGTTCTCGTGGACAACGCCGAGTGGCTGCGCACCCTGCGGACAATCGAGTTCATGCGCGACGTGGGAAAGCACTTCACCGTGAACTACATGCTGCAGAAGGAATCCGTGAAGGCGCGGCTCGACAGTGGAATCTCGTTCACCGAATTCGGCTACATGCTGATGCAGGCGTACGATTTCCTCGAGCTGCACCGTCGATACGGCGCGATGCTGCAGATGGGCGGGAGCGATCAGTGGGGAAACATCACCGCGGGAATTGAGCTCATTCGGAGAACTGAGAGCGCCGAGGCTCACGGTGCGACGCTTCCACTGGTGACGACTGCGTCCGGCGCGAAGTTCGGAAAGACGGAAGCGGGCGCGGTGTGGCTCGATCCGGAACGGACGTCACCGTACAAGTTCTATCAATTCTGGCTCAACGTCGACGATCGCGACGTCGGCCGCTACCTGCGCTTCTTCACGCTGCTGCCGCGAGAGGAGATCGAGGCACTTGACCAGGCGACAGCAGAGCGTCCGGAGCGACGTGAAGCGCAGCAGGCGTTGGCGCGCGAGATGACCGAGCGCGTGCATGGAGACGCGGCACTCCGCGCGGCGGTCGAGGTCTCGGGCTTTCTCTTCGGCGGATTGGAGCCGGCGGCGCTCTCGGGGGCGGCACTCGAGGTGCTGAGCGCGGAAGCGCCGTTCGTCGAGGTCAAGGAGTCTGACGTGAGCGACGGCCAGGGCGCTGGGCTCGACGTGCTCAAGCTGCTAGTGGCCGCTGGTCTTGCCGCGTCGAACGGGGCGGCGCGACGGCTGCTGGAGCAGGGTGGCGTGTCGGTGAACAAGCGAAAGCTGACGGCGGACGATCGTGTACTGGATCCGGCGTCGGTGCTGCTCCAAGGCGGGTACATCGTGCTCGGGAAAGGTCGGCGGGATTACGCGGTGGTCCGCGTCGTTCGTTAGGCGTCGCGCCTGCCGTTCACGACTCCAGGGCCTGCTCGATGACGCCCAGGGTGCGCCGGATCTCCTCTCGGGTGTTGTAGAAGTGGGGTGAGAGGCGGATCGCGCCCTCGCGGAGCGAGTGGCTCACGGCCGCTTTCTTCAGCGCGGCGCTGACGGCCACCGCGTTAGGCATCCTCAGGGAGACGATGCCGGCACGTTGGCGCGGTGACGACGGCGTCACGAGCTCGACGTCGCGCTGGCTCGCCGCCCAGAGCACGATCACGTCAGCGAGCGAAGTGACATGGTGTGCGATCGCTACGGGCCCGAGCTCGTGGATGAGCTCGAGGCTCGCGTTCATTCCGGCGAAATCCTGAAAGGGGAGCGTGATGAACTCGAAGCGGCGCGCGTCGTCGCGCCAGGTGAGATCGTAGTCAACGAGGCGACTAAAGTCGTCACTCCCCTTCACCGCCATCCAGCTGACGACGTTCGGCTCGAGCTGGCCGAGCAGCTCGCGCCGGACATAGACGAAACCGGTGCCCCAGGGCGAGAGGAGCCACTTCTGCGCTCCGCAGGCGAGAATGTCGACGTGACATGCGCGCACGTCGAGCGTGAGCGGGCCCAGGCCCTGGATCGCGTCGACCACGAAGTACGCGCCGCGCGCTCGACAAGCGCGTCCGATCGCCTCGAGGTCGATGGTGTAGCCGCTCGCGAAGCCGACCCAGGAGACGGACACAGCGCGGACGGCGGGATCCTCGAGCTCGCGGCGGAGCGCCTCCTCATCGACGGCGCCGTCGCAGGTAGGGATGCGGCGATAGATGATGCCGCGGCGCCGGGCGAGCTGCATCCAGGGATAGACGTTCGCGGGGAATTCCCGGTCTGGCGTGAGCACGACGTCACCAGCGCCTAACGGCAGGCTGAACGCCGCGAGGTTAATGCCGTATGAGGTGTTGACGGCGAGGCCGATCTCGCCAACGTCTGCCCCGATGAGGCTCGCGATCAGCTCGCGGCCTCGGGCGAGCGTCGCGAACTGCAAGTCGTCAGAGAGCCGGTAGGGCGCGGCGCGACGCTCGTCGAAGTCGCGAATCGCTCGGAGCGCGCGGTCGGGAAGCGGGCCGGTGCTCGCGTTGTTGAGGTAGATCACCTCGCCCCGTGCAGCCCAGGGAAACTCGCTCTCGCGGACACGATCGACGTCGAAGGGCACGTTCAGTAAACTCTCATCGAAGGATCATGGCCGCGCAATGTCGGGAAGACCGGCGCCGCGAGGAATCGCCGCCCGGATGGCACGAGGGTCGAGCGCGTCGCGGAGCGCGTCACCGAGAAGATTGAAGCCGAGTACCGCGGCGCCGATCGCGAGGCCGGGAAAGAGCGACGTCCAGGGCGCGTGGCGCAGCTGACTGAGGTCACGGCCGTCGGCGATCATGGCGCCCCAGCTCGGCGTCGGCGGCTGGACGCCGAGCCCGAGGAACGACAGCGACGACTCGGCGATGATGGCGCCGGCGACGCCAAGGGTCGCGGCGATGATGACCGGCGCGAGCACACCAGGAAGCACGTGAACGAGGACGATGCGAAGGTCCCGACCACCGAGCGCGCGCGACGCCTGCACGTACTCGAGCTGCCTTACGACAAGGACCTGACCGCGAACGAGGCGCGCCATCCCTGCCCAGCCGACGACGCCGATCGTGACGAAGACGACGCCTAACGACGGCTGGAGCGCGGCGACCATCGCGATGAGCAGGAGCAAGGTTGGAAAGGCGAGGGTCACGTCGGCAAGGCGCATTACGAGCTCATCGATCCACCGCCCGTAGTATCCGGCGACGAGTCCGAGGGTGACGCCGAGGAGGAGCGCGATCCCCTGCGACACGATGCCCACCGAGAGCGAGATGCGCGCGCCGTAGACGAGTCGAGCCCAGACGTCCCTTCCCTGGATATCGGTGCCAAGCCAGTGATCCGTGGAGGGAGGGCTCAACTGGTGGATCAGATCGATATGGATGGGATCGTGGCGGGAGACGAGCGGTGCGGCGACGGCGAGGAGAACGAGCAGGATGACGACGCCAGCGCCGAACCACGCGCGCGCATCGCCTCGTAAGGCACGCGCCGCCCGGGAGTCACTGCTCATGTCGGCTCCCCGAGCTCGGGCGGCGTACCGGGGCGCTGATGCTTCCAGCGGCGATGATGCCAGAAGTACTGCTCGGGGGCCCGTCGAACCCAACGCTCGAGGGTGGCGGTGTAATCGGTGACGATGCGCTCGACGTCGGCCTCGAGGTTGCCTGACGAGGACGAATCGATCGGCTCGAAGGTGAGACGAAAGCGTCCGCTCGGCTGCCGGATCGCGGCGCCGAAGACGACCGGAGCACCGAGACGAAGAGCAAAGACAGCAGGCCCGCGCGGCGTCTTGGCGAGACGTCCGAAGAACGGAACCCAGGTCGACGCGAGCCCGACGGCACCCTGATCCACGAGGAAAGCCACGGCGTGTCCAGCACGCAGGGACCGTGGGACGCGTCGGACTGCCTCATCGTCATGGACGATTTGCATGCCGATCCGTTCGCGCGTTCTCGTCAGGTAGCGATCGAAGAGTGGGTTCTCCATGTATCGCGCGACCGCCTGCATCGGCAGACCACGGGCAGCGAGATAGGCGCCACCGATCTCCCAGTTACCGAGGTGACCCGACACGAGGATGAGCCCCTTACCGCGTGCGAGTCGCTCCTGAACGATGCTCCATCCTTCGACGTCATCGAACATGTCGATGATCTCTTCGCGGTCGTAGCGGGAGAGAAGCGCCGTTTCGGTCGTCGTCCGGCCAAGGTTGGCGTAACTCGCGCGCGCGATACGCTGAACCTCCTCGGGCGGAAGTTTTGGAAAGGCAGCGCGCACCTGTCGCTCGACGACTTCCCGACGAATGCCGAGAGGACGATAACCAAGCAATCCGAGACCGGCACCGACCGCGCCCGCTGGACCAATCCCGATGCGACGCAGGGTGCCGATGACGCCGCGAAGCGCGCCGTACTGAACGCGGTGGGAGATCGTCGGCGCGCGCTCCGCGCGAGGCGGCGCCGGTGGCTCGTTAGGCGCGGCCGCCAGAGGTACGGTGGCGCCGGAACGGCGGGCGCGCTCACGCGGATCGGAGATACGCGTCATCGGACGGACCACCGCGTGCGGTCGGCAGCGGCCGTGGCGGCGCGCTCGAAGCCGTCGAGCATGTCGGCTTCACTGAAGTCCCGCTGCACGCGAGTTCGCGCGGCGCTACCCATGGCGGTGCGCCAATCTTCGTGGACGAAGAAGGGCGCGACGGCGGCCGCGGTGTGCGACGGCGCGCCGGGTGAGAGAAGAAGGCCGGTGATCCCGTCCGCGACGTAGTGCTGCGGCAGCGGCGCGCGATCGGCGAGCACGGGAATCTTCATCGCCATGAGATCGAGGAAGGCGAACGCGCCGTCGTCCCCGCCAGCGACGACCCAGCCTGCATCGGCGGCGCGGAAGATCGACAGCTCGTCCGGACGCGCGCCGAGGAAGGTGACCGAGTTGCTGAGGCCTAACGCCGCGGCATGCATGCGAAGGTCGTCGTCGAGCGAGCCCGGACCGAGCACGGCCAGATGGACGTCAGGATGGCGCGGAAGGAGCAACGCCAGGGTGCGCATCGCCGTTGCGAGGCGGAATCGGGCACTGGGCTCATACGAGCAGACGATGAGCAGGCCCTGCGCCGGAAGACCGAAGGTGGAGCGCGGAACCGGGCGAACGGCGTCATAGGCGGCGACATCGACGCCGAGCGGAGCGACAGCGGGCGCGAGCGGGAGCGCGGCGACGGCCTGCGAGGTTTGCGCCTGGGCGAGCTCGGCATCGGTGGTGAAGAGCAGACCCGCGCTGGCGATTCGCATTGCGAGGCGTCCACTGCGGAGAAAGGCAGGCGCGAGAAAGGCGGGGACGCGACGAATGATCGCGCCGCGCTCGGCAAGACGCATCGCGGAGCTGACGACGAGCTGCTCACGATCAGTGTGGACGAAGGCGACCTCGACGAAGCGGTCCTGCATCACACGCCGGAGGCTGAAGGCGTCGCCGACGCCGTTTCCCTCCGGGTCGACCGCGACGGTGTGAACGCCTAACGCGGCGGCGCGGCGGGCGGGCACGCTGCCGCCGGGGCAGACGATGGTGACCTGATGTCCCCGCGCGTGGAGTCCGCGCGCCGCGGCCACAAAGACGCGCGCGCAACCGCTCCAGCTTTTCTCGCCGACGAAGAAGAGCACGCGCATAACGAGTATCACACTTCCGCGGCGGCGGGGGTGCCCTCGATCGGCTCGTCGCGGAATTGCATGGAGTAGAGGCGGAAGTAGGGGCCGCGGTGGCCGAGGAGCTCCTGGTGCGTGCCGCGCTCGACGATGCGTCCCCGATCGAGCACGAGGATCTGATCGGCGTGGATCACCGTCGAGAGGCGGTGGGCGATGACGAATACGGTACGTCCGGCGAGGAGTCGGTCTATGGCCTCCTGGACGAGTCTCTCGGATTCGGTGTCGAGCGCCGACGTCGCTTCGTCGAGAATGAGAATAGGCGGATCGATGAGCAGGGCGCGCGCGATCGCAATGCGCTGGCGCTGGCCGCCGGAAAGGCGGGTGCCGCGCTCGCCGAGAATGGTTTCGTATCCCTTCGGCAGCTCCGAGATGAAGCCGTGCGCATTCGCCGCGCGCGCGGCAGAGACGATCTGCTCGTCTGTGAACTTCTCCGCCGCGCCATAGGCGATGTTGTTCCGAACAGTATCGTTGAACAGGACGGTGTCCTGGCTGACGATGCCCGTCAGGCTGCGAAGCGAGGCGAGCTTGATGTCGCGTGAGTCGATGCCGTCGACGACGATGCGGCCGCCAGTGGGCTCGTAGAAGCGCGGAATGAGGTCGACGAGGGTACTCTTCCCCGCCCCACTCGGGCCAACGAGCGCGACGACGTCGCCTTTCCGGGCCGAGAAGCTGATGTCGGCGAGCACCGGCTCCGCTTCGTACGCGAAGGACACGTTCTCGAAGACGACGGTGTTGTGGAAGCCGTCGATGTCGCGCGTCCCCTTGTCGGTCATGGTCTCGGTCGGGCTGTCGAGCACCTCGAAGAGACGATCGCTCGCGGCGAGCGCCTGCTGCGCCACCGTCGGAATCTGCGAGAGCTGCTTCATCGGTTGAAGCAGCCGCATCACGATGACGAGGAAGGTGATGAGCTGAGCGGACTGCAGCGTGCCACTCACGAGCACCATGCGGGCACCGATCCAGAGGATGGCGACGGCAACGAGCGTCCCGAGGAACTCGGTGATCGGCTGCGCAAGGAAGGCAACGCGCGTGATGCGCATCAATCCGTCCGAGTAGCGATTGCTGGCGTCGATGAATCGGCGCTCCTCGTACGGTTCGGCGCGGAACGACTTCACGAGGCGCACGCCACTCACCGCTTCCTGGAGCACGCTGGTCATCTCGCCGTAGTCGTCGCCGAGGCGGCGGTAGCCACGACGCAGCCGCTTGAGCAACGGCTGGAGCGCGCCGATAACGAGCGGCGCGACGATGAGGGCGATGAGTGTTAGCGAGAGCGACGTCGAGAGCAGCACCGCGATGTACGCGAGCACCAGAGCGGCACTCTGGAACGACTGCGTCACGAGCGTCGTGATGACGTTCTTCACCTGCGCCGTGTCGCTGACGATGCGCGAGATGATCTGACCGACTTTGGTGCGCGCGAAGAACGCGAGCGGCAATCGCTGCAGGTGCGAGTACACAGCATCGCGGACGTCGCGGGTGACGTACTCCTGGAGCTGCGCGCCCAAATTGCCGGCGAGCCACACAAAGAAGTTCTTGAGCGCGACCGAGGCGACGATGAGGGCGATGACGACCTGCAGCGAACCCATCTTGTCGTTGGGGTCGAGCAGCAGGCCGATCGTGCGATTCAGGAACGCGGTGAGCCAGCCCGTGTTCACCGGCAGGAGCGACTGCATCCCGAACAGCGCGTTGAGGAACGGGATGAGGAGCGAGAACGAGTACGCGTCGAAGAGAGCGGCGAGCGCGCTCGCGCCGATCGCGCCGAGCATGCGGCCCGAGTGCGGACGCAGAAAGCGGAGGAGGCGTCGGTACATCAGCGCGGAGTGAGCAACGCTACGGGCAGGATGCACTCCTCCGGCGTCACGCCGCCGTGGAGGAAGGAGCCACGATAGCGGCTCTGATACTCGCGCAGCTTCGTCGGATAAACGAAGAACGTGTCGCCGGTGGCGAGGAGCGTATTGGCTCCGAGGCCTCGCCGCGGCAGCTTCAGCAAATCCTCATTGGAGAAGCTCAGGGCGTACTCGGGATTCTCGGCACGAAGATCCTCGCCGAACTTGAAGCGCAGGTTCGGCGTCGCGTCCCGCTTCGCATAGACGGTGGCGGGCGTCTGGCAGTGAATCGAGCCGTGGTCGCTGGTGACGAGCACCTTCACGCCGCGCCGCGCCGCTTCGCGGAGGAGCGAGTACGCGGCGGACCGACGAAACCATTGCACCGTGAGCTCGCGAAGTGCTGCCTCGTCTCGCGCGACCTCGTACAGGATCGCGGACTCGGAACGGCCGTGGGTGAGCAGGTCGATGAAGTTGAAGACGATCGCGCCGATTCCATCTCCGGCGAGAAAGCTGCCGAGCCGCCGCTCGAGATCGTCGGCTTCGGCCGCGGAAGAGATCTTCTCGTAGCGGACGGGGACGCGCTTTCCCAATTCACCGAGCTGCGCCTCGAGGAGCTGGCGCTCGTGGGCGTTGAGTGTTTCATCCTCACGCTCGCCCCACCAATCGGGAAAGCGCGCCGCGATCTCGCAGGGGAAGAGTCCACTGAAGAGCGCGTTGCGCGAGTACGGCGTAGCGGTGGGCAGGATGGAGAAATAGTGCGTTGTCTCGATCTCGAAGAGCGCCGTGAGGCTCGGCTCGATCGAGCGCCACTGATCGAGCCGGAGGCAATCGATGACGACGAACAGCGCCTGACGATCCCGATCGACGATCGGGAGCAGGAATTCGTTCACGACGTCGACCGAGAGTGGCGGACGATTGCCGCCGAGGTCGCGCAGCCATTGTGGGTAGGCGCTGCGGATGAAGCCCGCGAACTCGCGACGCATGTCGGGATACAGTCCGCGGAGCGCTTCGCCGAGACCCGTCTCGCCCGCAGCGGCGAGGTCCAGATCCCACTGCGTGATCTCGGCGAAGCGATCGATCCAGCCGCGCCAATCGAGATCGCGGAACGACTCGGCCTGCAGCGCGCGAAAGCGCTCGACGAATCGGCGCGCCAGCGCCTGGTGGTGGATACGAGCGCCCTCGAGGAGTCGTGCGACGACCGCGTAGACCTGTCTCGGCGTCACGGGCTTCACGAGGTACGAGCTGACGTCGGCGCCAAGGGCTTCCATGAGCGTGGTGTCTTCCTCGCTCTTGGTGACCATCACGATGTCGAGATTGGGCGCGATCTCGCGAAACTCACGAAACGCGTCGAGCCCGCGAGTGCCGGGCATCTGCTCGTCGAGGAGGACAAGGTCGAAACCGCGCCGGCGAAGCAGCTCAGCGCCGTCTTCGGCATTGGTGGCCGATTCAACCGAGAAGCCTTTGTCTCGCAAGAACATCCGATGTGGCTCGAGCAGCTCGGCCTCGTCGTCGACCCACAGGACAGACTTCCCGTTCGCAGCCATGCGGAGGGAATGTAGCGTCGCGTCGTCGGACGCGGGAAGCGCTTCCCATTCGAGGCACGATGACTTCAGATTGGTCCCGTGAACGCGCAGAGCTCTTCCTTCCCGGCACCGCCGCCGTACGCACTCGCCAGCCCGGTCTTTCGCTTCCGCGCGCTCGCGTCGCTCGCCAGTCGGTCACCGCTCGGCGGCCCGCGCGAGGTCACGCTCGCAACGTATCTCGTTGCTCGCCTCGTCGACGATTGTCTCCCCGAGAAGGCGCTCCCATCGACCGCTCGCGCCGAGCGGGCGGCCGGCGCGCGCGCCTGGCTGGCGAGTGTCGCGCTGCCGGCAGCGGTGCGCGGGGCGCTGAGCCGACTGGCCGCCGCCACGGGTGGCGACCCGAGCACCATTGGCGGGGCGCTGACGAGCGTGATGTCCGCAGTCGACGCGTATCTGGATGCGCCCTCGCGATCCGAGCTTGCGCGTCTCGAGCGCGCGTTCACGAAATGAGGGCACGGTCGTCCTGGTGATGTGAGTTGCTTGCTGCCGTCACGCGCCGCGCCCATTATCGGCCATGACCACCAAGGGTGATCCGCCGGCGTCATCGGACGCGGGCGCGTCGTCACTGCCGGAGCTCCTCGGGCAGATAGACGCGATCGCCGAAGGCGCGCCAGACAGTGATACAATCGCGACCGGATTTCCGAGCCTCGATAGGAGCATCGGCGGCGGATTCCGACGTGGCGATCTCGCCGTGCTCGGCGGCGACGTCGGGAGCGGGAAGTCGGCGCTGGCGCTCGCCATCGCGCTGCGTTCCGCGGAACGGCACCCGGTCGCGTATTTCTCCGGTGAGATGACGTCGCAACGGTTGATGGAGCGCGTGCTGGCGATTGAAGGCCGCGTTCGAATCGACGAGCTGCGTCAGGGAGCACTGGACGAGTTGGCGCGGGCGCGCGTCGGCGCGGCGGTGCTTCGATTGCGCGAACGATTGCCTCGCTTCGGGCGACTTTCCATCGAACGCAACACCGGGTTGGCCGAAGGATGGGAAGAGGCGGGCGTGCCCGATCTCGTGATTATCGATTCGATTCAAGGGATCGGCGCCGGACGACGGGATGCCGCGGAGGAGCAGGCGTCCGCGGTTCGCGCGCTGAAAGCGCTGGCGCTCGATACGGACGTCGCCATATTGGCCACTGCACAGCTGCCGCAGCTCGCCACACGACCGGATCGGCGGCCCCAGCTCGACGACTTCGGCGCACTCGGCGCGGTGAAGCATCATGCGGACGTCGTGCTGGCCCTCTATCGCGAAAGCATGTACGACACGGCGCGCGACGTCGAAGGCGCGACGGAGCTGCTCGTGCGCAAGAATCGTCACGGCA
>JAJKIR010000109.1 GCA_021154325.1 Gemmatimonas sp.
GCCGACACGAGCATCGCGAAGAAGTACGCGCCCGTCGGCCGCCACTGCCATTCGTGGACGGTGGGCCTCGAGATCTACGATGGCGCCGAGGACGATCCGCTCCGGGCCTTCGCGTTAGGCTATCTCGCGCACCTTGCCGCTGACGCGGTGGCGCACAATTACTTCGTGCCGAAGCAGCTGGCGGTGACGTCGAGCACGTCGTCGTTAGGCCACAGCTACTGGGAAAGCCGGTTCGAGACGCACCTTGGTGAGCGATGCAGCCGCCGGGCGCGGGATCTGATCACCCTCGACCATTCACGCTCGGACGGGCTCCTCGACCGGATTCTCAGCCCCACGATCTTCAGCACGCCAACCAACCGTCGGATCTTCCGCGGAATGGTGGTCGTGGCGGACTCGGAATCGTGGCAGCGCATCTTCCAGCTGATGAAGGACAACAGCCGCTGGGACCTCACCGATGGGGAGGTCGGCCGATATCTCGAGCGCTCGTTCGATTACATCGTCGACTTCTTGCGCCGCATCGAGAAGTCGGAGCCGTATCGGCTCGATCCTTCGGGCGACGAGCCGTTGCGCCTGGCGAAGCGCGTGCGACGTGACGTGCTCCGGCGCGAAGGTGACAACCAGCTACGAGAGGAAGCGGAGCGACACTTCGGCATGCCGGTGTCCGCACTTTCGTTCTCTCAGCAGCTGGAGCTCCCGCTCTACACGCCCAGTCGTTCCGCGAGCAGCTGATTGACGCGCTTGGGATCGGCGCGGCCCTTCGATTTCTTCATCACGAAGCCGACGAGCACACCGAGGAGCTTGCGCTCGCCACGCGCGCAGCGCGTCGCCTCAGGCTCATGCTCGGCGATCACCTGCTCGATCCACTCTCGGAGCGCTGCGTCGTCGCGGACCTGGGCCAGCCCCTCGCGCGCAGCGATCTGCGAGGCGCGGTCACCCGTTTCCGCCATGAGCGCGAAGACGCGCTTCGCGGCGGTCCCGCTTAGGGTGCCGCTGGCGACGAGATCGAGCAACTCGGCCACGTCGGCCGGACGAACGGGAAAGCGATCGATCTCGAGACGCCGAGCGTTGAGCGCGGCGCGCACCTCGCCCATGACCCAATTGGCAGCCGTCTTGGAATCGCGGTGGGCGCGCGCGACCTCCTCGAAGTAGCTGCCTAACGACCGCTCGGCGGTGAGGACGTCCGCGTCGTAGGCACCGAGACCGAACGTCTCGCGGTAGCGCGCCTTCCGCGCCGCAGGTAGCTCGGGGAGATCGTTGCGCACACGCTTGATGCGAGCACGGTCGACAAGCAAAGGCGGCAGATCCGGATCAGGGAAATAGCGATAGTCGTGGCTCTCCTCCTTGCTCCGGGCCGGGCGGACCGCAGCGGAGCCTGCATCCCAGAGCAACGTCTGCTGCATCACGCGCTGGCCAGCGCCGAGCAAAGCACACTGGCGCGCGAACTCCGCGTCGAGCGCGCGCTCGACCGCCGAGAAGGAATTCAGGTTTTTCAGCTCGGTCTTCGTTCCCAGCGTCGAGGCGCCCACCGGACGCGCACTGACGTTCGCGTCGACGCGGAGGCTTCCCTCCTCCATGTTGACGTCGCTCACCTCGAGGTACTCGAGCAGTTGTTTGAGCGCGCGAAGGTAAGCGCCCGCTGCGGCCGCGCTGCGAATGTCGGGCTCACTGACGATCTCGATGAGCGGAACGCCGGCGCGATTGAGATCGATGGCGCTGACGCCCGCGAACCGGTCGTGCACGGACTTGCCGGCATCCTCCTCGATATGCACGCGAGTGATGCGCACCGTGGACGCCGCTGTTTCCCCGGTGGCGTCAGTCGTCAGGCGGCCAGCCGTCGCCAGTGGCCGATCATACTGGGAGATCTGATAGCCCTTCGGGAGATCAGGATAGAAATAGTTCTTGCGAGCGAAGATGGAGACCGGATGAATCTCGCAGTCCAGGGCGATCGCAGCGCGCAGGGCGAGATCGACGACGTGCTCGTTGAGCACCGGCAGCGCGCCCGGAAGGCCGAGACAGACCGGACAGACGTTGGTGTTCGGCGGCGCGCCGAAATCGGTGGCGCAGCGGCAGAACGCCTTCGTCCGCGTTAGCAGCTGAACGTGGACCTCGAGTCCAACGACCATCTCGAACGCACCGGAGGCAACAGAGTCGGCGGCGCGCGGCGACTCCACTGTTTCCCGCACGCTCATCGATGGGCCTCCGCGCCTAACGAGTGCTCGAGCAACCGAGCGACTCCCAGGAGTCGCTGCTCCGCAAAATGTGGCGCGAGCAGCTGGCCGCCGACGGGGAGTCCGTCAATCCGACCGATGGGAAGTGAGAGTGCCGGGATTCCCGCGAGATTGGCCGTGACGGTAAAGATGTCGCTGAGGTACATCTGATAGGGATCGGTACGCGATCCCGCCGCGAACGCGGTCGTTGGTGTAGTCGGCGTGAAGAGCACGTCGACACCCGAGCGGAAGACCTCGTCGAAATCGGTGGCGATGAGTGTGCGCGCGCGCATTGCCTTGGCGTAATACGCGTCGTAGTAACCGGCGGACAGGACGTAGGTGCCGAGGAGAATGCGGCGGGTGACCTCGGGGCCGAAGCCGCTCGAGCGCGTGGCCTCGTACATCCCGCGCAGGCCGTGATCGGTGACGCGCAAGCCGTAACGCACGCCGTCGAAGCGAGCGAGATTGGACGAAGCCTCGGCGGGAGCAACGATGTAGTAGACGGGAATGGCGAGCTCGGTGTGCGGCAGCGAGACCTCACGAACCGCCGCACCCAGCTCGCGGCATCGGTCGAGTGCACGCTCACAGAGATCGGCGATGCGCGGGTCGAGCTGGTGAGGGAAGTACTCGCGCGGTTTGCCGATGACGAGGCCGCGAAGCGTGGGCGGATACTCCCCGTAGTCAGGCACGGGTGCGTCCGACGACGTGGCGTCGAGCCCGTCTCGACCGGCGATTGCCTGCAGCACGGCAGCGGCGTCGTCCACGTGGGCGCCGAACACGCCGATCTGATCGAGCGACGATGCGAAGGCGACGAGACCGTAACGGCTGACGCGCCCGTATGTCGGCTTGACGCCGACGATGCCACAGAAGGCCGCCGGCTGACGAACGGAGCCTCCTGTCTCGGACCCGAGAGCGGCGGGAGTGATGCCGGCGGCGACGGCGGCAGCGGAGCCTCCCGAGGATCCGCCCGGCACCAATCGCGGATCGAGCGGATGTTTCGTTCTGCCGAACGCGCTGAACTCGGTGGACGAGCCCATCGCGAATTCGTCGAGGTTCGTCTTGCCGACAGCGATCGCACCGGCGTCGCGGAGGCGCGATACGGCAGTCGCCTCGAACGGACTGTGATAGCCAGCGAGAATGCGCGAGCCGCACGTCGTGGGAGAGCCGACGGTTGCGATGTTGTCTTTCACGACGATGGGAACGCCAGCGAGCAGCGGCGCGTCCGGCCCGTTCAGGCGGGGCTCGAGCGCGGCTGCCTCGTTGTGCGCGACTGCGATGTCACTCCAGAGAATGGCATTAAGCCCGTCGGCACCCGCGCGCACCTGCGCGGCGCGGGCGAAGCTGTGATCGACGATATCACGCGGCGAGCGCCGGCCGGCGGTCACGGAAGCACGAATTTCGGCGACGGTTCCTTCGGGCGAGTGGGATCCGAAGCCGGTTTCGGTCACGGCGACGGCTCCGGATCTTCGTGGGTGGCGAGTCGTGGGACGAGAAAGAAGCCCTCGCGCATCTCGGGTGCGAAGAAGGCCGGTGCACGCAGCAACGGGATGGGTGGGCCGAGGTCCGGTCGCAGCGTCATACCCGTCTTCCCGTCGGTGTCCGAACCGGCGGCGCGCTCGTCGTCCACACGCGTGAGCACCTGCATGTGGGCGAGAATCGAGGTGAGCTCCTCGGCCGCGAGTTGCGCGCGCTCGTCGCTGATCCCCAGCCGCGCGAGGGCGGCGATGTGGCGGACTTCGTCCAGCGAGATACTCACGCGCCGATCTCGCGCTCGAGGTTCGCCTGCGCCACGACGAGCGTTTTGCGACCGACAGCTTCGTCGTCGAAGTCGACCTTGGCCTTCAGCTCGCGGCCCGAGCCGGCCAGCTCGGCGATAGTGCCGGCGCCGAACTTCCGGTGCCTAACGCGAGCCCCGACCTCGATCACCGCCGCGTCCTGCGAGACGTTCTCGTCGTCGGCGAAGATGGATTCGCGAGTGACGGGCGTACCAGGACGGCGGCGCGCCGCCGACTGGGGAAAGGGACTGTCGAAGGCGTTGTCCATCGGGGACGCAAATGGTCCGGCGTCGCGGCCGCGACCACCGCCCCAGCCTAACGAGGAGCCACGCATGATCGCGCGGCCCGAGCTTCGCACCTTGATGGTGTTGCGTCTGTCGAGCAGCGCCTCGGGGATCTCGACGAGAAAGCTGGAGGGACGCGATGCGACGAACTCACCATTTCGGCGCCGCTCTTCGGCATGGGTGAGATAGAGCTTCCCTTCAGCGCGCGTGATGCCGACGTAGAAAAGCCGACGCTCCTCCTCCAGCTGCGCCGGATCGTCGTAGGCCCGCGCGAGCGGGAAGAGCCCATCCTCGAGTCCACTGATGAACACGACGGGGAACTCGAGCCCCTTCGCGTTATGCAGTGTCATCAAGGCGATCGCATCAGCGCCGGCGTCCAGCGAGTCGATATCGGCAATGAGCGTCGCGCGCTGGAGAAAGTGATCGAGTGGGCGAAGTCCTACTTCGCCTAGCTCGTCGGCCACGAGCTCGGCCGCGCCGGTGATGAGCTCTCTCACGTTCTCGATGCGGTCGGCCGACTCGGGGCCTTCCGCCTTGAGGTAGTCCAGATACTTCACCGCCTCGAGCACATGCTCGAGCAGCTCATCGACGGCGGCTTCCGCTGCCTCGGCTCGCAACTTCTCTATCAACGCGACGAACTGGGAGAGCGCCAGCCGCGCCGCGGGCCGCAATCCGCTGATGAGATTCTCCCGGGCAGCAGCGGCGAACATGGAGATCCGTTCGCCACGTGCGGCTTCGGCAAGCATCTCGATCGTCGTCTCGCCGATGCCGCGCTTGGGAACCGCCACGGCGCGGCGGAAGGCCTCGTCGTCGTCGGGATTGGCGACGAGCTTCATGTAGCTCATGAGGTCGCGAATCTCGCGGCGATCGTAGAAGCGGACGGCACCGACGAGGCGATATGGAATGGCCTGACGAAGGAGTGCCTCCTCGAGCGCGCGACTCTGCGCGTTCGTGCGATAGAGGATGGCGAAATCACGGAGCTCGAGATTCGCGGAGGCGCGCCGCTGAGCGAGCTCGGTGACTATCCAATCGGCCTCGTCGCGCTCGTCGAGCGCACGCACGGTGGTCACGGCCTCTCCCCCGCTCCGCGTGGGGCGCAGCGTCTTGCCCATGCGGCCCGTGTTGGCGCGGATCACCGCATTGGCGACGTCGAGGATCGGAGGCGCGGAGCGATAATTCTCCTCGAGCCTAACGATGACGGCCTCGGGAAAGTCCTTCTTGAAGTCGAGGATGTTGCGAATGTCAGCGCCGCGCCAGCCGTAGATCGACTGATCGTCGTCGCCGACGACACAGACGTTGGCCTGCTCGCCGGCGAGCAAGCGAACGAGCTGATACTGCGCGCGGTTCGTATCCTGATACTCGTCGACGAGGATGTACTGAAAGCGTGCCTGGTAGGACGCGAGCTGGCTCGGATTCTCGCGCAGGAGCCTAACGGGCAGCACGAGGAGATCGTCGAAATCGACGGCATTGGCGAGACGAAGGGCGTCCCCGTAGTCATTGTAGATCGGCGCGACGGTGCGTGCGAACGGGTCCATCGCGAGGGCTTCGTATTCCGCCGGCGGGACGAGCGCGTTCTTGGCATCGGAGATCGCCGACTGGATCGCGCGGGGCGCGTACTGCTTCGTGGAGACGCGGTGGCGCTCCATGAGCCGCTTGATGACGGCGAGGGAGTCGTCCTGATCGTAGATCGTGAACGCTGGCGAGCGCTCGACGAGCTTGGCGCCCGCACGCAGCATCCGCGCGCCGATCGCGTGAAAGGTCCCGATCCACATGCCGGCCGTAGACCGGCCGAGGAGCCGCTCGATGCGATCGCGCATCTCGCCGGCGGCCTTGTTGGTGAACGTGACCGCGAGGACCGCGCGCGGATCGACCCCATGCACCTCGATGAGACGCGCGATGCGCATCGTGAGGACGCGCGTCTTGCCGGAACCCGCGCCGGCGAGGACGAGGATGGGTCCATCGCGGTGGAGCACGGCCTCGCGCTGTGCGGGATTGAGGCCGCCGAGCAGCTGCTCGTTGGAGATCGGCGCTGATGTTGTAATCGGTGCTGCCATCATCGAAGTATAACGTCGAACGTAGCACCGGGATCTCCCGCCGAGAGGACCAATTTGCCGCGATGGTTCTCTTCCACGATGCGACGCGCGAGCGAGAGACCAATGCCCCATCCACTCTGCTTCGTCGAGAACCCCGGCTCGAAGACGCGCGCGCGGAGCCCCGATGGTATGCCTGGTCCGTCGTCGGCGACTCGGATGCGGACACCGCCGTCGGTAAGCGGCGCAGTCGAGAAGCGGATGCGGCCGCCGCGGCCCGCGAGCGCGTCGACCGCATTCTTGGCCAGCACCTCGATCGCCCATTCGAGCAGCACGGGATCGCCATTCACGGGCGGCGCGCTGCCGTCATGGGAGACATCAATGGCGATGGTGTTCGCGAGCGTCGGGACGCGCGCCCGAAAGTAGGCGGCGACCCGATCGACGAGTCGTCTCACGTCGACCGGCTCACACTTGGGCTCGCGGCCAATACGCTCGAATCGATGAGCGACGCGGTCGAGCCGCTCGAGATCGGCGCCCATGTGGACCGCGGCCGCATGCGTCGACGGATCCTCGGCTCTCTCCTCGAGCAACTCGATCCATCCCGCGAGGCTCGAGAGTGGGGTGCCGAGTTGATGCGCGGATTCGCGCGCCATACCGGCCCAGATCCGCTCGCGGGCCACGTTCCCGCGCACTCGAACAACATAGAAGCCGACGACGAGGAGGATAGCCGCGGTGGCGACCTGAAGGACGGGAACGATGCGCAGCCCCTCGACGAGAGGTGTGTTGCCGAAGTGGATCTGACCGAGCATCGGATCGACGACCGGAGGATTCTCAGCATCCAGACGCTTCACGTAGTCGCGGACGCGCGCATCGCGGGTGACGTCCTTCGCGTCGAAGGGAAGGTTCGCGGCGGCAGTTGGATTGCCGGCCGCGTCGGTGACTATCACCGGGACTCCCTGCTCGACGATGCTCCGC
>JAJKIR010000110.1 GCA_021154325.1 Gemmatimonas sp.
AGCGAGCTGCATCGCGATCCGATCGAAGCCAAATGCAATGCCGCCGTGGGGGGGCGCGCCCGCCCGCAGTCCCTCGAGCAGGAACCCGAATCGCGCCGTCGCCGTCGCTTCATCGATTCCGAGAAGCGAAAAGATCCGTGACTGCAGAGCGGGATCGCTGATACGAATGCTTCCTCCTCCGAGCTCGGTGCCATTCAGCACGACGTCGTACGCCTGCGCCCGCACCGTCTCTGGTGCCGACTCCAGCCGCTCCAGATCCGCGAAGTTCGGCGCCGTGAACGGGTGATGCACGGCCTGCAATCGGCCGCTACCCGGATCGCGCTCGAAGAGAGGGAAATCAGTCACCCAGAGAAAGCTCCTCGCCTCGTCGTTGACGAGTGCGAGTCGACGGCCGACGTCCTGCCGCACCCTGTCGAGCGCGGGGCTCGACACATGATTCGGGCCCGCCACCAGCAGCGCCAGATCTCCCTCGGCAAGAGCAAGCCGGGATACTGCTCCTTCATGCAGGAACTTCGCCGCCGGACCCTCGAGCTGGCCATTCGATCGCTTGAGCCTGACGAGGCCGCCCGCGCCGGCGCCTTTTGCACTCTGCTCGATCTCGTCGACCTGCTTACGCGAAAGCGTCGCGCCCCCAGGCACGCGAATACCACGCACCCGGCCGCCCTGCGCAATCGCGCTCCTCGCAATCGTGAACTCCGTCTCGCGAAAGACGTCGCTTGCGTCGAAGATCTCGAGCTCGTAGCGCAAATCAGGGCGATCGGATCCGTAGCGCTCCATCGCCTCGGCGTACGTCATGCGCCGGAACGAGGACGGCACCTCATGGCCAACCTCTTTCCAGAGCGCACCGATCAGGCCCTCGGTGAGCGCGATGATGTCGTCCTGACGGATAAACGACGCCTCGATGTCGATCTGAGTGAATTCCGGCTGCCGATCGACGCGCAGATCCTCGTCGCGAAAGCATCGGGCGATCTGGAAGTAGCGATCGAACCCCGCCACCATCAGCAGCTGCTTGTAGAGCTGCGGCGACTGCGGCAGCGCGTAAAACTCACCAGGATGCACGCGGCTCGGCACGAGATAGTCGCGCGCACCCTCTGGCGTCGGCTTGGTCAGAATCGGCGTCTCGATCTCCAGAAAGCCGCGGTCACTCAGGAATCGACGTGAGGCCTGGAGCAGCCTGTGCCGGAGAATGAGATTCTCCTGCAACTCGGGACGCCGCAGATCCAGATAGCGGTGGCGCAGCCGCAGCTCCTCGGCGGGAAGCGGCTCTGCCCTGACACGTGCGACCGGGATGGCCGGTGCTGCTGCCGGACCAACAACCTCGAGGGTCTTTGCCCGCACCTCGACATCGCCCGTCGGGATGTCCGCATTGCGCATCTCGGTCGGGCGCGCGACGACTTCGCCCTGCACGAGAACGACGCTCTCCGGCCCGAGGGTAGCAGCGAGGCGTACGGTCTCCGTTGGGGTATATCGGGGATCGAACGAGATCTGAACGAGCCCGCTCCTGTCTCTTAAGTCTACGAACACCAACTCGCCGAGATCCCGCTTGCGGTGAACCCAGCCGCCCAATCGGACTTCCGCGCCGGCGTCGGACCCGCGAAGCGCACCGCACGTATGAGTTCGAAGTGTCGTGGCGACAGTGGTAGGCGATGCCATCAGAAGTGAGTGGTCACGGTGCGTGATGCCGCGTGCTGGGTGCGCCGGCCGGCGCGCTCAGCGGCAGTCACGAATACGATTCGCGTCGCCCGGTGCGAGCAGCGACAGCGAGACTGTGGCGAAGATTTCGCTCGGAGCGAAGGAGCTGACGGGAGAGTTCGGGCATCGATCTCGCCAGGTCATCGCGTTCGGAATGAGCCCACCATGAGGGCGGCGCGTCTGCCAAGCGAGCGCATGCTGCTGCTTCACTGAGGAGGTTCATTCGCGTTTCGAAGTCTAACAGTGCACCGAAGTTCATGGTAGACCGTCGCTTGACCGCGCTCCTCGAGCCGCATAGCCTCATTCTGAAATCGGTGATCGGTGGTCCGTGATCGGTTCACCGTTCACCGTTCACCGATGACCGTTCATGATTCAACGATGGAAACCGAGCGCGTGAATCTCCTTAACCTCACGGTGTCCGAGGCCGAGGAGGTGCTTCGCGGCTTCTGCGCCGAGCGTGGCCTGCCCGACTACCGAGCGAAGCAGGTATCGCGGCGTCTCTGGTTCAATCCCGCTCCCGATTTCGAGGCGATGACGGAGCTGCCGAAATCACTGCGCACGCAGCTCGCGGACGCGTTCACCCTGCCGCGCCTCTCGATCGCGGCGCGGCAGCGATCCAGCGACGGAACTGAGAAGTTCCTCTTCATGCTCCGCGACGGGCAGGCTATCGAGTCCGTCGCGATTCCCGAGAACGATCGACTCACCCTCTGCATCTCGTCGCAGGCTGGGTGCGCGCTGCAGTGCGCGTTCTGCGCGACGGGAGCAATGGGATTTCAGCGCAACCTGGACGTCTTCGAGATCGCCGGTCAGGTGCGCGAGATGAGGCTGCTGGATCCGCCCTTCCAGGTGACCAATGTCGTGTTCATGGGGATGGGAGAGCCCCTGATGAACTGGCGTGCAGTCGATCCGGCGCTGTCGCTTCTGAACGACCCGTTAGGCCTGGGAATAGGCGCGCGGCACATCACCGTGTCGACGGTCGGTGTGCTGCCGGGGATCATCGCCCTTGGCGAGCGCCCGGAACAATTCCGGCTCGCCATCTCCATTCACGCGCCGACCGATGCGCTCCGTCGCGAGTTGATGCCCGTGAACATCAAGTACCCGTTGCGCGACGTGATCGAGGCCGCCAAGAAATTCGATCGGCGCGTGACGTTCGAGTACGTGATGTTGGGTGGCGTGAACGACGCAATCGAGCACGCGATCCGGCTGGCGGAGCTGGCGCGGGAATGCCGAGCCTTCGTCAACCTCATCCCTCTGCATGCGGGTGGTGCGCAGGGCTTCGTGCCGACGCCCGCGGATCGCATTCGCTCGTTCGCGCATGAGCTGCGCAGCCACGGCGTGGAGGTGGCGATTCGGAAGAGCCGCGGCGTGGACATCGCCGCGGCGTGCGGGCAATTACGGGTAGAACGGCTGGGCCGGCGGCCGCCACGAGGACCCGACGAGAACGGTCACGTCCAGGTAGCGTGACGTATCGGGCCTCGTCTCGATGCGTGCTTCGCCTAACGACGTCGCAACGTTTCGTGCCCACTCCGGGTGCCGGGATCGATCCAGCACCAGGGTCGTGTCCTGGAGCGCTCTCGTTGTGCCGACTTCCACGACGTCGAATCCCTGATCGCGCAGATACAGCATCGCGCGACGGCCGAGGCCTCTCACGCGAGTGGCATTGAGAACCTGAACGCGAACGCGCTGCCCACTTCGGTCGGTCCGGTTTGCGACGCGGCTCGAGCCGTGGCGCGCGGGGAGCGCGGTGGCGGTCGCCGCGGCCAGCACCGCGCCGACAAGCGCCAGGCCGAGGGTCTTTCGCTTCATCGAATCGAGTTCCACAGCTGCACTGTCTCGGGAAACAAGGTGTGCCCTTCATTCAGGGCGTACACCAGACGCATTCGTACCACCTGACGAAACACACCGTCGAAATCGTGCGGCACCTGGGACGAGAGAAATGCGCGGTCCTCACGCGAAAAACTGCGGCCAGGCTCCAGGAAATCCGCCATGTAAAGGCCGCGTCCGGTACGGTCCCAGGTCGGCGCGCCAACGGTGTGGAAGCGAATGGCGTCGAGCACGTTCTTCCGCTGCTCTCCGTCATTGGCCAGCCGCTCCGCCGCAGCGGGGCCGTGCAGCATCTCCGGCTCGTATGGAGCATTACCGGCGAGAGTCCGCAGAGTCTCTCTCGGCGCGTCGCGAAGCGCGTCGTGGAAGCGCGCGGCGTCCACCCAGTCGCGGCGCTCATCGGGCGAAATGCCCATGGCATCTGCCCACTGCGCGAGGAGAGTGGCCACGCGCTGGATGTGTGCCCGGCGCTTGTCGCTCACCTGCGCCCAGGAAGGAAGCTCGATGGTCATCGATGTGTACCTGTGCGGCCCGAATCAGCTCGGAGCGAGTCGTGACCTCAGCTCCGCGAGCTCGCGCCGCCAGAAGTCTCGCTCCTCCGCGGCCG
Source organism: Gemmatimonas sp. (assembly GCA_021154325.1). GTDB lineage: Bacteria > Gemmatimonadota > Gemmatimonadetes > Gemmatimonadales > Gemmatimonadaceae > AG2. The sequence continues at coordinate 4,124 of JAJKIR010000110.1, forward strand.
GATGCGGTACCTGGAGATCAGCGTCAGTGGCGATCTGGTGCTCGTAGCGCACGATGTCGAGATCGAGCGTTCGTGGTCCCCAACGGACGTCACGCGTCCGGCCCGCGGCTCGCTCGATTCGCTGGAGCTCGGTGAGCAGCTCCCGCGGAGAGAGCTCCGTCTCCATCGCGATCATCTGGTTGAGGTAGGGGCCCTGCGGTACCGCGCCGAGGGGCGCTGTCTCCTCGACCATGGACTCCGCGATCACACGCGATCGCGGAATTGCCGCGAGTGCCTGCCGCGCGGCGGCGAGATGCGCATCCCGATCGCCCAGATTCGAGCCGAGCGCGACATAAGCAATGTCGCGCGTGCGATCAGGAGCGTTCGCCATCGCGCTGCCGCCTGACGACTACCTCAGCGTAGGCGAGCGGCCCTGGCATCGCGACGTGTGGCTTCCGCACCGCGACTCGCGCCTGCTGCACTCGCGGATCTTCCAGCGCGATGCGGCTGATCCGGTCGGCCACGGTCTCGAGGTAGTCGATCGGTCCGCTCGACACGACACTCTCCACCAGGTCATAGAGCCGCCGGTAATCGAGGATACCGCCATCGGCCGCGCATCGAACCGTGAGATCGACCTCGAGCGGCTGGGGCACCGTCCGCTCGTGCTCGAGAATCCCGATCAATGCGTGGAAGCGCATCGCGCGGAGGGTGATCTCGCGCTCTTCCGGCGTGGAAACGTCTCCACGCGCGGCCGCGCCGCGGCGGCGCGCCGGATCGGTGCGCCGCGACGTGCCGTCCGCGCTCATGCGACGCTCGTTATGCGATGCGTGAGGTCGCTGAGGTACACGGCCACGCTGCGCAGCTCGTGCGCCGCGCCCTCCAGCTCCCGCAGCGCCACGGCCTGATCCTTCGCCGAGGACGTCACGTCCTCCGCGCCCGCGCGATTCCGCCGCGAGATTTCCGCGACCCGCATGACGCGATCGCGGAGCCGTGAGAACTCGAGCTCCTGATCGCGCGACGTCATGGCGATGCGCTGCGCGCCGTGCGCGGCCTCCGCTGTCGCCTCCACAATCTGATCGAGGGCGTGGCGAGCTTCCTCGCTCAGCGTCTCGACGTCGCTCACGATCGATTGACCACGCTGCATCTGCGACGCCGCGCGACGCATCTGCTCCTCGAAGCCGAGCACGATGTCGCCCGCCTCGTCGGAGGCACGCGCGCTCTGCTCGGCGAGCTTCCGCACCTCGTCGGCAACGACGGCGAAGCCCTGACCATGCTCGCCGGCCCGCGCTGCCTCGATCGCCGCATTCAGCGCGAGCAGATTCGTCTGGTCGGCGAGCTCCCGGATCACCGCGATGAACTCGGTGATTCGCCTCGTGGTCCGCACGAGCTGGTCGATCTGCGACGTGCTCTCGGCGACGAATCCCTTGGCGCTCACCAGCCGCTCGATCGCCGTGCCGATCGTCATGCGGTGCTCGGTCGCGATCTCCGTTGCCTTCTGACTGGCATTGGCCGCGCTGCTCCCATGCTCCACCACCTGCGCCGTCGCTTCGTGCAGCGAGTGCGTCGCCTCGAGGCTGCGACCGAGCTGCTCACTCTCTTCGATGATGCCGCGCGAGATGTCGGCGATCGTCTTGGCGACGGATTCGCCGCCGCCGCGCAGCGCCTGCGCCGACTCGTTGAGCGTCTCGAGCTGCGAGCTGACGCGGCGCATTGCCTCGAGCAGCGGCGTCTTCAGCTCGTCGATGTGCAGCGTTGTCGCGAGCTGGTTCGCGAAGCGCCGGATCATCGCGACGTCCTTGATGCTGTACGCGGCCCGCTTGTGGTGCTCCAGCTCGAGCAGACCGACGTTGCGATCGCCGAAGCGCATCGGGAGCACGACGATGCTGCTCACGTCGCGCGGCCGCGATTCGAGCCGTCCGTCCTGGCTGGCGTCGGTGACGATCGCCGCCGTGCCCGTGTCCAGGGCGAGTCGTCGCAGGCGCGCGCCTAACGGCGGCTGTGGCTGCGGGGTGGAGAGAAATCCCGTGGACGAGCTCCACGCGAGCTGCGGCCCGCCCCCGGTCACCCGGAATATCCGGAACTCCCGCCAATCCACGAGCCGGTGCGCGAGCGCCTCGATGCGCAGGAACGCGTCCGCCAGACTCATGTCCGACGAGACGACCTGCTCCATGGCGAGAATCTTGTTCAGCTCCTCGGCGGAGACGGCCTCCTCGAGCATGCGCTTGACCAGGACACCGACTACGACGAGCATCGCCCCGACGAACACCCAGCCGACCGGGCCGATCGAGCTGATCGTCGCCAGCACGACCGCGACGGCGATGATTCCAGCGCCGAAGCCGATGACCTCGTAACGGATAATGAGCGACTTCTCTTCCTCGAGCAGCTTGTCGCGCCAGATCAGGCTGAAATACAAGAGCGCGCGGCTCAGAATGAAGTACGACAGCGAGAAGAGCATGAGCGCCGGTAGCCCTTCCGTCGTCATGCCAACGGCGTGTCCGGAGCCTGTCACCGTCGTTGCCCAGGCGTAGAAGCCGTACGCGCTGACGAGCGCAATCACTTCGCGTCCGGCGTTGATCCAGCTCGGCTCCGTGCTCTTGCGCAGGATGAGAAGATCGGTAACGAGGACGCCACCGTAGATGCCTAACGCGGTGCTCGACGCGCCGTTGATGATCGCGCCGGCGAGCGCCGGAAAGGCGAGAAAGTTCAACGCGCCATACTTCGTCAGCGGAACCTGGTATGTGCGCAGGAGAATCGTCGCCGAGAAGACGAGAATCGTGCCGACCCACGATCCTGTCCATCGATGATCGAATACCAGGACGACGCCGAGCAGCAGCATTCCGACGGCGCCTAACGCACGAGAGAACCCCGACAGGAAGAGCTTCATGGCGACACCGTGTCGATGGCCGCGCGCAACGACGCGGCGAGAGTGAATGCGCTGTCCAGCGACTCATCCGCGGCGCGGACCATCGCGCTTCCCACGACGACGCCGTCCGCGAGCCGCGCCACCGCCTGCGCCTGCTCGGGTCGCGAGACGCCGAAGCCAACGCAGATCGGGAGCTCGGTCGCCTGTCGTAGCCGCCCGACCGTCTCCGGAAGGTCTGCCGGAAGCTGGTCGCGCACGCCCGTTACACCGAGGCGGCTGATCAGATAGACGAACCCGCTGCCATGCTGCGCGATCTCCACCATCCGCGTCGCTGGCGTCGTCGGCGCCACCAGGCGAATGAACGCCAGCGGTCCGTCGCCAAGCCACTGCTCCAGTGACGCGTCCGCGCCAACTGGCAGATCCGTGACGAGAACTCCGTGGAATCCAGCGTCCGCGGCGCGCGAAAGAGCGTCGCGTCCAGCGGCGAGCAGCGGATTCAAATACGTGAACAACACCGTGGGAATGCGCAATCGCGCCCGGGAAACCGCGGCGAGCACGCCATCGAACGTCATCCCCGCCGCGAGCGCCTTCTGTGAGCTCGCCTGGATGATGGGGCCATCCGCCATCGGGTCGGAAAACGGTACGCCGATCTCGAGAATGTCAGCGCCTGCGTGCTCGAGGCCCTGCAGCAGATCGACCGTAGCGTCTGGCGACGGATGACCGGCGGTCACGTACGGCACGAGCGCGCGCCGGCCGGAGGCGCGCAGCTGCGCGAAGCACTCGGCTACGCGCTCAGATGAAGTAGTCGCCGACACGAATCCCGTACCGTTCGGGTTGATCCGTCTTGATGATGGTCCGCTTGAACGCGCCGTCCTGCCCGCGATCCGCGAGATCCACCAGATATCCGGGGAAAAGCACGTTGCCCTTGTCGTCGCTCACGACGCGGACGATCGGTCGCGACAACATTTCGGCGATCGGGTTGCTCGCGTGGACCAGTCCCAACTCGAAGGTATCGAGCACCACCAGCGTGCCAACGGGATAGATGCCGGTGAGATTGACGAACGCCTTCACCAGGACTGGGTCCATGCCGCGTCGCGCGTTGTCGCGCATCTCCTTCATGACGTCCGCGGGATTCATCGGCGTCGTCTGATAGGAACGACGCGACGTCGCGGCATCGAAGCCGTCCGCCACCGCGACGATCTTGCTGAACACGCTCATGCGGCGATCGCGCACGGGCCGTGGATAGCCTGTGAGATCGATCTTCATGTGGTGCTCGTACGCGACGATCATCGCGCGATAATGCAGATCCTGCGTTCCACGCAGCTGGAACAGCGACAACACACCCATCCACGGATGCGCGGCGATCTGCTTCCACTCGTCGTCGGTCAATCCTTCGACCTTGTTGAGTACCTCCGACGGCACCCGTGACTTTCCGATGTCGTGGAAGAGCGCGGCCATGCCGAGATCGTAAAGCTGCAGCTTCGTGAGGCCGAGTCGCTTGCCGATCGCGACCGAGAAGATGCACACGTTCACGCTATGAGTGAACGTGTACTCGTCGTAGTCGCGGATTGCCGTCAAGCCGACGAGTGATGTCTCCTCGTTCAGGATCTGATCGACGATGCCCTGCACCACGCGCTTGATTTTCTTGATGTTCGGGCTCTTACCGAACCGCACTGCGGTCATCAGATCCTTCGTCACCGCGACCGACTGTGCGTACGTGCGCTTGGCGCGTTCTTTCGCCTTTTCCTTGTCGTCCTCGTCCGCTTCGGCGGGCCGCGCGAGCGTGAAGGCATTGACGCCGGCCGCATCGAGTTTGGCCAGCAGCATCTCGAAGCGCTGCTCGGGCTCCTCGGCCCCCGGCGCCGCCATGAGCGCGGAGAGAAACACCATCCAGTCGCGCGCGGTCACCGTGCTCGCGATCTGCTGCGCGCCGAGTCCAGCGCGACGGCAGAGCGAAAGAAGGTGGCTGAAGCTCGCGTAGTTATCGAGGTCGAGGCGGAGACGCGTGGCGTTCACGAAGATGAACTCGCCCGACGTCCGAATCTCGAGCTCCGATTCGGCGGCGATGATCTCCTTGCTGAGCGTCGTCAGCTCCTGCAACGCACGCTGTACCGCCGCGTTCTCCACCGGATACAGCTTGATCGCTCTCAGCGCGCCGTGATATGCGTAGATGAGACTCCGGCCCGCGCGACGGATGTACGAATCGCCGGCATTCGGGTCGGCGCTGTTGGTGGTGGCCGCGCGGAGCGGAGTAGGCGCGGCGACTGGTCGCGACGACGCGCTCACGTCGTCGCCCCGCGCAAAGCGCGGTTCACCGCGTTCCGCACCACGACGTCCTTCTCGGCCGATGAGGCTTTCCGCAACGAGGCGGCCGCGTTAGGCGTGGAAATTCGTCCGAGCGCGATCGCGGCGCAGGCGCGAAGCTCAGAATCCTCGCGCCGTCCAAGGAAGCCTTTGCCGTTCAGCACCGAATCGAGATACTCCACGCCGGCCTCGCCAGCGAGGGAGCCGAACGCTTCGAAGAACGCCATCTTCTCGGTGAGGTCCGCTTCGCGGATCGCTTTTCCCTTCACCGCGGCTTCGATGCGCGGCAGCACGAGCCGGTAGGTGCGCGCCGTGAACGCGCGCACGGCCGAGATGCGAATGTCGCGATCCGCATCTTCCACCGCGCGCTCCAGCGCCTGCAGCGCGCTCGGCGATCCGATCTCGGTCAGCGCATGAACAACCATCTGTCGGAGCTCGACGTCTGGTCCGGCAAGAACCTTCGATAGTGACTGGACGGCCGCGGGCGTCTTCAACGCGCCAGCACGACGGATCGCCTCGAGAGCGATTTCGCGCTCCGGAGCGGCGATCAGGCGCACGAGCTCACTGGTGTTCAACGAAGCAAGACGCTCCGCCGCTGCCTCGAGCAACGGCCGAACACGAGAGTTCTGCATCCGGGTCAACCAGCTGAACACGGGTCCGAGCGCCTTTGGACGGAGCTGATCGAAGAGCTCCATCAGCTCACTCTGCGGCGGAAGCTCCGCCGCGTCGTCGAGTGACTGCAGCAGCTGGGCGAGCGATTCGGGCGCGCTGAGACGCGTCGGCAGGTCGACGAGCGCCTGCTTGTGCTCCGGCAGGAGATCCGTCGCGCGCTGAGTCGTCACCTGCACCTCACGCAGGAGATGGGCGACGCCACGGAAGTGCCCGGTCGCGAGCAGAGTCACGAGCGTGGAATCGAGAATGCCGAGGATTTCGGCGCGCTCCGGCGTAGTGTTCTGGCGCTCGAAGATGTCGAGCAGTGTCGAGGTCACGCGCGACCGGAGATCCTCCGCGTACTCGCGAGCGATCTCACCCTGCAGATATTCGATCTCGGCGTCGTCCAGGAAGTACAGCGTCGCGTCGAAGTCGGACAGGTTCACGATCCCCGACGCTTGCGTCTCGACTACGGCCGAATGCGTCGCGCTCTCGATCTGCTCGCGGGTGACGTCGTCCTTCGGGCTGCTGTCCGTCACCGGCGCCGCCGAATCCATCCCGAGATCCTGGAAGCGGTATCGTGCGAACACGAAGTCCGCTTCCCAGAGCATCGTCAACAGATCGTCCTCGTCAGGCGTTGCCTTGCGAGCACGCTGGAGGATGCCGAGCAGCGCGATGATCTCCTTCTCCTCGAAGCCCTTCATCAGGGTCAGCTCGCGAACGCCGTCCTTGAAGAAGAGCCAGGAGAGGCTGTCGGCCGACTTGGTGGGCTCTGAGAGCACCACGTGGTCGTACCAGTAGATCCCCGTCTCGGAGAAAGCGAGGCTGATCTCGTCCACCTGCGCCCAGAGACCCGCGAAACCCGTGCGGAGCGTATCGATCGCTCCTTTGTAGATCGGATTGTTCGGCAGGTACAACTGGTGCGCGCGCCCGGCCTTGATGATGAGCCGGAGCAGCTCCTCAACCGGGCCGGGAGCGAACGGAGCTTCCTGTCCCTCCGTAGCCGTGGAGGGCGCCTGCACGGAGGACACTGTCACGGCCCGAGAATACCCATTTCGCTGACCTGTGCGACGTCCTTGTCACCCCGGCCGCTCACACAGACGAGCACGGACTCGTCGGCGCGCCAGCGACCGCGCTGCGACGCGAGCCAGCTCACCGCATGGGCGCTCTCGAGAGCGGGGATGATTCCTTCGAGACGACTCAACAGCTTGAATCCTTCCAGCGCGTCGTGATCGGTGACGGCCACGTACGTCGCTCGACCAATGTCCTTGAGATAGGCGTGCTCTGGGCCCACGCCGGGATAGTCCAGCCCAGCGGAAATCGAGTGGGCTGGGTGCACCTGACCCCCGGCGTCCTGCAGCAGATAGCTCAACGTGCCGTGCAGGACGCCGGGGGTGCCTTTCGAAAGCGACGCGGCATGGTGCGCCGTTTCGAGCCCCTCGCCCGCCGCCTCTACTCCGACGAGTTGAACCGCCGGATCGTCAATAAACGCGGCAAAGACCCCGATCGCGTTAGAACCGCCGCCGACGCACGCGATGACGGTGCTCGGAAGCGTCCCCGCCTGCTCGAGCATCTGCTGTCGCGCCTCGCGACTGATCACCGACTGGAAATCCCGCACCATGCGAGGATACGGCGCGGGCCCGACCACCGAGCCGATCACGTAGTGCGAGTCCACGACCGTGGCGACCCAATCGCGGATCGCTTCGCTCGTCGCGTCCTTGAGCGTGCGCGTCCCGCTCGTCACCGGCACCACCGTCGCTCCCATGAGCCGCATGCGCCAGACGTTGAGCGCCTGACGCCGCATGTCCTCCTCGCCCATGTACACCACGCACTCCATGCCGTAGCGCGCGCACACCGTCGCGGTCGCGACCCCGTGCTGCCCCGCTCCCGTTTCGGCGATGATCCGATGCTTGCCCATCCGCCGGGCGAGTAGCACCTGACCGACGGTGTTGTTGATCTTGTGGGCGCCCGTGTGGTTGAGATCTTCGCGCTTGAGCCAGACGCGCGCGCCGACGTGGCGCGACAGCCGCGGGGCGTCGCTCAGCGGCGAGGGCCGCCCGACATAGGTGTTGAGCATGTGCTCAACGTCGGCGATGTACGATGGATCCGCCCGGGCGTCGTCGTAGGCGCGCTCGAGCTCGTCGAGCGCCGGGATGAGTGTCTCGGGAACGTATCGGCCACCAAAGGCGCCGAATCGGTCGCTCGCGCTCGGGGCGAGCGTAGAGTCATGTGCTGGCATGTACGGCATCTCTGAAGGCGCGCATCCGCGCGTGATCCTTGATTCCAGGCGCCGTCTCCACACCTGAGGAGACGTCCACCACATCGGGGCGCAACAGCCGAATCGCTTCGCCGACGTTCTCTGCTCTGAGGCCACCAGCGAGAACCAGACGGGCGCCCATCGCACTGCTTCGAACCGCGTTCAGGTCGTTCACCAACTGCTCCCACGGGAGTGCCACCCCGGTGCCGCCCAGCTTTCCGGCGACATGCGCGTCGAGAAGCACGGCATCTGCCCCCGTGAACAGCTCGGTCGCGATGTCGGGCAGCCCAGCATCTCGAAGGCGGAGCACGCTCCAGACCTCACCGTTGAAGCGCGATCGCACGCCGTCCACGAGTCGACCGCCATCATCACCATGAAGTTGTACCGCTCCGAGTCCGAGGATTTCGGCGGCAGTGGCGATCACGTCCACCGTGGCATCGGCGAAGACGCCGACCCGGCGAACGCTCTCCGGCACGTCCGCGAGCACTGCACACGCCTGCTCCATCGAGAGCCGGCGCGGGCCGGAAGCGAAGATGACGCCGACATACCGGGCGCCAAGCGCGACCGCCTCGCGCGCGTCGGCCGCGCGCGTGAGACCGCAGAACTTGATTTCAGTGCGCACGGGCGATGCGCGGCACGCCCGTTAGGCGCCGCACGGCGTCCGCGGGGTCCGTGGCGGCGGAGACGCTCGATCCGACGAGCACGGCGTCCGCGCCCGCCCGAGCCACTCGTTCCACGTCCGCGCGGTCCGAAACGCCACTTTCGGCGATGGCGACGACGCTCGAGGGCACTCGCGCGAGCAGACGCTCGCTCGTAGCCGCGTCGATCGCGAGCGTCTCGAGGTTTCTGTTGTTGATGCCGATGACGCGCGCGCCGCTCTCGAGTGCGAGATCGAGCTCCTGCTCGTCACGCACCTCGACGAGTACTTCGAGTGCAAGGTCCTTCGCCGTCTGCATGAGCCGCGGGAGCCCCGCGGGACCCAGCGCCCTCACGATGAGCAGCGCGGCGGACGCGCCGAGCGCCTTTGCCTCCACCAGCTGGATGGGCTCGACGTGAAAGTCCTTCTTGAGAACCGGCACGGGCACAGCCGCGCGGACCGCCACGAGATCGGCGGGCGAGCCGGCGAAGTGATCGGGCTCGGTGAGGACGGAGATTGCCGCGGCACCCGCGGTGGCATACGCGGTTCCCTGCTCCGCCGCATTCATGTCGCGCCGGATCCAGCCTTTGGAGGGTGACCTGCGCTTCACCTCGGCAACAATGCCGACCCCTGTATCGCGGAGGGCAGCTGCAAAAGGTGGGGAGCTACCAACTTCGTCAGCTGCCTTCTCGAGCTCGGCGGTGCGCGCCTCGAGCGCTCTCGCGCGAATGCGAGCCTCTTCGACGATGCGGCCAAGCGTGCCCGACGGTGCCGTCCACGCAAACGATGCTTGCACTTCGGTCCTTCTTCGGATATCGTAAGATTCGGTGCTTGTTCGGGATCCGTGGGAGCGAGCCCGAGAACTCAGCCCGCAACTTATACCGGACGTCAGCCATGCCGCTCACGAAGCGCCAGCGCGAAATACTAAACTATCTCTCGAGCTACTCCGAACAAAACGGCTACGCGCCGAGCTTCGAGGAGATCGCGGAGCAATTCCGGTATTCGTCGCTCGCCACAGTGCACGAGCATCTCTCGAATCTCGAGCGCAAGGGCTACATCAAGCGCTCGTACAACGAGAGCCGCGCGATCGAGATCCTCCCCACCGAGGCGACGCCCCGCGCCATCGAGCTGCCGGTGCTCGGCAGCGTCGCGGCCGGTGTGCCGATCGAATCGATCGAGCATAACGAGACGATGTGCGTGCCCGACGCGTTCATTCGGCGTGGCGGCAATCACTACGTGCTTCGCGTCCGCGGCAACTCCATGATCGACGAGCAGATTCGCGACGGCGACTTCGTCGTCATCAACGAGCGGCGCAGCGCGGACAATGGCGAGACCGTCATCGCCCTCACGAACGGCTCGTCGGCGACGGTGAAGAAGTTCTATCGCGAGCGCGACGGACGCATTCGGCTCCAGCCTGCGAACGAGACGATGCCCCCCATCTACGTCAGCGAAAACGACGTCATGATCCAGGGTGTGGTCGTCGGCGTCATGCGCCGCTATTGATCGGTATTCGTTAGGCAGCGCTGCGCGCGAACGCGGTACGCAGCCGCTCCAGGGCACGTAGCCCCGTGCCGTCGCGCGTTGCTGCCTCGGCGGCGCCGACGGCCTCATCGAAGGTCCGGACTAAGCCCGAGACATAGATCGCCGCCGCGGCGTTGAGCACCACGGCCGCCGTCGCGCCGCTGCTCGCGGTTCCCCCGAGCACCGACAGAACCATCTCCGCGTTCTCCTTTGGCGAGCCGCCGGCCAGGTGCTCGGCGCGTGGCGTGTCGAAGCCGTAACGTTCCGGCTCGATCGTCCACTCGCGCAGGCTCCCATCGCGAATCTCGATGACGCGGGTGGGACCGATTGGCGACACTTCGTCGAGTCCCGGTGCGCCATGCACCACCAATGCGTGCATCGTTCCGAGCTCACGCAGCGCACCCGCGATCAGCGGCATGCGGCGTTCGTCGGCAACCCCCACGACTTGGCGCCCTGCGAAAGCCGGGTTCGCCAGCGGCCCGACGATGTTCATCACCGTCGGGATGCCGAGCTCCCGCCTAACGGGTCCGACATGACGCATCGCCGGATGCATCAGCGGCGCGAACATGAACACGATCCCCGCGTCGCGCAGCGCGTGCTCCATTACCGGGAGTGGCACATCGATCGATACGCCGAGGGCTTCGAGCACGTCGGCGCTGCCGCAGAGCGAGGTGAAGGAGCGGTTCCCGTGCTTGGCGATGCGAATGCCCGCGCCCGCCGCGAGCAGCGCCGCTGCCGTGGAGATGTTGAACGTCACGAGGCCACCGCCACCGGTGCCGCAGGTATCGACGAGCTCCTCGGGACGCTCGGCCCGCAGCACCACCATGACGTTGCGCAACGCTCGCACGATCGCCGCGAGCTCCTCCGGCCTTTCACCTCTCACCCGGAGTCCAATGAGGATGGCGGCGATCTGCGCGGACGTCGCCTCTCCCGACATGATGCTCTCGAACGCCCGCGTCAGCTCCTCGTTCGGAATCGCCTCGCCCTGGGCGAGTCGCCGTATCGCCGTCGTGAGAGGATTCCCGTCAGCGGACACTGAGCATCTCGTGCAGGCGCTCCGGCAGCCGCGCACGCGACGCGACGAGCGCGATCACCAGCCCGAGCAGCCGCACACGTTCCACGTCCTCTTCGCCAAAGACGCCGTACATCGCCCGGTTGGTGAGGTTCACCACACCAACGAGATCCTCGTGGTAGACCAGTGGGAAGCTGATGAACGATCCCGTGGTGAAGTATTGATCGCGCAGAAGAGGATGCTGCTTCGCTTCACTCACGTCTCGCACGAGGAGTGGCTCTCGTGAGGCAGCGACTCGCCCGGCGACGCCGTCGCCAATGCGAATCCGGGCCCCCTCGGCGACGCCAGGCGCGATGCCGCGCGCCGCCGCGAGATACAGCCATCCCGCATCCCGGGCGCGCAGCATTACCGAGCAACGCTGGGCTTGCATGTCGTCGCCCACGAGCGACAGCAGCCCGTCGACGAGCTGCCGCGGATCATCCGTGCTCGCGTCGAGGCTCAGCACGCGATCGATGAGATACAGCGTGCGCGTCTTCTGACGCAGCAGCTCGTTCCGGCGCGCCAGCTCGATGTGTGCCTTTTCGAGCTGTTCGACCGCCGAGGTGACGGTCGCCTCCACTGCTTCCGCGCGCCGCGTGGCCTGTCGTCCATGCTCTTCCACGCGCGCCAGCTCGCGCTCGAGCGACACGACGCGTTCCGACGCGGTCGTCGCCGCTTGATCGTCGGTTGCGGCTTGTGCGAGCCCTGCCGCGAGCTCGGCGAGCCGTCGCTCGTACTCATCGTGCACCCGCTGCGTCACGCCCTCGAGCGTCTCCACGGCTTCGGCGCGCGCATCGTGCTCGAGAAAGCGAACGAGCGCGAGATCGAAGAGTGCGGCCGACGGACCAAACCGCTCCGAGGTCCGCGTGCCGAAGATTTTGCGCGTCTCATACAACACGAGCACCGCGCTGAGCTGTCCCTCGAAGCGGATGCCGCGGGCGGAGAGCCAGCCTGGCTCCTCGAAGCCGCGCAATCCGAACAGTCGCGCGAATTCGTCGGCGCTGTCTGTGAACTCGACGAATTGACCACCGCCCATGACCGCGACGCGTTCGCGATTCGGCAGATGATCGATCGTAGTGTCGAGCGCGGTAACTTCGACACCGCCGTCGTTCGGCACCAAGCGCTCGCGCAGCATGCTGCGCCGATGGTCGTACTTCACGAGCGCGAGCTGGGCCGTTCGATCGATCTCCGCGAGCGCTTCGCCGAGAGCGCCGAGCGCCGCTTGCACGTCGTTGGCAACCGTGAGGGCGTGAGCGAGAGACGCGAGGGTGCGCGGCGGCATCGACGCAGAATGTGAGTGGCTACGTCTAGCAAAGTCAATCGGTTCCACGCGCGCGTCGCACGACGCGCGTTGCTTGACAGCCCCCCTCGCCCCGGTAGTTTTCGTGCAATGGCCGAGCGTACCGTGCAACTCGTCTTGCACTACGACGGGGCACGATTCAGCGGTTGGCAGCGACAGCCCGACCAGCGCACCGTTCAGGGGGTCG
>JAJKIR010000111.1 GCA_021154325.1 Gemmatimonas sp.
TCAGGCGTTAGGGTCGGCGATCGCGTCGCGGGCTTCATGCCGAACATTCCGGAAACGGTGATCGGCATGCTCGCGGCAGCGAGTCTGGGCGCGGTGTGGTCGTCGTGCTCTCCAGATTTCGGCGTGAAGGGCGTCGTGGATCGCTTTGGCCAGATCGAGCCGAAGGTGCTCTTCTGCGCCAGCGGCTACCGCTATGCCGGGAAGGAGATCGACTCGCTGTCGCGGGTGCGAGAGATCGTTAGGGAGATCGGGTCGATCCAGCGTGTTGTCGTAGTCCCGCAAGCTGGCGAGACGCCCGGGGAGTTCATCTCGTGGTCGGCGTTTCGGGGACTCGGGACTCGGGACATCGGGACATCGGGACTCGGCCGGGACGCTATTACCGTAGAGGAGAGTTCCTCGGCGCTTATGGCTTCCCGGCCGAGTCCCGAGTCCCGAGTCCCGAGTCCCGGGTTTCTCCGACTCCCATTCGATCATCCCTTGTACATCATGTACTCGTCAGGCACCACGGGCCTGCCGAAATGCATGGTGCACGGCGCCGGCGGGACGCTGCTGCAGCACCTCAAGGAGCTCGTGCTGCACACCGACCTGCGCCGCGAGGATCGCATCTTCTACTTCACGACGTGTGGGTGGATGATGTGGAACTGGCTCGTGAGCTCGCTCGCCGTTGGCGCGACGATCGTGCTCTACGACGGCGCGCCGTTCGCGCCGGAACACGACAGCCTATGGACGATGGCTGAGGCGGAGCGACTCACCGTCTTCGGTACGAGCGCGAAGTATCTCGCGATGGCCGAGAAGCTCGAAGTCGAGCCGCGCAAACACGACCTCAACTCGGTGCGCGCCATTCTGTCGACCGGCAGCCCGCTCGCGCCGCCAAGCTTCGATTACGTCTACCGCCACGTGAAGCACGACGTGCAACTGTCGAGCATTAGCGGTGGTACGGATATCATCTCATGCTTTGCATTAGGTAATCCTGCAGGTCCCGTCTGGCGCGGCGAGATCCAGTGTCGCGGGCTGGGAATGGCCGTCGATGTCTTCGACGACACGGGACACCCCGTGCGCGGGATGCCGGGAGAGCTGGTCTGCACGAAGCCGTTTCCCAGCATGCCGGTGGCGTTCTGGAACGACCCGGATGGATCGAAGTACCGTGCCGCTTACTTCGCGACGTATCCAGGCGTCTGGCGCCATGGCGACTGGTCGCAGCTCACGGAGCACGATGGCGTCATTATCAGCGGCCGCAGCGACGCGACGCTCAACCCCGGCGGAGTTCGAATCGGCACCGCCGAGATCTATCGGCAGGTGGAACAGCTGCCGGAGGTGATCGAGAGTCTGGTGATCGGCCAGGATGTCGTGACCGATGGTGCCATCGACGTCCGCGTCGTGCTGTTCGTACGGCTCGCACCTAACGAGTCTCTGACCGACGCGTTGCGCACTCGTATTCGACGTCAGATCCGCGACAACGCGAGCCCGCATCACGTGCCGAAGGTCATCGTCCAGGTCGCCGACATTCCGCGGACGATCAGCGGAAAGATCACGGAGCTCGCAGTGCGCGACGTGGTCCACGGCCGCCCCGTGAAAAACACCGACGCGCTTGCGAATCCGGAAGCGCTGGAGTTGTATCGGGGACTGAAAGACTTGGAATAGCCCGTCCCCGGCCTTATCGAGACCCAATCCGCCTCTTCGGATCCGTCGGCTCTGCCGCCGCCGTCGATTCCGCGATCTCGTTCGCGATGAGGTGCGCGATCTCCGTCAGCTTCGTGTGCTTGTTCTTCGCGAGGTGGCGCAGCGTCGTGCGTGCGGCGCCGAACGACACGCCGATCGTCGCCAGCCAGGCAGCGCCACCAAGCAACGGCTGGTGAGTAGCCCCGGCGAAGATGCCCATCATCATTCCACCCAGGCCGGCGCCACCGCCGCCCATGATGCCGCCGAACACGCCGCCCGCGATGTTGCTGAGCTGCTCATCAATCCGAACCGTCGTCTTGCCACCGCGCGGCATCACCGAGATCTGCAGCTTGCGGTTCTGGTTCGAGACCGACCACGAGAACGTCCGCCCGACCGAGCCAATCTGTCCGACCTCACCGATCTCGCGGCGGATCAGGTCGAGCACGAGGTCGTAGTCGCGCTCCGGCATCTCTCCATCGATCGTCGCTTCCACCACAATGCGGGTCGCGGTGCCGAGGAACACGTTGACCGGCTGCTTCGGACCATCCTTCACGACGACTGCGGGCAACGCACCGGTGCGACGCGTAGCAACGGCGTCCCGATTGGCGGGGACGATCGCACCTCCCGGGACTGAGAGGAGGCCGTGCTCTCGCAACGCCTGCTGGACGAACGTCTCCGGAATTCCCGCATCGACCGCCGACGCTTTCACGTCCGCGAGTTGGTATGCGGACGATTCGGACAGTGTGCGTGCGGCGCGCGCACTCGGTTGCGGCAGCGGCGGTGCCGGCTGCGAGCTCATGTACGCCTGGAGCTCTGCGGCTCGACGCCACACCGACTGCGCTTGCGTCTCGGAGATGAGCGTCCGCGCGTTGTCCACGCGGTTACGGTCCGCCGCCTTGGCGTCGCCCTGCACACGCTCGAGCGCGTCGGCGAGTGCACCACTCGTCTCGAAGCGGTCGGCGGGGTTCTTCGCCAGGCAGCGATCGACGATCGCCGCGAGCGACGGCGGGACGTCCGGCGCGGCATCGAGCAGCTTCGGAGCAGGGCGTGTCACGTGCGAGACGAGCACCGCGGACGGCGTCTCGCTGTCGAAGGGGAACGCGCCGGACAGCGCGAGGAACGCCACGACGCCTAACGCGTAGACGTCGCTCCGACCATCGATCGCGTCGCCCGACACCTGCTCGGGGCTCATGTAGTGAACCGTGCCGAGGACCTGGCCGGTCGCCGTGAGCTGCTTGGACTCGGCGAGGCGCGCGATGCCGAAATCCGTCACGACAGCGCGTCCGGTCCCCCGCTCGATCAGAATGTTCTCGGCCTTGACGTCGCGGTGGACGACGCCGCGCGCGTGGGCGTATCCGAGGGCAAGCGCCACATCGCGGAGCTGCGCCATCGTCTGCGCGAACGGTGGTCGTCCACGCTCGGCCAGCTGCTGTGCGAGCGACTCGCCGTCCACGTAGCCCATGACGAAAAACACCTGCCCGCCGATCTCGTCCGCGCGGTGAATGGGGACGATGCTCGGATGGGAGAGGTGCGCCGCGGTGCGGGCTTCGCGCAGGAAGCGCTCGCGCACCTCGGGGCTTCCGGCGAGATGGGCGGGCAGGGTCTTGATGGCGACCGGACGATCGAGTTTGAGGTCCCGGGCGAGGTAGACGATCCCCATGCCGCCTCGGCCAATCTCACGCTCGACATCGTATTGGCCGGCGAGCGCGGCGGCGAGCGCGGACAGCTCGGACATTTCGAGGGAACGGGGAACAGGGAACCGGGAACAGTGGATCCCGGACAAGGGGCTTACGTCGCCGGGTGGGAAGATGTGTCTCGCGCGCGACGGGTGCGAGGGCGTGGATTAGATTTGAGTTCGGAACCTCGTGCAACACCTGCAGCAACGCTCCGGCTCCCCGAGAGGACGATTGCATGGCAACGCAGACCCTGCCTACCGCTGAGACCGCGCACGACGCGTTCCCGATCAACGGGACCGACTACGTCGAGTTCTACGTCGGCAACGCGAAGCAAGCGAGTCATTTCTATCGCGCGGCGTTCGGCTTCCAGCTCGTCGCCTATCGCGGCCCCGAGACGGGTGTGCGAGACCGCGCGAGCTACCTTCTCCAACAAGGCAAGATCCGGCTCGTCCTGACGACGGCGCTGGGGCCCGAGTCGCCAGTCGCGCAGCACGTGCACAAGCACGGCGATGGCGTGAAGGACTACGCGCTCTGGGTCGACGATGCACGCTACGCGTTCACGACCGCGGTCGAGCGCGGAGCGATTCCGAAGGAGCAGCCGCGCGTGATTCGCGATGATTCCGGCGAAGTGGTCATCGCTGCCATCGGCACCTACGGCGACACGATCCATTCGCTCGTGGAGCGTCGCAACTACAAGGGCACGTTCCTCCCCGGATTCCGCGCGGTGACCCCGCGGTTTCAGCCAGCCGAGGTCGGACTCAAGTTCGTCGACCACTGCGTCGGCAACGTGGAGCTCGGCCAGATGAATCGGTGGGTACAGTACTACGGCGACGTCATGGGCTTCCGAAACCTGATCACGTTCGACGATCAGGACATCAGCACGGAGTACTCGTCGCTCATGTCGAAGGTCATGGCGAACGGGAACGATCGCATCAAGTTCCCGATCAACGAGCCCGCGTCAGGCAAGAAGAAGTCGCAGATCGAGGAGTACCTCGACTTCTATCGAGGTCCCGGTGCGCAGCACCTCGCGCTGGCGACCGATGACATCATCGAAACCGTGACCGGCCTCCGCGATCGCGGGATCGAGTTCCTCAAGGCGCCGACCACATACTACCGGGAGCTGCAGGAGCGCGTCGGCAAGATCGACGAGCCGCTCGATACGCTCGAGGAGCTTGGCATCCTCGTCGACCGCGACCCCGATGGTTATCTGCTTCAGATCTTCACGAAGCCGGTGGAGGATCGCCCGACGCTGTTTTACGAGATCATTCAGCGCAAAGGGGCGAAGAGCTTCGGGAAGGGGAACTTCAAGGCGCTGTTCGAAGCGATCGAGAAAGAGCAGGAGCTGCGAGGGAATCTTTGAATGCCCATCTATCATCGCTTGGGCGACATCCCGAAAAAGCGTCACACCGTTTTCCGTCGGCCTGACGGCGGCCTTTACGCCGAAGAGTTGATGGGCCACGAGGGGTTCGTAGGAACCTCATCGCTGCTCTATCACTCCTACCCGCCGACCACCGTGAAGTCGGCGCGACGGATTCGCGACATCACGTGGGAAGCTGACGACGACACGTCGCTTCGCCATCGTCACTTCCTCACAGCGCGCGCGAAGAAGGGTGGAAGCCCGACGCTCGATCGGATTCCGCTGCTGTTCAACAGTGACATCGCGATGCTGTACGTCGAGCCGGACGAGATCGACGCGCACTTCTATCGAAACTCGCAGGCTGACGAAGTCGTGTACGTCGTGGAGGGCTCCGGCACCCTAGAATCCGTCTATGGTGACCTCCCATATATGCAGGGAGATTATGTAGTTATCCATCGGAACATCACGCACCGCTGGAAGCTCGACGACGGCGGAAAGAAGACGAAGCTGCTCGTCTTCGAGTCCCGCGGGCATGTCCGCTGGCCCAAGCGCTACCGCAA
>JAJKIR010000112.1 GCA_021154325.1 Gemmatimonas sp.
CACGTCGCCCAGCTGTTGAGGCCACAGAGGCTGTCCCGCTTGATGAGGAACATCTGCAGCCCTTGCTCGGCCACGGAGTAGGCGCGGTTCTGGCCACGCTGGGCGATCGTCATGCCGCCCTCGGCGGCCGTCGCGGCGAGACCCGCGGCCAGCGCGAAGCTGAGCACGACGAGAAAGATCACCACCAACGGCAGCGCGAACCCCGCGCGATTCTGTATGCGTTGCATAACGATATTCTCCACGGCCCGATTAGAAGCCAGGATGGTTTCGGAAGAGCACGGCGGTTTCCATCCTCGACTTCTCTGCCGCGCGCCCCGCCATCGTCGCGGAGCTGGAACCCGTCAGCACCATCGAGACGCCGACGAGACTGTCGAGAACGGCCGGTGGCGTCACCGTCGACGTATCGACGTTGCGCACAAAGAACTTGAAGCGGGCGCTCGCGTCGAACGGTGCGGTGAGCTCCTCGGCGGTGCGACCCTCGATGCGGCGGAAGAGCCCGACGCGACCGGGATTGCTGGTCGAGTTGCCGAAGAAATAGAGAACGTTCTGAAAGAAGAAGACGGGCGCTCCCGGCTGCGTGCCCGCCGGCACGGACTGCGGCTTGACGTCCACCGGACCCCACGCGCGGCCACTGACGGTGTCGGACTTGATCTTCGCGGTGGACGTGCAGACGGATGCTGAGCCCGACGGCGTGACTGGCGCGTTGCCGACCGTGTCGACCACCGGCACGTAGGTGTACTGCTTCGTGGCGCGATTGCGCCACGCATAGCCGGCGTACTTGGACATTGCCCTGGCCGCCGAGTCGAGCGGGAACATGCTGACCACGGTGTTCGGCGACGCGTTGCCGCAGACGAGCCCCACTGCATACGGTACCTTGACGCTCAGGCTGTTGGGCGATGCGAGCATCACGCTGCCCGGCGCGTCGGCGCCGTCGTGCACCATGCGCAGGTCGGAGAAGAGCAGGTTCATCGAGGTCCGGCCGATAGCGCGTGCATCGCGCTTCGCGCGCTGCAGTGCGTAGAGCCGGCTCTGGGCGAGCATGAGGCGCGTGAGCGCGGTGCCGAGAATGCCGAGGATGACCACGCAGACGATGATTTCCGTGAGCGTGAAGCCGGCGCGGCGCCGAGCCGAAGATGAGAAGAGTCGAATCATAGGTGCTCCGTCAGCAGGTCACGACACCCAGCGACGTACCGCAGATCGGGCTGCTGCGGTACATGGTGAGCGATTCCTTGAGGAGCGTGTCGGCAGGGATGCCGGTCTGCGGCACGATCGTGATCGCGATCCTCGCCGTCTGGCCGATGCTCACGCTGCCGGCGGTCGTGATCGAGACGCGACGCGTGTAGGTGAAGTCGCCGAGCGTGAAATTCTTCGTCGGCGGCAGGATGGTCGCCGTCAGGCTCGCGAACGGCAGCGCCCCGACGACGTTCGTCTGCTGCTGCATGGCGAAGGTGCGCTTGGCGATGATGTCGCTCTTGCGGTTGCTCTGCGCGATGCCGGTGGAGATGTGGCCGACGAAGGTCATCGTGACCCCGAGGATCATCACGGCAACCATCATCTCGACGAGCGAGAGACCGCGCCGGGGGCGCGGAACGGCACGCGAGGTTGGGCTGGACTGGAATGAGTAAATCATTATTGCCTCACTTCACCTGGACCATGCCGGTCTTCGACACGCGCACACGTTGCGTCATACCGCTCGACGTGAGCGTGATGAGCATCGTGTCCGACGCGAAACCGTTCGGGTAGATCTCGAGCGGCGAAGACGGATAGAAGGTGACGTTGCTGCTCTTGAGGTTGTACCGGGAGCCGAACGCGGTCTTGCGGTACGTCGTCGTCTGCGCGCGGTCGGTGATGACGAGCTGCATCCCCGCCGTGTCGACGGTGATGCGCACCGGACGCCGGATGCGGCCGGGAATGGCGAAGCCGGTACGGATATCGTTGGCGATGCCGACCGACGCCTTGGCCACGCGCTCGTGCGCCAGCAGTGCCGAGAAGCGGCTCATCGACAGTCCCGTCACCACACCCGTGATGACCAGCACGACGAGCAGCTCCAGCATGGAGAAGCCACGACGAAGCAAAAGCATGGGGCCCTTGTGAATGATGTGGCGCGACGGGAGTGATAGTCGCGCTGATCAAAAGGGTGACGAGCACGAAGTGCGCCCTGTCACCCGTTCACTAGACAGTGGGTCAACGCACGATGCCGCCTATAGTTAGGCATTGTCGTGACCGACTCCGCGGGGTGACGTTCAGATTGTGCGCTGGCGGAGTGCACGATCGGAAGGCGATTCGCCGCGGACAGAATGCCGCGGGCGATTTGTCCGTCTCCGACGGAGATGCCTAACGGTCGAGGGAGCGATGTGCGGGGTGCGGCACGACAGCAAAAGGCGATGACAACTTGCTCATTGCGACCCCGAGGGCCGCGGCGGCTCGGCCAGCCGGATCGTGACTGTCATCGCCTGATGCAGCAGCCGCTCGAGCTCCGCCGGGGCGACGTCTTCCCACCCGAACGGCGCCGGCGTCAAACGCCGCCGCTCGTTCTCGCTGTCGAAGGCGAGTGACGAGCGTACGGGGCGAAACTGCGCCGACATCGGCTGCTGGAACGGCGCCACCTTCGGCGCCGTGATGACGACGTAGGCGCGCCACTCCGTTCCGTTTGCGTCCTTGAATCTCCGTTCGCGCATGGCATTGTGTTGCAGGGCCTCGCTATTGACGATCGAGCAACGCCTGCACAACGCCCCCCGTCAGATCACGCTCGCGGCTGATCGTCCCAGCGACGCCGCGGGCCGTCGGCGGCGCTCGCGCCGGGCTTGCGCTTCCCCGCCTTCCGCAGCAACTCGACGAGCTGCTCGTCCGCGTAGTCGACCCAGTCCTTCGGCCAGGCCGCGAGATCGACGTTTCGGGACCCGGCGGTGAAACGGAGCACCGGCGGCGAGGAACCCGAATCCTGCATGACGCACGCGACCCAGATCCGGCCGCCCGGATAGCGGAACGTGCGCAGAGCGTTCAGGTCCGTGACGTCGGGCGTCTCGTTCTTCGCCAGCTCCCGCGCCTTCTCCGGCTCGTCCACGGATGTCTGGCTGAACTCGGCCGCGCGCTGCACCTCGTCCGCGGCGGCCTGACCATGCGATTCCTTCTCCGTCCGCAGCTTGCGGCGGGGCACGACCTCGGCCTTCTGAAGGAGCACCGCGAGCTCCGCTTCCGGTAGCTCGCTCCATCCTTTCGGGATGGGATACAGACGGCGCTTGTCGTCGCCGCCCTTCGTCTCGAAGACGATCCAACCCGTGTGGTACAGCTGTGCCAGGTAGTCCTCGTCCTTTGTTTTCGGGCTCAGGTCATCCGGCGACACGTCCCATGCCCGCCACTCGCGCCCGGCGCTATCGGTGAACTCGCGAACCGGCATCTCCTCTCTCTCCCGAACGAGTGCATTGTCAACTACTGCCGTGACGAGCCCATGCAGATTTCGACCCAGCGCGAAGGAAGGGCTCAGTATCCCGCCATCCGCAGGCGAGCACGGGCTTGGCGCGGTTCTTTCGTGACGAGAGTCACGACCCGTACAAAGGCGGCGAGCCCCACCATGAGACAATTCCGCGACGAGGCAGGTACGGAGTGGAAGGTGTTCCTCACGCCGCGAGGCAGCGACGCGGTGTCGCGCGACCATTACCTCCCCGAAGCCTATCGCGAGGGTTGGCTCGTCTTCGAGTCGCCGCAGGAAAAACGGCGTCTCGCTCCCGTCCCTGCGGACTGGGAAACGATGCCGATCGAGGAGCTCATTGCCCTCTGCGGCAAGGCCGTACCACAAACCGCTCGCACCCGAGCTCCGGCCGACGCGAAGCCTGCTGCACCCGTGGCCGCCGACTCGCTCAGGCCGCAGCTCGAGAAAGCGGAGCAACAGCTGGATCGCACGCTGGAGGAGGTCTGCGAGACCCCCGACGCGGCGCGACTGGACACCGGCGAGTTGATCCGCGTGGAAGAGTCGCTCGCGCTCGCGACGGAGGCAGCCAAGGAAGCGGTTTCCCTGCGGCGAAAGATCAGGGCGGATCACGATCGCGCGACGGCGCCCGCGGGCGGCGAGCCCGCCTTACCAAAGGAGGACACCCGTCATCCAGCTCGTTAGGCGGGCGCCGGCGCTCGCCTGGAGTCGCATTCACCACCACTCATTTTTCCTCATGGCGCAGCGCGAGTTCACGGATTCCAAGGGTACCCGCTGGATGGTGTGGAGCACGACACCGTCCCAGGGATCGGTCCTCGGCGCCGACATGCAGAAGGGCTGGCTGACCTTCGAGTCTGACGGGGAGCGCCGGCGGTTGGTGCCGGCCCCGCGTGATTGGGAGCAGGCGGCACCCGACCGCATGGAGCTGTACTGCCGTGCCGCGCAGCCGGTGATCCGCACGACACCCATTCGTGGCATCCCGATGCCGAAGGACGGCGAGGAGCCCGACGCCCGGTAAAATCCGCGGGCCGGCGATCAGCAGGCTCGGGCAATTCTGGCCTGCGTTCTGCCAGTGTGAGCACCGATTCGGCGCGCCACCCCGTGCGCGTCGCGCTGTGACACTGCGATCGGAACGACCATGACAAACCCCCGACTTTCGCGGATCGCCCTCGCGATCCTCCTTCTTGCCACGCCGCGCATTGCGGCCGAGGCCCAGGATTCCAGTTTAGCGTTCGCGCAACCACCGCGGCTTGGAGTGCGAGCGGCGGGCTTTCCCGACAGCGGCCGGGCGCAGAAGACCTTCTTCACGCGCCATGACCTCGTACCGGTGGCTGCCGCTCTTGTCGTCTCGGGAGCCGTCGCGGTCTTCGACGAGCGAATCGCGCACTACGTGCAGTCGCCTCACGTCCGGGGGAGCTCTTCGCTGGACTCCACCGTCAGCGATCTGACGCGCATCAACGAGACACCGCTCACCATCGCAAGTGTCCTCACCTATGGCGTCGGTCGGCTCGCGCACTCACAGACGACCGCGGACGTGGGGCTGCACTGGACAGAGGCGCTCCTCCTCACCGACGTCATCAGCCAGGCGATCCGTGGTCCCCTCGGCCGCGCCCGCCCGCGCGTGTCCCAGGACGACGCCTTCAACTTCAACTTCGGAGCTGGATTTACGAAGTTCGAAAACCGCGCCTTTCCATCCCTGCACGCCGCGGTCGGTTTCGCGACGGCCGCGTCGCTGCTCGGCGAGATCCAGCTCCGGCATCCGAGCGCGACTCCCTACGCGGCGCCGCTGCTCTACGGCTTCGCGATGATTCCAGGGCTCACGCGCATGTACCTCAACCAGCACTGGGCCTCCGACGTCGTCGCCGGAGCGTTCATCGGCCAGTTCATCGGCCATCGCGTCGTGCACTATGCGCACACGCACCAGCGGACGAAGCTGGACCGCGCGCTCCTGGCGACGTCGGTCATGCCGAATGGCTTTGGCGGAACGATCGTTTCGGTGAACGTGCAGGACGTGTTCAGCGGCAACTAGCACCGTGGGCAATGGCCCCTGAAGGGTAACGAGCCTAACGACGCCAGCTGAGCGCCGAGTCGTGAAATGTGCGCGCGGTCACATTTGACTGTACGGGCTCTCGAGACCTCCCAGCACCAATCTTGCAATTCTGTGCATGGTTTTCGCTCCTACCCGCCGAGCGGAGAAAGCCTTGCCGCTGCCCCCAAACGATCCCGCCGTCGAAGCAATTGCCGAGCGCTTGCGCGCCGTAATGGCGCAACACCCGGCGGCCCGGCTCAATGACCTTGAGGATACTCTCGCCCTCGACCGCGGGAGTCTCAGTCTGCTCATCAACGAGCAACAACAGATCATCGACGTGACGTTCCTCATCGACGTAGTTGCTGCAATAGTTCACGAGTTCGGCGTGGACCCGCAATGGCTACTGACGGGGCGCTATGATGCCTCCATCCATCGGCATGCTCTGTCACTCGGCGAAGACCGGTCGCCCCAAGGGGTGCAGGCGCTGCGGGCCTACATCGCCGAGCAGTATCGAAAGATGCGCGACACAACGCTCTCCTTCATTCTGGGATCTCGTCTGCGTCAACTCGTATAGTGGGACCGATGAGCGCGATCAACTTTTCAGCCCAGGGCGCCCGGTGGCGCGTCATTCCGATTACCAGTGAGACCGCGAGCACGGCTTATGTGCCAAGGTTGCCTGGTACCGGTCTCCTCTTCACGAGCGATGACGCTGAGATGCGATTTCTCGATCTCGCCGCCGACGCCGTTCCCACCGCCGAGTTCCTGCGGCAAAAACCCGTGGCGGAGTTGGCGACTTTGGTGCAATTGGCCAAGCCGCTCGCTCACTAGCGATGGCCCTTCGCGAGTTCACAGACAAACGTGGGCGTCGCTGGAAGGTGTGGGCCGTGTACCCGACGCTAGCGGAACGTCGAGGGCGCGACGCCGGACCGCCACCGGGCATACGCGAGCGTCGTCGGTCTCTCGAGTCACGCGTGCAGCTCCGCGTGAATATGTCCAAAGGCTGGCTCGCCTTCGAGTCGGAGGATGGGGAACGGCGCCGATTAGCTCCGGTTCCTGCGGCGCCTAACGATTGGGCGAATGCGAGCGTGGATGAATTGCGCTCGTGGTGTGACACGGCGGACCCTGCGCCAGCACCCCGACGGCTCATCGAATAGGATTGGCTTGCGCGACCATCGACTGTCGACGATTTTTCTCGCACCCACATGGCTGAGCATGCACCGATGGCCAGCCTGCTCCGCGAAGCGCAGCGGACCGCCAGACAGCTTCAGGTCGACGGCACGTTGTGGCGCGTCTATGAGCTACCAGCGATGCCGTTCGATCGCCGTACTTCGCCATCGCTCGTATTCGAGAGCGACACCGCTGTCCGCCGCGTGCGCGCGTATCCCGCCGACTGGCGCTCTCTCAGCGATGGGCAGCTATTCGAGCTGAGCTGGG